>JAYTXL010000451.1:0-9291 GCA_043742955.1 Verrucomicrobiota bacterium | reverse complement strand
CACGGGGGCAAACTGGCGGACGGGTTGTTTCGGATTCAACCCACAAAGCCCGGCTACAAGGTTTTCACTGCGAGCGACCTCATCGCCAGCGGATACCCCGGTGCGGCGGCGGGAGAGATTTACGCGGTCTTTGAAGTCGAGCCAGACCCTGCCTACGCGGGAAGAAAGTGGGATGATGCGGAAGTGACGAAGCAGATTAAGGCGTTTGAGTCGCGAAGGTCTTATCGGCAGGTCAACACCCTACATCGGCGGTCGCCTGACCCGAGGGTGTTGAGTTTGCAGGAGTTGCTGCGGGCGATGCGTTGAGGCTTCCCCGAGGCGGCGACGGCGGATCGCTTCGAGGGCGATGACTACCGGTTCCTGATCGTGGCCAGCAAGTTCCAGACGGGCTTCGATCAACCCAAGCCGGTGGCCATGTATGTGGACAAGAAACTCAGCGGCGTGGCCTGCGTGCAAACGCTCTCCCGCCTGAACCGCACCACGACGGGCAAGGAGGATAGGGAGAAGGTTGAAGCGCGAAATACGCGAAATACGCGAAAAGTTTTCAGGGTGAGGGAAGGACGCGTTGCGAGGCGTCCCAGAAAAGTGGGCGGTGCGGCAGCACCGCCCTACCGGGTTGATGAAAAAAGGCGAGTGGATTGCTCCACTCGCCTGCAAATTCCCGACACCGCATCCTGACCTGCTCCGCAGAGATTTGTTTTTCCCCGACAACCTTCACCTGTCCTGCGGACATCTGCTCCCGCTGACACGAGCGAGGAACTTTCGCAGCGGAGAAGGACTTTTCAGTAGCGGTAATGCTCCGGCTTGTAGGGACCTTCCACGGGGATTCCCAGATACTCGGCCTGTTGCTTGGTGAGCTTGGTCAGCTTCACACCGATTTTCTCCAGGTGCAAACGGGCGACTTCTTCGTCGAGTTTCTTGGGCAAGCGATAAACACCAACCTGATAGGTCTCTTTGTTTTTCCAGAGGTCGAGCTGCGCGAGGACCTGGTTGGAAAACGAGTTCGACATCACGAAGCTCGGATGGCCGGTGGCGCAGCCGAGGTTCACCAGGCGGCCTTCCGCGAGGATGAAGATACTGTTGCCATTGGCGAACGTGTATTTGTCATACTGCGGCTTGATGTTGAGTTTCTTCACCCCCTTCGCGGTGTTCAAGCGATCCATTTGAATTTCATTGTCGAAGTGGCCGATGTTACACACGATCGCCTGGTCTTTCATCTTCGCCATATGCTCGAAGGTGATGATGTCGCAGTTGCCGGTGGTGGTGACGTAAAGGTCCGCCCGGCCGAGGGTGCTCTCGATCGTGTTGACCTCGAAGCCTTCCATCGCGGCTTGCAGGGCGTTGATGGGATCGATCTCAGTAACAATGACGCGCGCGCCGAAACCGCGCAGCGAATGCGCCGAACCCTTTCCCACGTCGCCGTAACCACACACGCAGGCGACCTTGCCGGCGATCATCACGTCGGTGGCGCGTTTGATGCCGTCCGCCAGCGATTCGCGGCAGCCATAGAGGTTGTCGAATTTCGATTTGGTCACGCTGTCGTTCACGTTGATGGCCGGCACGAGCAGTTTGCCCGCTTCGAGCATCTGATAGAGGCGATGCACTCCGGTGGTGGTTTCTTCGGAAACGCCTTTCCAATCCTTGACGATTCGGTGCCAGATTCCAGGGCGTTCCTTGGCGACGCGTTTGAGGAGGTTTTTGATCACCTGCTCCTCGTGAGAGCCGCTCGGGGTGTTGACCCAATTGTCGCCGGCTTCGAGCTGGTAACCTTTGTGAATGAGCAGCGTCACGTCGCCGCCGTCATCCACGACGAGCTGCGGGCCGAGTTCGCCGGGATGGATGACCGCATCGAGGGTGCAATCCCAGTATTCCTCCAGCGTTTCGCCCTTCCACGCAAACACAGGAATGCCTGCCTTGGCAATGGCGGCGGCGGCTTGATCCTGGGTGCTGAAGATGTTGCAACTGGCCCAACGCACGGAGGCGCCAAGATCCACAAGCGTTTCAATCAAAATCGCCGTTTCCGTGGTCATGTGCAATGAACCGGTGACGCGCACGCCTTTGAGCGGCTTGCCCGGGGCGTACTTTTTCCGGATCGACATGAGCCCCGGCATTTCCTGCTCGGAAACGTCGATCGTCTTGCGGCCCCAATCGGCAAGGCTAAGGTCTTTGACTTTGAAGTCTTGTTTCGGCGCGCCGTTGCCACTCTTGGCCGCGGGTTTCGCGGCCGCACGGAGCAGTTTGGCGCGGGACGGAGGAAGTTTTACTTTGGCGGACATATTAATTTTGAGTTGAGATTTGGTGATCCAGATTACTTCACCGCGCGTTTCAGGGCGGTGGCTTTGTCGGTGCGTTCCCACGTGATGCTCTTGAGATCGTCCACTTTACCGAAGTGGCCGTAGTTGGTGGTCTTGCCGTAAATCGGCCGAAGCAGATTGAGCTGCTTGATGATCGCCGCCGGCTTGAAGCTGAAGACGGCGCAGACCGCCTTTTCAATGGCCTCATCGCTGACCAAGCCGGTGCCGAAGGTGTTGACACAAACACTGACCGGGTCGGGATGGCCAATGGCGTAGGCGAACTGGATTTCCGCGCTCGTCGCCAGACCCGCCGCGACGATGTTCTTGGCGACGTAACGGCCCATATAGGCGGCGCTGCGATCCACTTTGCTGGGGTCCTTGCCCGAGAAGGCTCCCCCGCCATGCCGGCCCATGCCGCCGTAGCTATCGACGATGATTTTACGACCGGTCAAACCCGTGTCACCCTGCGGTCCACCGACCACGAAGCGTCCGGTCGGGTTAATGAGAAACTGGGTTTTTTTGTCGAGCAGATGCGCCGGCAAAACCTTGCGAATGACCTCGTTTGTGATGAACTCGCGAATGATCTTGTTCGACACGTCGTGGGCATGCTGCGTCGAAACGACCACGTTCGTGATGCGCACGACCTGATCGTTGATGTATTGCACGGAAACCTGGCTCTTGGCGTCGGGGCGAAGCCACTTGGCCGCGCCATTCTTGCGCAGCCGCGTCAATTCACTTCCCAGCTGGTGCGCGAACATGATCGGCGCCGGCATCAGCTCCGGGGTTTCGTTGCAGGCATAACCGAACATCAGCCCTTGGTCCCCCGCCCCCTGCTCCGCGTGCCCCTTGCCTTCAGCCGCGCGCTCATCGACGCCCTGCGCGATATCGGCCGACTGCGAGGTGATCGCATTCATGATGAGCACTTTGTCGGCGTGAAACACGTCATCATCGTGCGTGTAGCCAATTCCCCGGATGGCCTCGCGGGCGATAGCATTAAAATCGAGCTTCGCCTTGGTGGTGATTTCGCCACCCACCACCACGAAGTTTGACTTCGCGTACGTTTCGCAGGCGACGCGGCTGTGTTTGTCCTGCGCGAGGCAGGCGTCCAGCACGGCGTCCGAAATCGTGTCGCACACTTTGTCCGGGTGGCCTTCGCCGACGGACTCCGAAGAGAAGATGTAATTTTTGCTCATGTGATTTTTTGCCAGGCCAATTTACCAACAATCATATTGACGTATCTGGATTTGAAGATATAACCATCTAACGTTGCGTCAACTATTAATTTAAGAAATCTCGACCGCCCGCGATCATCATGTCCACCACGCTCAAATCGCTCCGCGCCCTGGCTGACCTCACGCGGTTGCGGCTGATCGCGCTGCTGGAGAAGAACGAATTGTCCGTGAATGAGCTGCAGGAAGTCAGCCGCATGGGCCAGTCCCGCATCTCCACTCACCTTGGCCTGCTGCAGGACGCGGGGTTGGTGCAATCGCGACGCGAAGGCAAACGAACATTTTACCGGCTGAAAGCGGACGCCGACCCGGTGGCGCGCGAATTCATCACCCTCGCCATCCGCGGTGCGACGGAGCTCTCCGAGCACACCGCCGATCAACTCAACCTCAAGCGGGTCCTGGCGCGCCGCAACGAGCAGGCGCAAGTCTATTTCAATCAGGTTGCCGGCCGCTTTGACCGCAGCTACGGGCCGGGCCGCTCATGGCAGACCTTTGGACATTTGCTGCTCCGGATCATCCCGCCTCTGACCGTCGCGGACCTGGGCTCTGGGGAAGGCCTGTTGAGCGAACTGCTCGCGCGCCGATGCCACAAGGTCATCGCGGTGGACAACTCAGAAAAGATGGTGGCCTTCGGCGCGAAGAAGGCGAAACAGAACGGGCTTAAAAATCTCGAGTTCCGGCTGGGTGATCTCGAAGCGCCGCCCATCGAGGCGAACAGCGTGGACCTGGTGATCCTCAGTCAGGCGCTGCATCATGCCGCTGAGCCAGCCACCGCAATTGCGAGCGCCCACAAACTGCTCCGGCCCGGTGGACAGATCGTGATCCTTGATCTGCTCCAGCACAAATTCGACCGGGCGCGCGAGCTTTACGGCGACCGCTGGCTCGGCTTTGCGGAAAGCGATTTGCACGGCTGGCTCGAAGCGGCGGGCTTCAAGAAGGTTGAGGTCACCATCGTGGCCCGCGAGGATGAACCGCCCTATTTTCAAACTGTCCTGGCCGGAGCTCTGAAGTAAGTTGGTGGTTTCGGACGGCGCCGACCGAAGAAGCGAAACCCTGCGGAGGCCGGAGTGGTTGGTTACTGACTACCGTAAGAAACTACGCCCCGGACGTTTGCACCGCGACGGCGATGCTCCAAAAACCTCCGTCCACCGCGTAGTTGCTGCCCGTTGATTTTCCCGCGCCGACCGGAAGCGAGAAAGCCATGAACCCGGCCGTGCTTTGAGCGATCAACCGCCGCCGGAAGAAATCAAATCTTCCAGCCGCGACGATACTGGTGCTGGATAAAATCATCCGCCTCGGGACAATTGGTGGCGCGTAACTTCTTCGCATCCCATTCCAGTTTTTTTCCGGCCCGGTAGGCGACGTTCCCCAGGAGCACCGACTCCGTCAGGGCACCGGCATAATCAAAATTGCACGTCGTCGGCCCCTCCGTTTTGCAGGCGGCGATCCATTCATTGTGATGGCCGATGGAATCCGGGATGAACGGCGTCGGCGGAGTGAAGCCGACAAAATCTTTTTCCGGCAACAACATGCGATTGCCATAATCGGCCAGCAGCATGCCCTTGGCGCCGACGAACAAGGAACCGGCACCGCCCCACTTGGGCAGCAGGCCCTGGGCGAATTGAGGTGGACGCTTGCCGCCCTGATACCAGGTCAACTTCACCGGCGGCAGGTCGCCCCGCGACGGATATTCGTAACGCACGATCAACCAGGGCGAGGCGCATTCGCTGTCCACGGGCGGACCTTCCGCCTCGACGGTGAGCGGATGGCGCAGGTTGAGGGCCCAATGGGAAAGGTCGATGTGGTGGCAGCCGAAATCGGACAGGGTGCCGCCGCCAAAATCCCACCAGCGCCGCCACTTGAACGGCAAATATTCCGGATGGTACGGCCGATAGGGCGCCGGGCCCAGCCAGAGATCGTAATTTAGATGGGTGGGTACGGGGACGATTTCCGCCGGGCGCTTCATGAGTTCCCACACGCCATCGAGCCAGACGTGGACTTCACTCACCGGACCAATGGCCCCGCTCTGGATCAGTTCCACCACGCGGCGATAATTATTGCTGGCATGGATCTGGTTGCCCATCTGCGTGACACGCTTCAAATTGTGTGCCGTCTCCGCCACAATGCGCGCCTCGGAAACCGTGTGCGTCAGCGGCTTCTCGCAATAGACGTGCCGCCCCGACTTCAACGCGGCCACCGTCGCAACGGCGTGGGTGTGGTCCGGGGTGGCAATGACAATGGCGTCAATATCCTTCTGGTCGATCAGCCGGCGAAAATCCGTGTACACCCTGGCCTTCGGATATTTCGCCGATGCGGCCGCCAGAAATTCCTCATCGACATCGCAGAGCGCCACGATGTTCTGACTGGACACCTCCTGGAGGTTGGCACCGGCACGATTGGCCGTGCCAACCATGCCGATGTTGAGTTTGTCGTTCGGGGAGAGGATCCGGGCACCGGGCGGCCTCCGTTTGGCGAAGGCAAATTGCGAGCCGGCCAGCAGGATACCGCCGGAAGCCAGCGCGGACTGGTTCAAAAACTGGCGCCGATTAAGGGAATTATTCATGGCCGTAGGCGGGGAGGAGGTCGATTTACTTGACCGCAACCGGGGTGATTTCCCGAACAAAAACATTCTTGAAATACAACGTATTGCCGTGGTTCTGCAACTCGATCGGGCCGCTCGCGTAGATCGGCTTGTCGCGCTCCCAATAATTTTCCAGCGTCACATTGTGAGTCACCAACTCATTGTTGAGATAAACCGTCACCTTGTCCCCAACCATCAGAATGCGGAAGCGATTCCATTCCCCCACGATATGGTCGGCGAGCACCAGCGGATTCGAAGGATTCTTCTGATTGTTATACAGCCCGCCGGAGCCCACCTGCTTGGGATTGCCACGGAGGTCGTCCCGATCCCAAATCTGAACCTGGGGGCTGCCGCGCAAATAAATGCCGCTGTCGCCCTTCTCCATGATTTTCCAGTCCACCAGCAGTTCGAAGTCGGCGTAATTCTTGGCCGTGCACAAATTATCGCCCTTCCCGTCGAACACCAGCACGCCGTCCCGCGCCTGCCAATGCGCGTCCATTTTTTCGTTCGCCTTGACCTGCGCCGCCGCCCATTGCTGCAGAGTCATTTTGGCGCGCTGAGGCGGCGTGCCCACCAATCCCTGCCAGCCGGAGAGGTCACGCCCATTGAACAGCGGCGCAAACCCTTCGGGCGCTTTGTTATCCACCCGGGGCACCGGCAGCTCCTTTACGCGGAGGTTGCGAAACTCGACATAATCATCATGGCCCAGCAAGCCAATATGGCCCCGGTCGCGCAGCATGCCTGGATGCTTGGCGAGGATGGCGGGGTCCGTCACGTCATTCAAATTGGTGTCCACAATTACCGTGCCGTTCAGCGTCACCTTGAGGTGTCGCCCGTGCGCCACGATTTCTTCCTGGTTCCATTGGCCGACCGGTTTCAAGGCGCCGCGGCGGGCCGCCACGATGTCATAGACCGAACCACAGTACTGGGCCGGACGTAAATTTGCATACTGGGGCGCGCCGTCATCCAGGATTTGAATCTCCATGCCCACATAAGCCGACGTGCCTTCATAGGGCGCGCGCACACCGATGCCATTGTTCCCTCCCGCTTCCAGCCGGAATTCAAAGCGCAGAATGAAATCGGAATATTCCTTTTCCGTGAACAAATTGCCCCCGCCGTGCTTGGCACAGAAAAGAATCCCGTCCTTCACGCCATAACCCTCGCCATTCTTGCCAACGAGCGTCCAGCCGTTCAGCGTTTTGCCGTCGAAGAGGTTGACGAACCCGCCGTCGCGCGGCGGCGTGACGCACGCCGCCAGCAAACCCAAAGCTGCCACGGCCACAACCATCGGTAGTTTTTGAACAATTCGCATAAGCCAAGCCTTCTGAATTCAACCGCTGTTAACTGAGTCGGACTACGCTGGGCCAACCCTATTCCGGTGTCAAGCCAGACACTCGGATGCGGACGCATGTCAGTCCGCCAAGATTGCCCGGAACGCCTCAAAATAGAGTGCACCTTGGACAAGCAAGGTGAAGTCGAACGCTGACGAATCGCGTATCAAAGCGGTGGGTGGTTGGCGGGTGAGTAACCAAGGCAGCGGCTCTGGGGTTCGTGGTTATTCTGTTTGCCGAAATGGAAATAGTTCGCGTCCTTGCTCGCGCGGGCGGAATCAAGGTGAGCGACCAGTTGCCGCAGATGGTTTGCCCGTCCGCCCGGCCTGGCGGTGGGCCATGCGTGGCAGTTGGGCCCAGGGTTATGAACGAGATTATTATTGAATGCGCCATCATTCTGCTTTTGCTCGCGCTGAACGGCCTGTTCGCCATGACGGAAATCGCCGTGGTCTCCGCGCGCAAGGTCCGGCTGCGCCGCTTGGCCGAAGCGGGAGATGTCCGCGCCCGGCTGGCTCTGGAACTGGCTGAATCTCCCAATCGTTTTCTGTCCACGGTCCAGATCGGCATCACGCTGGTGGGGATCCTGATGGGTGCCTTCGGCGGGGTTACCATCGCCGAGCAAATCGCAAAGGCCCTGCAATCCGTGCCCTGGCTTGCCCCTTATGCCGAGGGGATCGGTTTGACCATGGTCGTCATCACCCTGACCCTTTTTTCGCTCGTGCTCGGCGAACTGGTGCCCAAACGACTGGGACTGGGCAACCCGGAAGGCATCGCCATCGCCATGGCCAGACCGATGCACCGGCTCGCCATCCTCGCCGGGCCCGCGGTGCGTTTTCTCAGCGGCGCCACTGAAATACTGCTGCGCCTGATCGGGTTCCGGCCCGCGAACGACACCACCGGTACGGAGGAGGAAATAAAACTGCTCGTGCAGGAGGGCATGCGCGCCGGGGTGTTTCAAAAGGCCGAATCCGAGATGGTGGAAAGCGTGCTCCTGCTGGACACCCTGCCCGTGCGTGATCTGATGACTCCGCGACCGAAAATCATTTGGTTGAACAAACAGGATCCGCACGAAACGATCTGGCACAAAATTGTCGTCAGCCAGCATACGAACTTTCCCGTGTACGAAGGCAATCGTGACAACGTGGTCGGCATCGTTTCGATGAAAGCCATCTACGCCAACGTGGCCGCCAACAGCCCGGCGCGCATTGCCGATTTGATGACCAAACCGCTGGTGGTGCCGGCCACCCAGACGGCGATCCAGCTGCTCGAAATTTTCAAGCAAAGCGGAAAACATATCGCCCTGGTCACCGACGAGTTCGGCGGCATCGTCGGTCTCGTGACCCTGCACGACGTCATGGAAGCGATCGTCGGTGATTTTCCCTCGCTGGAGGAGCGGCTCAAGCCGGCCGCAAAAAGGCGCGACGACGGCTCCTGGCTCATCGATGGAATGATGGAGATCGAACAAGTCGAAAGGGTTTTGCCCGGCCTCACTTTCGGGGACGAGGAGAGCAAGGATTACCAGACGCTCGCCGGTTTCGCCGTGAAACATCTGGGCCGGGTGCCCAAGGAAGGCGAAACCTTCGAGACTCAGGGCTACGTCTTCGAGATTCTCGACATGGACCGGCACCGCGTGGATAAGGTGCTCGTGATGCCAGCCAAGCCAGGCGACGATCGGTCCCATTGTTCCTGAAGTTGGAATGGCAAACGAAATCACAACCTACACGCCTCCAACCCAAGCGGGGCGAGGCGGCACCAAGGTGAAATCCGGCCCGTGGCATTGCCAGTCAGCGGAACACGTTTTGGCCGCGCTGGGTTCGCCAGCGGACGGATTGGCTTCGTCGGAAGCCGCCCGCCGC
>JAYTXL010000450.1:0-7554 GCA_043742955.1 Verrucomicrobiota bacterium | reverse complement strand
TATCCATTTCCGCCACGGTAACCCAACTTTTGGCACAACGTATTCTTTCCCCACCGATTTCAATCCTTCCCCGGTAACAATACTTTTGGCGCAATTCGCCTCACCGCGCCGCGAGCTGGAAGTGCTTGTTTTGTATTCGTTGGTGTGAAAGCATGGGTCCAGCTGACCGATGAATACTTTGCTGTTGATCGACGATGACCGTGACACCCGGCTACTGATGGCCCGGCATCTGAAAAAAGCCGGTTGGGAGGTGTTGGAGGCGGAAGACGGTGAAGCCGGGTTGGACATGATGGTGAAACATCGACCGGAGGTGGTGCTCTGCGACTTGATGATGCCCCGCAGCAACGGATTTCAATTTTGCCGGGCCGTGCGGGAGCTCGGGGCCGATTTTCCCCAACCGAAGATCATCGTCGCGACGGCGAGCGATTATGCCAGTGACCGAATCAACGCCTTAGAAGCCGGGGCCAACGAAGTCTTGGTCAAGCCGATCAAGGTGGCTGACCTGGTGGGGATCAGGGCGGGGATTGGCGAGCCCGGGGCCCTGACTGGACCCGTTGCGAAAGCCGCCCCAGCCGACGGTCGGGGTGCGCCGGTGGCGGCTGAATTCCGAACGGCGGACCACGAGGTCAAAGTGAAGTTCTGGGGCGTGCGCGGGTCGATTCCGACGCCGGGACCCGGGACCGCACTTTACGGCGGCAACACCACGTGTGTGGAAGTGCGGGCGGATGGGGAATTGATCATTCTCGATGCGGGCACTGGGATTCGCCCATTGGGCTTGCAACTGATCTCGGAGTTCAAGGGCACGCCGCTGAATCTGACCGTGCTGATGACCCACACTCACTGGGACCACATTCAGGGTTTTCCCTTCTTTATTCCGGCTTACAATCCGAAAAATCAATTGCGGATCCTGGGCTACGAAGGGGCGCGCAAGGGTTTGGAGAACACCCTGTCTTCGCAGATGGAAAGCCCTTATTTTCCGATCAGCATGCAGCAGATGCCGGGGAATATTGCGATTCAAGAATTGCGCGAGATGAGATTTGCGGTCGGCAAAGTGCAGGTGCAGGCGCAATTCATGAATCATCCGGGCGTTTGCGCCGGCTATCGCCTGCACACCAGTTGCGGTGATATTGCGTTTCTACCTGACAATGAACCTTTTCAGCGGCTCAAAGCCCATACCAGCGCCACCGGCGGACCGGACCAGGACGCCGCGCAGGATTACGCGCGCAAGCAGGACGAAAAACTCATCAGCTTTCTCAGCGGCGTGGAGGTGCTCATCATGGATTCTCAATATGACGCTGCGGAATACCCGCAACGGGTTGGCTGGGGGCACGCTTGCGTGGATGACACGGTGGCGATTGCGTTGAGCGCCAAGGTGAAACGGCTGTACTTGTTCCATCATGACCCGGGACATGATGATGCTTATATCGCCAGGATGGAAGCGCATGCCCGCGAGTTGGTTGCTCAGAGCGGCGGCACCTTAGTCGTCGAGGCCGCCCGGGAAGGGGCGGTATGCGTCCTGGCACCCGCCCGGAGCTGAACATGAATTCCTGCTGGCCGCAGGCTTTTTACGCCCTTCCGACGATACGCCACCCTCCGATACGGCCTCCGATACGGCTTGTCTTTATCCGCCCAATGTTCAAACTCCATCTCGTTTCCAATGAAAACCCTTTTGGTGATTGATGACGAGCCGGATTTCCGTGCCCTGCTGGCTCAGTTGCTGGAAGCGGCCGGTTGGCGGGTCTTGCAAGCCGCCGATGGGGCCATTGGAGTGGAGCTGGCTCATTTGCATCGGCCATCCGTTGTCATATGCGACCTGCTGATGCCGCGATTCAACGGATTTCAAACCTGTCGCGCCATTCGCGAGCGTCGCGAGTTGGATCACACCAAAATTTTGATCACGACCGGGCGGGGTTATTCTTTCGATCGTAAGAACGCGCTGGAAGCCGGGGCCAATGAATATCTGGAGAAGCCCATCAATACGCGGGACTTGATGGAAATTTTGGAACGGTTCGAGTCGGCGATGCCCCCGGGGGGTTCGGTGGGGGAAAGCCGGGCCGAGTTGCCGGGGGATCGTTCATGTCGGCTGCGGTTTTGGGGGGTTCGCGGTTCCATCCCCACCCCTGGTGCCGGCACCGTCGCCTATGGCGGCAATACCTCGTGTGTGGAATTACGGGTTAACGGAGAGATCATCGTGTTGGATGCGGGCACGGGAATCCGTCTGCTGGGACTGGCCTTGGTGGCGGAGTTCAAGGATCAGCCCATCAGCTTGACCTTGTTGATCACTCATACCCACTGGGATCATATTCAGGGATTTCCTTTTTTTCCGCCGGCATACAATCCCAAGAATGTTCTCCGTATCCTGGGTTACGAAGGCTCGCGCGTGGGGCTGGAAGCCACGCTGGCGGGCCAGATGGAGAGCTCCTATTTCCCCATCAGCCTGGGGCAGATGCAGGGGAATATAACCTTCCATGAACTGAAAGAGATGGAGTTCAAGATCGAGGATATCACGGTCCGCGCCGCGTTCGTGAATCATCCCGGCGTTTGCGTGGGCTACCGGATTACCTGTCAGGCGGGGTCGGTTGTGTACATGCCCGACAACGAATCGTACTATCGGATGAAATCGGTCATGCTGGCCGAGGCCAAGGGCGATCCCAAAGCCGCGCTCAATTATGCCCGGAAACGTGACCAGGAATTGATCGAGTTCGCGCGGGGCGCGGATGTATTGATCATGGATTCGCAATACGACGTGCTGGAATACCCTTCCAAAGCGGGTTGGGGCCACAGTTGCGTGGATGATTCAGTCGCCTTTGCCCTGAGTGCGCAAATCAAGCACCTCTACCTCTTCCACCACGACCCGGCCCACAATGATGAAAAGATCGCCAGCATGGTGGTGCATGCCCGCAGTCTGGTCGCGGCGGAAGGCGGCGCTCTGGCGGTCGACGCCGCGCGCGAGGGTTGGGAGCATGTCCTCCAGCCGGCGACCGGGTTGGTTGGGTAATCCGCTGGCACCGGGTTGCTTGGGTTCCGGCAAATTCTGTCAACCCATTACTTCTTCACTTGCAGCGCATCCGGCCTTGTCTTTTCCGATCAAAGCGGAATGATGCTGGCTGGCAGACATGAAAACCGTTTTGTTGATCGATGAGGATCCGGCTTTTCGCTCTCTGCTCGCGGACTGGCTCATCCGGGAGCGCTGGCAGGTGGTGGAAGCCGCCAATGGCGACCTGGGTCTGGGCTTCATCCAGATTCACCAGCCCGCCATTGTCATCTGCGATTTGCTCATGCCGCGCTGCAACGGCTTCCGCCTCTGCCGGATCATCCGCAAGTTCCCCGCAGCGGAACAGCCCAAGATAATTATCTCCAGCGGCCGCGGCTACCCCGGCGACCGGCTTACGGCGCTGGAAGCGGGGGCGGATGAATACCTGGTCAAGCCGGTGGTGGAGGGTGAATTGCTCCAGTTGTTGGCGCGACTCACGGAGGTCGGTTACCAACGCGCTCCTATCCCGGCTCGCATCCCCGTTGAGCCGGCCTCCGCTGCCAGTTTGGTTCGCGCGGGTGGCGAAAGACCGGATCTCGATCCCGCCGGTCCGCCGACCACCATCAAATTTTGGGGGGTGCGTGGTTCCATTCCGACCCCGGGGCCCGCCACGGTTCACTATGGCGGCAACACCACCTGCGTGGAGGTAAGGGCGGACGGGGAAATCCTGATTCTCGATGCCGGTTCGGGCCTTCGAACATTGGGCCAAAGCCTGGTCACGGAATTTCAAAACCAGCCCATCCAGGTGACGCTGCTCATCACGCATACCCATTGGGATCACATTCACGGTTTTCCTTTTTTCATTCCCGCTTACAACCCGCGCAACCGGATCCATATCCTTGGTTTTGAGGGTTCCCGCGAAGGCCTGCAAACCGTGCTGGCATCGCAGATGGAGAGCCCTTATTTCCCGGTCACCATGCAGCAAATGGCCGGACACATCACGATCCAGGAATTGACCGAGCTCAAGTTCTGCATTGGTAGGGTGGAAATCGAGGCGTTCTTCGCCAACCATCCCGGCATCTGTGTCGGCTATCGGATCAATACCAGCAAGGGCTCCATCGTGTTCCTACCCGACAATGAGCCCTACCAGCGCTTGCGTGGCCAGGGCACCGGCGAAGTTACCGCGGCGTCGCTCGCTTACGCCCGCGCGCAGGATCAAAAGCTCATTGAATTCATCCGGGACGCGGACGTGCTCATCATCGATTCCCAATACGACGACGCCGAATACCAAAAGCACGTTGGCTGGGGACATGGGTGTCTGGATGACGTGGTAACGCTGGCGCTGATTGCCGGCGTGAAGCAATTATTTCTCTTTCACCACGACCCCAACCACAGTGACGAGCAAATCACCCGCATGGTAAACTGGGCGCGCGATCTTGTCACCATGCACGGCGACACGCTGCCCGTCGAGGCCGCGCGGGAGGGGGTGGAGATTGTGTTGACCCCGATTGTGGAACCGGTTCGCTAATCAGTTCCCCGGGGTGGCTGGTGCCGGGGCGGCCCGGGTGGACCGGGGTGAACAATGGAAAAACCTTCCTTTGCCAACCGGGTTGGGTATAAACCGGTCATGACCCACAATTCTATGAAAGCAAATCCACTCAAACTTCTCCTGTGTGCCACGGCGGCGCTCACTCTTTTCTCCGCGAGCATGACCTCTTCGTCAGCGGCGGCCAAGGAAGCCGGCTTCACCAGCCTGTTCGACGGCACCACCCTGAACGGCTGGAAACTCGTCAACAAACATGGGGACGGCTACGGCGTGAAGGACGGGGTCATTTATTGTGCCCGCGGAGGGGGCGGCAATCTCTTTACCGAAAAAGAATATGCCGATTTTACGCTGCGTTTTGAGTTCAAACTGGAACCAGGCAGCAACAACGGCATTGGCATTCGCGCGCCGCTCGAAGGTGATGCCGCCTACATGGGCATGGAAATCCAGGTCCTCGACGACACGGCGGAAAAATATGCCAATCTGCAACCCTACCAATACCACGGGTCGGTCTATGGCGTTGTGGCGGCCAAACGGGGCGCGCTCAAACCGGTTGGGGAATGGAACCAGGAAGAGATCATCGCCGTCGGGCGCCACATCAAAGTCGTGCTGAACGGCACCACCATCGTGGACACCAACTTGAATGATGTTACCGATGCCAAAACCATCCAGACCCACCCCGGAATGTTACGGGAACGCGGTCACATCGGGTTCCTTGGTCATAACGATTACGTCGAATTTCGCAACCTGCGCGTCAAGGAATCTCCGGTCAAAGAAAAGGACAACACGCCGCCGGCCGGCTTCACCGCGCTTTTTAATGGTCAGGATCTGGCCAATTGGAAAGGCCTGCTCGCCGGGCCGAATGACAATCCCATCAAACGCGCCGCGCTCGCCGGGGCGGACCGGCTCGAGCTGCAGAATGCGGCCGACCTGGACATGAAGGCCCACTGGCGCGTGGAGAATGGCGAGATCGCCTTCGACGGCAAGGGCCGCAGCCTCGCCACGCAAAAGGACTACAGCGATTTTGAAATGTATGTCGATTGGAAAATCACCGCGCACGGAGACAGTGGCATTTATCTGCGCGGCAATCCGCAGGTGCAGATTTGGGATCCGGGTAACAAGGGACCAAACCCGAACGGGCAGGGCTCCGGCGGTCTCTATAATAACCAGAAAAATCCCAGCGGTCCGCTCCAGGTCGCCGACCAGCCCATCGGCGAATGGAACCGCTTTCGCATCGTGATGACGGGCGAAAAGGTCCATGTTTTCCTCAACGGCGAGATGGTGGTCAACAACGTGACCCTGGAGAATTTCTGGGACCGTTCCCAGCCCATCTTCCCGACCGGTCAGATCGAACTGCAAAACCACGGCGATCGACTGTGGTTTAAGAATATTTATGTTCGCGAGCTGATTGGAAAATAGGCCGGTCTCCCCCAGAGCCCTGACTTATGAACACCGCCCAAACACGCCGGAGATTCCTGCAAACCTCAGCTCTCGCGTCCGCCGGCCTGTGGCTCACCCCCGGCCAGGCCGCGCCGCGCAAACTCTCCCCGAATGACAAGCTGAACATCGGGGTCATCGGCGTGGCCAATCAGGGAAATTACGACCTTACGAATGTCGCCAGCCAGAATATCGTGGCCCTGTGTGACATCGATGACCATTACCTCGCCGCCGCCGCGAAGAATTTTCCGGCGGCGAAAACGTACAATGATTTTCGGCAGTTGCTGGATCGCAATGACCTGGATGCCGTGGTCGTCGCCACCCCTGACCACACGCATGCCGTGGCCACCGTGGCGGCGTTAAAGTCGGGTCGGCACGTCTATTGCGAAAAGCCCCTGGCCCGCACCGTTTCGGAGGCCCGGATTGTCGCCGAGACGGCCCGCAAGGAAAAGCGCATCACACAAATCGGAACCCAGATTCATGCCGGTAGCAATTATCGGCGCGTCGTGGAACTGATTCAAAGCCGCGCCCTTGGCACCGTGCGCGAGGTGCATGTGTGGGTCGGTGGCGGCTTTGGCAACAAGCAACGACCAAAGGAAACGCCGCCGGTGCCGGCGCATATCCATTATGATCTCTGGCTCGGTCCCGTGGAGCCGCAGCCTTATAGCCCGGCCTACGTGCCGTTCTATTGGCGTGAGTGGTGGGCGTTCGGTGGCGGCACGCTGGCGGATTTGGGCTGTCATTACATGGATTTGCCGCATTGGGCGCTCGACTTGCGCCATCCGCTGACCGTGGAGGCGGAAGGCCCGGCGGTGCATCCGGACAGCACGCCGCACTGGCAGATCGTCCGCTACGAATATCCCGCTCGCGGTGAGAAGCCGCCGGTGAAACTCACCTGGTATCACGGTGGCAAACGTCCCACCCAACTCGCCGAGGGCAAACTGCCGCAATGGGGCAGCGGTGTCTTATTCGTCGGTGACAAGGGGATGTTGCTCGCCGATTACGACAAGCATGTCTTGCTGCCGGAAAAGGATTTCGCCGGCTTCACCCGCCCTCAGCCATCCATCAAGGATTCCATCGGGCACCACAACGAATGGATTGAAGCCTGCAAAACCGGCACGATGACGACGTGCAATTTTGACTACTCCGGCGCCCTCACCGAGGCGGTGCTGCTTGGAAATGTCGCCTTCCGCATCGGCAAGAAACTGGTTTGGGATGCCAAGAAACTGCGCGCCACCAACTGCCCGGAGGCTGACCAGTTCATCCAGCATCATTACCAGACCGGCTGGAAGATTTGAGCGGCAGTCTGGGGGGAGGGCGGCCAACCCTCCGGCGGGACACCAGTTGCGTTCGGTAAAGAATTTGCTTCGAGCACTGGAGCGCGCCTCGTCTCCCTCTCCACCCCCCCAAAAGGAGGAGAGACGCCGGCCGGGTTCTGCTTGAACCGCCTGTAGTTATCCAGGTTGATCCGTGCCCATCCGTTTTTAAATCGCGCTTTTGCGGCTACGGGCTGCGGAAGGTGGTGACGGAATTGGTGAAGGGCCCGCGGGACATGAAGGACCAGGAGCTATCGACCCGGACCATTTTCAGGGGCGGGTTG
>JAYTXL010000449.1:0-45597 GCA_043742955.1 Verrucomicrobiota bacterium | reverse complement strand
GAGAGGACGCCTTCTGCCGTGAGATCGTCAAGCGCGCCCCCGCGCGCGGACATTCGGCGAAAATGCAAATGGTCCCCAATGGGCCGCCCGAGGCAGCCGCGGAACTGCTCGTATCACAGGGTTTTGGCGGCGATTGCGACGCCGTCATTATCAACAGCCTTCAGCCGGCGGCCCTCATCGCGTCGAAGGCCTTGTCCAAGCCGACGGTCCTGCGCATGATCGAATCCTATGCGGGCGCGTCGCCCGATTCCCTCACCGAGGTCAAACGTCTCGCGACGGCGGCGAATCTCCTGCTGCTGCCCAGCCGCCACATGGCAGGCCTCGTCGCCTCCTGGGGCGTGCCGGCCGACCGCATGCGCGTCATTCCCTACGCGTACGACCAGATCTTCGCCCAGCAGATCGCGCTCGTGACCGTGCGCTCATCGCGCGCGCGCGGATTCACCGTCGTCACCGCGGGCGTCATCGACGCGGCGTCGCTTTCCGGCTTTGAAACGGTGCTCTCCGGCGTCGCGCGCCTGCGCATGGATGTGCACCTCACCGTGATCGGCGACGGGCCTGCCTTACCCGCCCTCAAGGAACGTGCGCAGGCCCTGATGCTGGGCGACCGCGTGACTTTTCTGGGTGAGCTGCCGCACCCGAAGAAGATGGAATATTTTCGCGCCGCCAAAGCGTTTGTGGAGCCTACGGGGCGGCAAGGCTTTCCTTCGCTGGCGCTTCACGCTTTATCCGAAGGCTGCCCCGTGCTGGGCGTGCGGGCCGGAGCGCTGCCCGAGTTCATCCGCGACGGCGAAAATGGCCTGCTCTTCGCGCCCGGCGACGCCGCAGGCCTGGCCGAGCACATCATCACCTTGAACACGACGCCGGGACTGTCCCTGCGCCTGATCGCCGAAGGCGTGCGCACCGTCGAGCGCCACTCGTGGGACGCCACCGCCGCCGCGGCGCTTGAAGCCGTCGAGACGCTTGAGGTCAAGGCGTCATGATCTGCGCGCTCCTCGTCGATCCCGACGACAGCATCGATTTCCCCGGCAACGAGGCCGAAGTCCTCGGCCGCCCGCTCGCCGCCTATCCTCTGCTGGCGGCGAAAGGCTCCGAGCAGGCTCGCCGGCTGTACGCGCAGACGCTGTCCCAGCCGGTGCGGCGCATCGCCGTTCAACTCGGCGCGGTGATCATCGACCCGCCGCCATCCAAGGAAGATGGCCCGCGCCCGACCGACACGGCGCGAGTGCTGTCGGGCTACCGGCACATCGTCGACGATTTGAAATCTGAGAAAGGTGAACTCGAGCTTCTCGTGCTGCTATTTGCCAATACCGGCGCCGTCAACACCGCTCTGATCGATGCCGGCGTGCAGGCGCTGCTCGATACGCCCGAGCTTGATTCCGCGGCGACAGTCTCACCCTACGACCGCTGGAACCCGCGGCGCGCCTTCCGGGAATCTCCGGACGGCCGGCTTGTCCCCTACGCTGAGTGCCTGCCGGAAACTGGCACGCTATGGTTTCCCGACTGGGGCGCGGCGGTCCTCCGCCCCCGTGTGCTCGACGCTCTGAAGCCCGACGCCCCCGAGCTGTCCTGGCTCGGCGATAAAATTCTCCCCCTCAAGCAAGCCGGCGGCGGCCCCGTGGACTACAGCTGGCAGGTGCCGAAGATGGAGTACTGGCTCAAGAAGCAGGGCGTGCGCGACTCGCCGCGCCCCGAGCCGATGCAGAAGCTCGCCCCCGCCCCGAAGCCCGACCGCCGCTGAAGCGCAGACGGGGAATTTTCCGGAGCCTCGCCGTCGCTCATTTAATCTTTTTGACGGTCTTGGACGGAGCCAAATAGCTTTCGCTCGAGACGATCTTCCTGCCGGTTTTCTCTTCCAAATCCACGCGGGCTCTTTTGGCGATGCGGCCGCCGGTCTTCGCGGCGGCTTCATTTTTCGTCATGCCAGCGGCCTCGACGCTCTCAGCGACATGGCGGGTGGACAACTCGGCCAGCGCGGTGAAAATCAACTCCGCCTCGCTCATGTGGTCGCGCAGGTTTTCGGTCTTCAGTGCTTTGAGGTTCTTGTGCGACTGCACGCTCACGCCCGACCATTCCTGATGGATGATGTTGGTGAGGATGGCGAATTCATCGCCCTTTTTGATTTCGTGTCCAGCCCAGTAATCCGTGAGCTTGTTGCGCGTTTCCTGTCCCGTCATCCGCTGCTCGATCCATTTGGCGCTGCGGCCCTGTTGCTGCCATGTCTCGCGGGCGCGGGCGAGCGAACGGGCGGGGTCGGCCATTTCCTGCATCCGTTCGTAACCGACCTTGGCCAGCCAGAGCTTGATTGGTTCAGCACGCGGGCTGGGCACGCTTTGAATGAGGCGCAGCAGCGTCTCGGCGGTGGCGGCGTCCGTGAGATAACTTTTGCCGTCGGCGGCGGGCATTTTCAGTTGGTCACAATTTGTGACCACCTCACTTCCCTCTGCTTTCAAGCGGTTTTTCAACGTCGTCCAATAGCTTTGAGCTTTCCGATGATCCGGCTGCTGCGTCAGCACGCGGATGATGTCCACGACGGAAAACCACCATGTCTCGGTCGGCTCGTCGTAAATGCGCCGGATTTCGTGTCCCTCCAAAATGACTATGTTGCTTTTCATGGGTTCGTCATGGTTCGCTTTTCAACCGGTGACAATTCATCACCAGTTCGCTTGCGCGGCGGCGACCAGTTTGCAGATGGTAACAATTTGTTACCACCTTGGTTCCTGCTGCTTTCAACTGGTAACAGCTTGTTTGTTTTTATCCGTGTCCATCCGTGTTTATCCGTGGTCATGCAATCTCCAAAATCTTCAAACTCTCAATCCCCCGGTCGTCCACAATCTTGACCGCCACGCGGCTATGTTTGCCCAGCTCGAAGGGCAACGACACCGTGCCGCGATAGGCCTCAATCGCATCCTCGTCAATTTCCGCCTTGAGATTCTTCGCCAGTTTTGCCCAGCCTTCCTTCTCGCCGGCCATCGGGAAGAAGACCTGACGGGCAAATAAACTCCGCCCGTCGTAATCCGTGTCCAAAATCCAATTGGCGATTTGAGCCGCACCACCGGATAGGATTTGACCGGTCTTCGTGTCGTAATAATCGAATCCCTTCACTTCCACTTCCCAAAGCTCTGTCTTGTCCTTTTTGTCTTTGGGTTTCTGCTTGGACTTGCGGAGCAGCACGTCCGGCTGGCCGATGAGCCAGAAACTTTCGTTGCTGGTTCGCTTCTTCTTCAAATCCTCTGTCAGCAAATCCGCGTTCATCTGTGCCTTGAGCGTGGTCACGCCGGGCCAGTTCAATTCATCAATGTCTTTCGCGGCCTCCGGGTCGAATTGGAACGCGGCAAAAACAATCAGTTGCGGACGCGGCACCAGCTTGCGGGCTTCTTCCAGTGCCATCTCGACTTGCTTCTGCTCAAGCGGCGCGTGTTCCGGCCCGAAGGAAATCACGACGCGCTGAATTTCCGTCGCCGCGCCTTCGCGCAGTGCCGCCGGGCCGTCGTCGTTCGGTTTCGATTCGGCATCGGCGTGCAACCAGCGGGTGCCGGACAATGGCTCGACGCGGGAGAAACGAATCATCTGCCCGCCTTTGCCGCGAATGCCGGCGCGAAGCAGTTCGCTGCGCAATTCCTCGTGCCGGATCGTCGCGCCGCTGCGGGCGACCGAGGCGTCGGCCCTGTAGGCCGCGTCCCCTGACGCGGCGCCGGGTGTGGGCACCCGGCCTACATTGCCCGCTACGTCATCCAGCGATTTGACCATCGGCGCGGGGACGGCTTCCACCGTGAACGGGCCGGTCACGCGGGCCTTGGAATTGTCCACGAGCGGCTGGTCGTAAAGCGTCTCCGGCTCGGGCGGTTCGTTGTTGGCGAGGCTTCCAACGGTAACGTGGGGCACGGTCTTATATCTGAAACCGCTATCCACACCTTCTGATTCATGAGCGAGTTTATAGTAATCGAATACCGCCGTCATCAACCGCTGCTTGGCGAGCGCAAGTGCGACGCGGGACGTGTCGCAGGTGATCCAACGGCGTCCCCATTGCTCCGCCACGTAAGCCGTCGTGCCGCTGCCGCAAGTTATGTCTAAAACTAAATCGCCGGGATTGGTGGCCATCAACATACACCGCTTCGGAAGCTCCTCGGCAGTCTGGACGACATAAATCTTGTCGGATGCAGCGCCGATGCCTTCCCACAAATTGTTAATCGCCATGACGGGATAGTCTTCCGGATAAAGCTTAACCCGCAGCGTATTGCCTTCCACTTGCAGCCGGTTTTTTGCTTTTAACCTATCAAGGCCATCTGGATAGGAAGTTTTCCACTGCGTCCCTCTCGGGGGAAAGTAGTCTTTGCCCTCAAAGTTGTATGGCTGCTGCTTCTCCGTTCCCTGAGCGTTTAGACTCCATGTTCCGAAGATTCGGCACCCCTTGGTATCGCTAAGGAAATTGTTGATGTCGTTTCGTTCTTCGGGCGTGGCTTTCCTCGGTGGGCACCTGTCCTCATCCTCGACCCAAAGATGGGAGCCAGTGTTTTCGGCGAACCACTGAAGGTTTTTGTCTGTGAAAATCTTGTTGAAACGAATTGATTCCTTATTTCGTGCATACCAAACGATGTAAAAGCACGCATTGTTGAGCAATTTCTTCGCGAAAGTAACTGACCCCTTCTTGACCGTTATGGTGGAGACGAAGTTTTCACAACCAAACACCTCATCCAAAACGGCTCGAACGCGGTGAAGGTTCTCATCCGAAATCTGAACAAAGATGCTGCCCGAATCCGCCAATAACTCCTTTGAAAGATGAACTCGGTCGCGGATGTAACTTAGATACGAATGCACCTCAAGTTCCCATGTGTCCCTAAACGCTTTGACCATTTCTGGTTCGGCTGTCAAATCCTCATCCATGTCGCTTGACTTGAGGGCTGTTTGATTGACGAAGGGCTGAAAGTTCGAGCCGTATTTGATGCCGTAGGGCGGATCGAAATAAACCATCTGCACCTGCCCGGCCATGCCCTCTTTTTCGAGCAGCGAATTCATCACCAGCAAACTGTCGCCGGCCACAAGCCGGTTGCTCCAGTTGTGGGCGTGCTTGTAAAACTCAATCGCCTCGCGCAACGGCGGATTCTCCGTCTTGGAATTGAACAGGGAAAGCTGTTCGTAATCGCTGCCGTTCTTTTTTCGGACGGCTTCGATGATCGAGCGCGGATCAATCCGCTCGTGGACGTGCAGCGAAACCGTTGGAATCTCGAAACTGGTGCGCTCGGCCTTGCCCGCCCAAACGAGCGTCGGGTCCAGATGCGGGTCGTAGGCGTAGGTCTTTTTCCCTTCGGCGGCGTCGCTCCTGGCGTCCACGAGGCCGACGGGCGGATTATTGGGGCGGGTCGTGGCCTTGTGGTCGTATTGCTCGACCGGTCGCTTCTTCGCGACGCCCGGTTGATTCGTCTGGTTGTGTTTTGCCATAACCCAATTCTTCACGCGCCAATGCCCCGACCTTGCTGGAAATGGAACGGATTGCGGACTGGACGGCGAGCGTAACGGGGCAAAGCCTGGCTGACAATGGTGGAATTCCATCTGTGTTTGCGGCCGGGCGCAACTCAGTTTCTGGCCGGGGCAGGGCAAGCTGAAGGCTTGCCAGCCATTAGCCTGGGATTAGCGAGTTGGCGAGCGACATCCCCGGTCAAAACGAAGCTTGCAGGCACCCCGGAGGGGTGCCAGAACCCCGCTCAGCCGACCGCGGCTACGAGGATTTACACGCCCCTGGCACACCTTTCAGGGTGCAACTCCTCGGACCACTGATCCGGGGGTATCGCTGCGCTCCACCCCCGGCTAACGGCTGGCAACCTTCCAGGTTGGCCCGGAACAACACTTCCAAGAAATTGAGATGCGTGCATTCGCGTCGGCCTCCTGGCTCGGTCTGACCGCGGATCAGCTGGGATCAATTTCCGCTGGCGCTTTTCCGGGGAGGCGCATTTTTCACATATTTGTCAAACCAGGCCACCATTTCGTAAAGCGTATGCTCCACGGATTCGCGCGCCTCGTAGGCATGGGCCTCGAGCGGCAGCAGCACCAACCGCGCCGTGCCGCCATTGCCCTTGATGGCCTGGAACAGCCGTTCGCTTTGCAACGTGAACGTGCCCGGATTATTGTCGGCGTCGCCGTGGATGATCAGCAGCGGTTCGTTGATCTTATCCGCGTACATAAGTGGGGAAACCTTGAGATACATCTCCGGCGCCTCCCACAACGTGCGCCGCTCGTTCTGGAAGCCGAACGGCGTGAGGGTGCGGTTGTAGGCCCCGCTGCGCGCAATGCCCGCGCGGAACAAATCCGAGTGCGCCAGCAGATTCGCCGTCATGAACGCGCCATAACTGTGCCCGCCCACGCCGACCCGCTGGGGATCGGTGACCCCCATTTCCACCGCCTTGTCGATGGCGGCCCGCGCGCTGGCCACAATCTGCTCGAGGTAGGTGTCGTTCATCTTTTTCGCATCGCCGACGACCGGCATCGTCGCCCCGTCGAGAATGGCGTAACCCTGCGTGAGCAGGAAGAGGTGGCTGATGCCGTTGAGGGCGGTGAATCGGTGCGGCGACCCCGAGACCTGCCCGGCGGTGTCGGCATCGCTAAACTCGCGCGGGTAAGCCCACACCACGGTGGGCAACCGCGTGCCCGCCTTGTAATCCGGCGGCAGATACAGTGTGAACGAGAGTTGCACGCCGTCGTTCCGTTCGTACGTCACGAGTTGTTTCCTGATCCCGTGCAACTGCGGCGAGGGGTCGGGGAAACTCGTCAGCGCCTTGCGCGCGGATTCCTGCGTCGAGCGCAGAAAATAATTGGGTGGTCGCGCGGCGGACTCCCGGCGGGTGATGAATTGCGAGGCATCCTCCTTGACCAGCACCACGACGGATTCATAGCTCAGGTCGTCACATTGGAACAACCGTTCCGTCTTCAGGGTGGCGAGGTCGAGGCGGTCCAGAAACGGCCGGTCCCCTTCCGGTGAGGCGCCCGTGCCGTTGAGATAAATGCTGTTTTCATGGACCCGCATGGCCCGCTGACCGGCGGGCAGGGTGCGGGTCATGGGCGTGCCGGGGTCGTTGTAGCGCTCCTGCGCGGATAAATCCCAAAGCAAGCGGGGCGGCTCCGCCGGAAGGTCGGGATTCAAGAGGTAGGTGCGGTTCCACCGCTTGGCGCTTTGATACTCCTTCAGGAGCGCAACCGAACTTTTCTCGCCCCAAGTCAGCGCGGAAAAGCGCTGCTCAGTCCTCACCAGTTCCTCCGGTTTCCCTTGGAACGGGGCGCGCAATGTCAGGACCCGGTCGCGATGGCTCACCTTCTGTTTGGGATCGCCGCCGTCCAGCGCCTCCACCCAGACCAGGGTGGCCAGCGCCGTGGGCCGCCAATGGTAATTGCGCGGCCCGGGTTGCACGCCGCCGATGGGCACCTCCTCCTGCAGGGGCAGGCTCGCGAGTTTGAAGGCCACCTTGCCGTCAAGGCCCCAGACCTCCACGTCCCGCGGAAAGGCGGGTGCGGGCAACTGATACGAATAGGGCCGGTGAACGCGCACCACCAATATGTGCAAACCATCGGGCGAGGGTTCGAATTCGCTGAAAATCGCCGGCGGGCCCAACGCCGTCGTCTGGCCCGTGGCGCTGTTGATCAACTTCAATTGCGCCGTGGCATAATAATCGAACAGCTCCTCGTCGTGCGGATTTTCCAGCAAATCCTGAAACGTGCGGATCGGTGTGGGTTTACCGTTGCTTTCCTGGATGATCGGCCCGTTGGGAACCTTCGGCGCGGGAGGCGGCGATCCACGTTGGGACACCACGGACTGGCAGAGGATCGTCCGGCTATCGGGAAGCCACTGGAAGGTTTCGCCGTGGACGGCGTTGAGGTTCACGCCGTTGAGGCGGCGCACAGCACCGGCCATCGCGTCACCCACCCACAACTCGATGTTCGTGGTCGTGAACATGGCAAAGGCGAATTGGAGGCCATCGGGGGACCAAAGCGGGAGACCAAACTGCGCGTCTGGTGGCAGGCCGATTTTTTTTTCCGGTTCATCCGTGATGCTCTTCAACGCGAGACCGACGTAGCCAGGCGCCTGCGACGGACCGTTGTTCAGCGGGTTGATCCGTTGTCCGGCCAGACGCAGGCTCGGCACCGCTAATTTCGCAATCGAGGGATACCGCACCCCCTGCACCAGCAGAAACCGGTCCCGCGTCGGACTGAAGGAAATTACCGGCGCGGGCGGCGCGTTGAGAATTTCGGTGATGTTTGTCGGCGGTTTCTGGTAGGTCTCCTGCGCTGACAACAAGGCCGCCGCCCCAGCCGACAGCCATAAGCATAGACGCAGTCCGCCCGCCCCGATTCCAACCCGGGAAAAAGGCCGCCGCTGCGAGATGTTAGACAACCAGAACATGGATTGGTAGTGGGGAGTTGATCCCGGTCAATTTCACAGAGAAGTTGGGCCAGGGCAAGTTGAACAATGAAAAGTTTCACCACCGGGCCTGCTCGCCAGGGTTGCCTTCCCCTAAAGTGCGGGGAGCACCCCCAATCACCAAACTTCATTCAGACCAATTGTCCGCCGGGTTTTGAACGCTTGTTTATCGAATCCAGCCCACTTCCCCCCGCAGACTGACTTCGGAGTATGGGCCGGGGGAGTGCTTATTTCGGTCTTTGTTGGCCGGCGGTTGGGCGCGGGGCACGGTTCAGGCCGGGGCTGGGGAGGGTTTTGACGGCAAGACCTGGAGCGGAATTCGGGCAATGATGTTCCCATCCATCGTGAGGTCAATGGAATATTGGCCGGGCCGCTCAAACTTCATGCCCTGCAAATTGAAAACCAGATTGGTCGTGGCGAAAAACATATTTTCCGGCATCCGCACGTCCAGCACCGGCTCAAGCTTCGGCAGCAGGTTGTGCCCGTCGGCGTCAATCAGGGTGACTTTGAGTTGGTGCCGGCCTTGCTCGGAGTCTTGGAACACAATCCGCATGGCGATGGAGCAGTACGGGTGGGTGCTCGGAAACTGGCTGGCCATGATGGTGTCGAAGGTTCCCATCAAGCAGAGCTTGCCGTTGTAATCGACGGCGGCATCACACAGCGAGGCGATTTGGACATCCATAGTAGCGACATTAAAGCAGGTTTTGAAGATTTGCAAAGCGGCAACCGAAATCATGGCCGCAGAAAACCGCCGCTGATCGCCAGCTCACATCGCGCTGCTCCGGAGCGGTAGGGTGCGGGAAAGCAACCCCGCACACCGGTCCTACCCTAAAATCCGACTGCCGCCGCTGCTCAGGAAGATCCCTTGGAACATCATTTCCAGGGCTTGGGGATTGGTCGCCTTTTCGAGCGCCTCCTCCTTGGTGATGCGGCCGGCTTTCACCATGTCGTAGACGGCTTGGTTAAAGCTTTGCATGCCGTCTTCCCGGCCGGTCTCGATGGCGGCGGGCAATTTTTCCAGCCGGTTTTCCTCAATCATCTTCCGCACCGTGCCGGTGTTGATCATGACTTCTTGGGCCGGGGTCATCCCGCCGTCGATGGTGGGAACCATGCGCTGGCAAATCACGGCCTGCAGCGTGCCGCAGAGCTGGCGGCGCACCGTGTCCCGCTCCTCCGGTTTGAAGAAGTCGAGAATGCGCCCGACCGACGAGGCGGCGCTGGTGGTATGCAGTGTGGACATCACCAGGTGACCGGTGTCAGCGGCGCTCATGGCGGCGGCAAAGCTGATGGAATCCCGCATTTCACCGACCATGATAATGTCCGGATCCTGACGCAAGGCACTCTTGAGGCCGCGCTGGAAGGATTGGGTATCGAGCAGAATCTCGCGCTGTTCGATCACTGACTGGTTGTCTTCGAACATGAATTCGATGGGGTCTTCCAGTGTCACGATGTGCTTGCGGAAATTGGTGTTCACATGCTCGATCATGGCCGCGAGGGTGGTGGATTTGCCGCTGCCAGTGGTGCCCGCCAGCAGCACGATGCCGCGATGCGCTTCCGCGATGGTCTTACAAATCGGGGCGAGGCCCAAGGCATCGATGTTGGGTGCCTGACCTTTGACATAGCGCATGGCCATGGCCCATTTTCCGCTCTGTTGGAACACGTTGGTGCGGAATCGGCCGGCCTCGGGAGTAAAGTAGGAGAAATCGGTTTCGCGGTCCAGTTCCAGCCCTTTCTTCATGTGCGGCGGGCAAATCTGCTGGAGCACATTCTCCATCCATTCGTGCGTCGGCACCGGGCAGTCAATCGGCATCAGGCGCCGGCTGATCCGGACCATGACCGGGGCGTTCTCTTTGATGTGGACGTCGGACGCGCCACCCTCAACTGCGGCCTTCAGAATCTTGTTGAACAATTCCATGCCCGCTAGCTAACAGGAAGGAGGGAAATTATGCCAGCGCGGAATAAGCCATCTGGTTGAGTCGCTCCTGCGACTGCCGGGAAAGGTTGATGAAAACCATCGAAACGGAGTAACCGGAGTGGCGGTTGCCATTGCATTCAACGACAATGCCCGTGGTGCGGACCTTCTTGGCGTCGTGCGCCGAATGCAGGTCCACGGTCATTTCCGTCCAGGTGGGCACCGGGGTTTCACTCAGAAACTCCACCCCATTCTTGGAGATCCGCACGCTGTGGGCCGGCAGCGAAATGTGATTGGATTGCGTCTGAATCGTGACCGGCTGAAAGGCACCGGAGGTATCATGTTTGCTAGTACTCATAAGCGTAGAGGAACTTTAGCACAATTGTTGGGCAGGTCAAATTAGTTGGTCACCATTCGATGACCGCCGCCCCCCAGGTCAACCCGGCCCCGAACACCACCAACAGGATCAAATCGCCCCGTTGAACCAGGTTCAGGCTCACCGCTTCATCCAGTGCGATGGCAACCGAGGCAGCCGAGGTATTGCCGTACTTGTGGAGGTTGACGAACAATTGCTCGGGTTTGGCTCCCAGGCGTTCCCCCACGGCATTGATGATCCGTAGGTTGGCCTGATGCGGGATGACGCATTTGATTTGAGCGATGTCCAGGTGGCACCGTTCCAAGGCCTCGCGGGCGGCCGTGCACATTGCGTTGACGGCACTCTTGAATGTCTCCTTGCCGTCCATCCGCAAGTAGTGCAGCCGGCTGTGGACCGATTCCGCCGTCGCGGGGCAACGGCTGCCGCCGCCCGGCATCGAAAGCAGGTCCGCTTTGGTGCCATCGGCACCCATGCAGGCCGTCAGCAGGCCGTGCGTATTGGGACGGTTCTGCAAAATCGCCGCGCCGGCCCCATCACCAAATAGCACACAAGTGTTGCGATCCTGCCAGTCGATGATGGAGGAAAGCTTTTCGGCGCCAATCACCAGCACACAGTCATACGTGCGCGACATGATGAACTGCTGGCCGATCTCCAGCCCGTAAATAAAACCGGAACAGGCCGCTTCAAGATCGAACGCCGCCGCGCGCCGCGCGCCGATTTTCTTCTGCACCAGGCAGGCCGTGCAGGGAAACGGCATGTCCGGGGTGATGGTGGCCACGATGATCAGGTCAATCTGCTCGGGAGTGACGCCCGCCCGGGCCATCGCCACGAGCGCTGCCTTCGCGCCCATGTCGGAGGTGAACTCATCGTCGGCCGCAATCCGCCGCTCCTTGATGCCCGTGCGCGACAGGATCCATTCGTCGGTCGTCTCCACGATTTTTTCCAGATCCGCATTGGTCATGATACGCGGGGGAACATAAGCCCCGACGGCCGCGATGGAACAGGTGCGCCCTTGGAAATCGTGCTTCGCCCGCGGATTCTTAAAGGGCTTTTGGGGAGCGGCGCTCATGCGGTAACCACGGCCTCCCGAGTTTCGGCCGACGCGGCCTGTTTGGCCGCCTCCAGGCAGGGCGCGGCTTGCCCCATCTCCCGGGTGATGACCTGATTGAGGTTCTGGCCGACGGATCCGGCGACGACGCGAATCGCGTTCATGAACGCGTGGTCGCGGGCCGAGGCATGGACCTTCATCACCGTGCCATTGAGGCCCAGCAACGGCGCGCCGCCGTAATTGTCAGGGTCGAGTCGGTGTTTAATGTTGTGAAAGGCATTTTTTGCCAGCAGCGCGCCCAGACGGCGCTTGGAATTCTGCATCAACTCGCGCTTCAGCCAGGCAAACATCCCCTTGGCCATGCTTTCACAGGTCTTGAGCACGATGTTGCCGACAAAGCCGTCACAAACCACCACATCCACGCGGTTGGAAAAAAGGTCGTAACCCTCGACATTGCCGACGAAATTCAAGTCCAGCTTCCGGCAAATCTTAAACGCCTCGAGCGTCAACTCGGTGCCCTTATTGTCTTCGGTGCCGTTGCACAGGAGTCCCACCCGCGGTTGTTTGACCCCCAGAACCTCCCGCGCATAGATGTTGCCCATGATGGCAAACTCGGCAAGAAACCAAGGCTTGCATTCGACGCTCGCGCCGGCGTCCAGCAGCACGAACTCATTGTCTGGAGCCGGGATTACCGTGGCAATCGCCCCGCGGCTCACCCCGGGCAGGGTGCGCAAGCGGATCGTGGCCGCCGCGTAGATGCCGCCGGTGTTGCCCGGCGAAATCACGGCATCCGCTTTGCCGTCCTTGACCAGTTCGACGGCGCGCAGGATTGAACAATCCTTCTTTTTCCGCAGCCCAACCACGGGCTTGTCATCCATCGTGAGGACTTCGGAGGCGTGGACAATTCTCAGCCGCGGATCATCAAAATGCGCCCGTTTGAGCGCTGACTCAATTTCCGACTCGCGACCCACCAGGAAAAGTTCCGTGATGCGGGTATTGGCGGCCAGTGCTAATTTAGCCCCGTCGATAGCGACCCCGCAACCATGGTCCCCCCCCATGACATCCACTACGATTCGCATAAATGGAAAGAGCGCGTCCGGATATCCAGCCGCGCCCCTGGGCAACCATTTAACCCATGGCTGCCACGGTGATCACCTGCCGCCCCTTGTAAAAGCCGCACGCGGGACAAACCCGGTGGGGCACGGAGGGAGCGGCACATTGGGGACAGGTGGAAAGCTGGGGCAAGACCAGCACGCTGTTGTAAGCGCGGCGCTGGCGCTGACGACTTTTGGACGGTTTACGCTTGGGTACACCCATAACTATTCTTTCTCAAACTTCAGTTTATTCAATTCGGCCCATGCAGACGAAGTTTCAACCTTCTGACTGGCACCGCTGGATTCATTTCCACTGCTGGGCGGGATCTTTGATAGTCCGCCACAATCAGGTCCACACAGCGGATGCTGCGGAAACTGGAGCAGAATATCCTCCCGCAAGATGGGCGTCAAGTCCACGCAATCATTCTCGATCGCCACCTTATCCTCGCCTTCCAAGGGCAGGTGCGCCGCCCAGCGACCGAGATCAAGTTGTTTGGCAAACGGTTTCAGGCACCGCGCGCATTCGCATTGCAAGCCCAATTGCAACCGTCCTTGCACCAAAACGTCGTTCCCCATCATTTGGGCCACCAGATCATACTTTAACGCTTGCGTTAGCTGAATCAGCTCATCAACCCCCTCCAACTCGAGTTCGGAGGCGGACAATTCACCGCAGAGCTGGGCGGGTTTGTCCTCCAGCCGACGCAAGTTAATGAGGAGCGGCATGTTCAGGCCTTAGTCGTGGGAAGCGCGTTTGCGAACCGGGGCACGCGCCGGCAATTTTTGTTTCAAAGCGGCCTGTACGTGCGGCGGCACAAAACTTCGCACATCCCCGCCCAGCCGCGCAATTTCTTTTACCAACCGCGAACTGAGAAAAGTATAGGTATCCTTGGGCATCATGAAAATAGTTTCCACCCGTTCGTTCAGCTTGCGGTTCATGAGTGCCAATTGAAATTCAAATTCAAAATCCGATACCGCGCGCAAACCGCGGATAATCGCCTCCGCCGAACATTCCTCCACGTAATCCACGAGTAAACCAGAAAAGGTGTCCCCCATCACGTTGGGCAGATGCTGGATCGACGCCTCCACCAGCAGTTTCCGTTCGGCCAGATCGAATAGCGGATTCTTGCTGTCGTTCTCCGCCACCGCCACAATCACCCGGTCGAACAGTTTGGCCGCCCTTTGAATCACGTCCAAATGACCGTTCGTCAAGGGATCAAAACTTCCAGGGTAGATTACCGTGCGCATCACTGCAAATTTGGGGTTCTCGCCACAAAGTTCAAGGTTATTTCCCTGGGGGGACCGAGCCGTATCACATTTGGATCCGGGGCAAATGCGTCGTGCTGTCGGCTTCGCCCGGTTTGGGGATGATTCCCAAGCCACCCAAGTCCTGGCGCCAGGGAACTTCGAATATTTTCACGGCCTGCTTGATACCTTTCACCGTCACGGGCGGCAGCTCCACGCAGGTCGCGGCCAAGGCCGGATCATCCCGTAGCAATTCGGTGTGCGTTGACTCACCAATGATGATGCGACCGCGGCCCGAAACGCCCTCCAAACGACTGGCCAGGTTTACCTCGCGGCCAAACACGGTGTAGTTCAAGATGTGGGTGTCCGACCCCATCAAACCGACAATGCAGACGCCGGTGTTGATACCCGTGCCGAGGGAAAGCAACGGGAGCATCGTCAGCGGTGGCTTGTTGTGCAGGGCACGGCCCGTGTTCTCGACTTCGCGACGTTTGTTTTCTTCAGCGCGTTTGAGGTTGAGGGCGTACATCGCCCGTTGGGCGTCCACCGCCGCGAGGACACAACTCAAGGCGTGCTTTTCGTTGGGGGTCGGCGCACCCCAAAATGCCATGACGCAGTCCCCAATGTATTTATCGAGCGTGCCGTCGTGCTTCTTGATCTGGTCGGCGATGGTGGCGAGATAAACATTGACGGTGGCGAGGGTTTCCCGCGCCCGTTCGTCGAAAACAGCCTCCGCCGCTTCACCGGTCAAGTTATGCACGCGCACGTAGTCCTCAGCCTGCACTTGGTTGACATCGGTCATCTCAGTGAAGCCGCGCACGTCGGAGAAAAACACCGTAATCTTGCGCCGCCCACCGCCCAGGTTCAGCTTGGCTGCCCCGAGCAACTCATTGACAACATTCGGTGAAACCAGCTTGGCAAAGACTCCTTTGACGCGACGTTTTTCCGCCTGCTCAAAGATTACCTGATACGTCACGAGGCAGACGTGGTTCATCATCAGCGCACCCACCACCGGAACCACGATTGGAATCCAAAGTCGAAATTGAACGTACAACCACCAAGCCACACCCACATAGATCCCCACCCCAACCGCCACCCAGACCGACGACCACGGAGCATTCAACTTCCAGGTCGTGACCGCCGCGGCCACCCCGAACAAGCCAATCAGCAGCAGGTTGATCCACGTCGGACTGCGCTGGATGAATCGATTGTTGATAATGGAGTTGGCCACGTTCCAATGTTTACTGACCAGAAACGTGTTTTTTTCCAACGGGGTCGCCCCTTGGTCGGAGATATTATTGCCCGTTCCAAAAGAGCCAACCACCACCAGCTTGTCGCGCCAGGGCGTGGACAAATTCGGCTTGCCTTCGGCCCGGTCGGCGGCGGCCTCCAAGACTTCTTCAAAGCGTTGTTTTTGGAGCTTGTCACTGTCCACATCGAGGGTCCAGTTGATGAAAAAATATCCATTACTATCAATGGGAATGACCCGTTCCACGCCCCCCTGGCCTCGCAATATAATGCGCCGGGGTTCGATAACCGCCTTGGTGAAATCCAGTTTTAGCTCCTGCGCGGCCAGCACAATGCCCATGTGCCACACGCGCAGTTCAGTGAATGGTTTCTGGTTGCTCAAAACCTCCACTGCCTGGCCCGTGATTTCCGACGGATTAAATTTGCCGTCCAGATCCAACGCCACGCCGAGATCCTGATTTTTGTCATCCTGCACCGGCTTGCCTTTCGAATCCAAAAACACCAGCCGCCGGTTTTCAAAACGGACTTGGGACAGATTCAGGGCCAGATCCTTGGCCAACCCAAGAATCGCCGGGTGCCAGAGGCGATAGTTCTGGTACGCTTTGGCGCGCCGGAGAATCCCATCGGAATCTTTGGTCGCGGAAATATCGCCGATGGTGAGCGCGTTGGTGCGAAACAATTCGTTGGGCAGGAGTTTGTCGAGGGCGGCCAGCGATACCTGGCCGCTTTTCCTTAATTGTCGAACGAAGTAATCATCCGAACTCATCTCCGTGCCGTTGCCGAGTTTGACATTGGTCGATAGGCTGGGGAGGTGTAATTCGGAGAACAGGATGTCAAAGCCAACCATTTTGGCCCCTTGGGCCGAAAGTTCCTGAATGAGTTGGCCGTGAAGTTGACGCGGCCAGGGATAGGAGAATCCGTAGCCTTTGTTAATTATCTCCAAACTTCCATCATCGATGACGACCACTCCCAAATTCGTCGCGGTCAAGGTTGATTGACCAGAGGCCTGACGGGCGCGCCAATCATAAGTCATCCATTCGACACGCTCGACGGTGTCAAAGGCAGGAAACCAGAGCGGCAGAAATTGAATCAAACCGACCAAGGCCAACACGGTCGCTGTGATCAGCACCGGCCCGCGCTTAAATGTTGGAAGCTTCACTGGCCCGACTTCTTAACAAAAAACCCAAAACAACTCAAGGCTGCTCTGGGTTTAAAAACACGCGGCCGGTGGCCACAGTAATTAAGTTACTTTCGACTGGCTGGATCAATCCCTATCACGTGATCTGCCATTTGTGGGTGAGACATAGATCAACGTCAATGGGGCGGTGCTGTGGGTGAGACATAGATCAACGTCAATGGGGCTGGGGCGCTCTCTTTGTCTGGAACCGTGTAACCCGTTCCACGCTCCATGCCCGGAGGTAAATCCCCTAAAGTAGGCTTGCCGCCGGGAGTGGTCGGCGGAAACACCGTCTGACCCTCCAGAACCAGAATGGGTGCAGAAGCAACCCCACCCACGATATAGATCATGTAAACCGAACCCTGCCATACGTGAACAACGCCACTGGCCAAAGCGGAAAAGGAGGTTCCGCGAACACCCGCAACGCCATTGGCCGTTTTAATCTCGTACTTGGAGTTCGCCGCCAATTTTTTCACATTGCCGTTCAAACCGCCCTTGGTCAGGTTCAAACGCGTGTTTACCACCGTATCTGCACCCGTTCCCGTGAAATCCAATTGATCAATTGCCACGGTGCTGTCGGATTTGACGGTGAGCGACTGGCCATTGACCCCCATGTTCAATTCCACCGTGGCGGCCGGACCCGTGCTAATACTGGCACCCGCTTCGAGAATCTGACCAACCTTGAGGTCGCCGCCCTGGCCGCTGGCGGCCTTGAAGGTGGCGCTGCCGTTGACCTTGACCACCGTGGCTTTGCCCTGCTGCGTGCCGGCGTTGGTCACCGCTTGCGCGGGGGTGACAAAAACCACGGTCGCCAGTGCAAGAACCAATGCTGACAATTTTGAAAATGATGCCAATTGTTTCATAAAATTTCTGGTGCAATTGTTTGCTTGAGCGGCACTTTTAATTCGTTACCCAACAACCTAGGCGTTGAAGGGAAATAGTCAACCAAAAATTCCTGCCAACTGAAACTCGTAGCGCAGGCGTCCCGGGGCACAATCCAGTTTCAGGCAGTCGCCGTCCCTGCGGAAGCTGCGGAGCAGCGGCCGAAAGCAGCCCAAGGTGGGGGCCCGAGGGTTCGGAAGGTGGCGATTCGTCCGCCAGCCAATGGTTGGCTCGCAACCGGAACCCGGCTCAGCGCTTGAGTCTGAAAAAGAGGTTGCTCGCAATGGTGGTATTGGCGACCAAATTCTCGTAGCCGACCAGCGTGGCCAAGTTCGTGAGCGCAGCCCAATCCGTCGTGGCCAGGTTTGTGCTCGCTTGGAGCCGGTACTCAAACGCCCACGCCGGCCAGCGCAAACTGTTGTTTGTTTCCACCCGCATGAAGCTCAAGCTGGGGGGCACGGTGATCGTAGAAACCACCGTGGCTTCCGCGCCGAGATAGCTTTTTATCGTGATATAAACCGGGTAGATCCCCGAATTGGTGAAGGTATGCGATCCCCGAACCTCCTTGCCTCCACTGGTGTTCGTCCCGATGGAGCCGGCCGCAATGGAGTTGTCGCCCCAATTTATGGCGGCCGTGAAATTGCCGGCCGGACTGTTCGGCCGGCCATTGGTGAAGGTCGCGAGCAGTTGGTTGGTGAAACTCATCAGCGGCGGCGCGAGAAAATCAGTTCCCCAAACGCTGATCGGCACGTCGTCCACCGCAAAGGTGATGAACTGCTGATCGGTCGGTTGGTACGTGGGGTTGGACGCGGCGCGCACAAATAGACGGAGCGGACCGCGGTAGCCCGCGTTGGGCACCACCACCAACTCACCCGTGCTGGAGTTGAACGTCGAGTTGGTTGAATTCGCTTGCGAAGGCGCATCAAGATAGCCCGCTCCGTAAAAAATCACGTTTGTCTCCAGGTCAAAGGCCGAGATGTAATTCGTAAGACGTCCGTTCACAGGACAGAATTTATTCGTGATCGGCTCCGCGTTCAGAATTGCCGGAGAATTGTTGCCTGCATCGGAAACCGTGGTGGCCATAAACGTATTCGTCGTGCGCCCGCCTGCACCGTCGTCCGCGATGACTTGGATCGTGGCGGAGGCGCCGATGGCGTTCGTGCCGGTCAGCGTGATGACGGTGTCGGTCAGGTTGGGGACGAGGGAAGCGCGGGTGATGATGACCTCCGCCAGGGGGAGGTCATTGGTGTTTCTCGGGGTGTTGATCACATTCGTCACCACTTGGAAGCCACGCAACAGCTGGCCGAACAGCGTGTACCCCAGATCCAAGAATCGCTGTGCGCCAAGGGTCACAAAGAATTGGGAGCCAGCCGTGTCCTTGCCCGAATTCGCCAGCGCGAGCTGTCCGCTGCCGCTGAAGAGCGCCCGGACATTGAATTCGTCGTCATAACGGAACACCGGGCCGCCCGTGCCATTGGTGGCCGGGTCTCCCCCCTGAATCATGAAGCCCGGTATCACTCGATGAAAGATGGTGTTGCGGTTGTAAAAGCCGGCGCAAGTGAGGCTGGCAATCGCAGCCACCGTGCGGGGCGCGCGGTCTCGCAGCAACATGAAGGTCAGGTCGCCAAGATTGGTGACGGTCATCAAGCCGCCCCGGAAGGGGGTCTGAAACGCGCCGGGCGAATTCGCGGGAGCGAGCTGCGCCACCGTCAGCTTCCAAAATGGGTTGGTGGCGTGCGTTTCGATCGCGATATCGCTGGTGCTGCTGGTCACGGTATAACTGAGCGGCTGGCCATTGGAAGAACTGGCCGTGACGGGGAGGGTGAGGGATTTGCCGGCCGGGAGCCGGACGTCCGGCAAAGGATCAATAACCGGCGCGGCCATGGCCAGGTTGACGGAAAGGAGCAGCGGCAAAAAAATCTGCCGATTACAAAACAGCTTCATAATTCAGACTGGATCAACCGTGACCGCAGCCGGTCGGAAAATCAACGGGGCAAAAGCCGTTTTTCCCGGTTGAAGATGTTGTGCCACCCGAAGCAAGCCTCCGCATCCCTGCTTGAGCGGGTTGGCCGCGGCGAACGAAGCAACCACGCCCCCCGCCAGCGAACGCCAACCCTTCACCCGCGCCCAGTGTGTCGAGAAACGAAGTCGAGGCGAAAAATGCCGCCAGCTGCTTTTCGGCCACAGGTTAGGCTTGATATTTCAGCCGAATACGCGCCATGTAGCTGGGTTGTCAATCTCGTGTGGCCGCCGTCCGGCAGCCGGACGGATGAAATGGATACCGCAGCTCAAACCGCCTTCGTAGCACCCGGTGGCCGCGCCCACGGCGGCGCTCTGCTGGTGGTGGACGACAATCCTTTGAACCGCGCCCGGCTGTCTGACCGGCTCCAGCACCACGGCTACAGCGTTTCCCAGGTGGACAACGGACATCAGGCTTTGCTGCAGCTGCGCCGGGATGAATTCGACCTGGTGCTGCTCGACAGCATGATGCCGGAGTTTAGCGGAGAGCAGGTGTTGCAGGCCATCAAGGCCGACGTGACCCTGCAAAAAATCCCGGTGATCATGATTTCCGGGCTCGACGAGATCGAAAGCGTCGCGCGCTGCATCGAACTGGGCGCGGAGGATTATTTACCCAGTCCGTTTGATCCGATTCTCTTGACGGCCCGGATCGAAGCTTGCCTGGAAAACAAGCGGCTGCGCGAACAGGAGGTCCTGTTCCTGAAACGGCTGCAAAAGGAAAAGGATCGGTCTGACCACCTCATCAATGATGTGATCCCCATCGGTATTTCGCTGCTGGCCGAGCAGGATTTCAACCGCTTGCTGGAGATGATTTTGGTTGAGGCCAAATCGATTTGCAACGCCGACGGCGGCACCCTCTATCTGCGCGAAAACGAACGCCAGCTCAAGTTTGTCCTCCTACGCAACGACACTTTGGATATCATCCTGGGGGGGGCGGGCGGCAAGCCAATCCCATTTCCGCCACTCAATTTGTTCCACCCGCAAACCGGCGAACCCAATCACAGCCAGGTTGCCTGCCATGTGGCGCTCACCGGCGAATCGGTCAATATTGCGGACGCGTACAATGTCGCCGGATTTGATTTTCACGGCACCCGGGCGTTTGACGAAAAGACGGGCTACCGTTCCACTTCCTTCCTGACCGTGCCCCTCAAGAAAAAAGGGGGGGAAGTGATCGGGGTGCTGCAACTCATCAACGCCCAGGCGTCATCGACACGGGAGGTGATTGAGTTTGAACCCACACTTCAACAATCCATCGAATCGCTGGCCGCCCTGGCCTCGGCAGCCTTGGAATCCTATGACCGAATCGACGAACTGAAACGTCGCATCGAAGAACTGACGCAGTCGGCGGGCACCGCGAAATCCTAAGCCACGGGGCGTGGTTTTAGACGGCCGCTTTGCGCCGCTTGTCCAGCATCAGGACGTTTTTATTGTCCGTGTTGAGATAACCCATGTGATCCATTGACTGGCGGACGAGGTGAATCCCCAAGCCACCGACCTTGCGTTGCGCGGCGGGTATACTCATGTCCGGCTCCGGAACTTCGCACGGATTGAAGGGGACGCCGTCATCTTCCACGACGATTTTGAATTCCTGCTCATTGACATTGACCGTGATGTCAATGGTGTGGTCGCCGCCTTCCGGCCAGGCGTAGCGGATGATATTGGTGACGATTTCCTCCAAGCACAGGTTCAGCGCGTATAATTCCTCGGTGTGGAGATTGTGTTTCGACCCGAACTCCTCCAGTTGGAGGTTCAACTGTTCGATTTCCCCCAAATCGTTCTTCAAAACCAAGTGCAGCATGTCACTCATAAAACTTCCAGGTCGGCTAGTGGCGCGCCAAATTGATCAAGCGCCGGCGCTGCTGGCGAGCAACGCCCGAGCCGCCGATTCATCGTGTTCGATAGCTAGAACCTCGTCCAACCCCGCCATGCGAAGCACGTCCTCCACCATCTTTTGCGGCTTGAGAACAACCAGTTTGGTGCCGTTGGCAGCGAGCACTTTGGCGTTGCTGAGCAACAGGCGAATGCCCACTGAGGCGACGTAATCCACCTTGGAGAAATTCACCAGCACCGAGGTCTTGCTGGCCGAAACCGCCGCGGAAAATTGGGCGTCGACTTCTTGCGTGCCCCTCAAATCCAGCCGCCCCGATAAGTGGAGACAGGGGGCATCCGCCTCGGAGTTTTCAACGGTGAGTTGCATAAATACGTTCCATTCTCAAAAATTTGAGTTGATCCTGTCGATCGGACCACACCTGATAGATACTCGATTATTTTGGCATAATCAAGCAGTCAATCCGGCAAACAATATCGGCCAACGGCAGTCGAGGCCTCACCCCCCGACAAATTCAAAGACGTGCAGAACCAGGGCACCCTCCTCAAACTGAACGGTGCCCAAGGTGACCAGTTCCGCAGGATTGACGTCAATGGGCTCGCCAGTCTTATAAACAGCGAACCAGCGACGTTCCTTCTTCTTCCCCCCCCCATCCACCATCGCCCAAATCCAGACATGCACGCCCAGCGAGTGCGCGCTAACCAGCCGGGCCCCGACGGGCATTTCCACAAATTGCAGGGCTTGCTGCTTTAGCTTGTATTTTAGGATCGCATTCATAACCGTGCGCGCCGCGTGCCACCCCATCTCAGTGGCGGTGACTTCTCCAAAACTACCGACGGACCTAAAAATGTTCAAGCTGTTCCGCACGCCAGCGCCAGATCTTGTGAAGCACCAGGAGCCGTTGCGAACTTGTGGTCGTCCTCGATTACCTTTCGGACCATGGCTGCAGCTCGGCAATGACGCCCCCCCCATCCCGCCGAACCCCAACCTTCGGCTTGCTTCCACTAAAATGAGGATTCTATACTGCGGCCGGCTTAACTTAACATTTTTATATATGAGCAACACTCCCCTTCGCGTGGCGATCACCGGCGCGGCCGGTCAGATCGGTTATTCCCTCCTCTTTCGGATCGCTTCCGGTGCCATGTTCGGCCCGAACCAGCCGGTGATCCTGCACCTGCTCGAAATTGAGCCGGCCCTCCCGGCCCTCAACGGCGTGGTGATGGAACTCGACGACTGCGCTTTCCCGTTGCTCAAAGGCATCGTCGCCACGGCCAGCCTGGACGAGGGATTCCGCGGCGTGAATTGGGCATTGCTCGTCGGCAGCGTGCCCCGCAAACAGGGGATGGAACGCAAGGATTTGCTCGGCATCAACGGTAAAATTTTCGTCGGTCAAGGCCAGGCCATCCAACGCAACGCCGCCAGCGACGTGCGAATCCATGTGGTCGGCAACCCGTGCAACACGAATTGCCTCATCGCCATGAACAACGCGCCGGATATCGCGGCGGATCGCTGGTTCGCCATGACCCGCCTCGACGAAAACCGCGCCAAGTTTCAACTGGCCCGGAAGGCCGGGGTCGAGGTTACCGCCATCTCCAATGTCGCCATCTGGGGAAACCATTCGGCGACGCAGTATCCGGATTTCTACAATGCCCGGATTAACGGCCAGCCGGTCACGGATTTGGTCCAGGATGAGGCGTGGCTCAAAGGTGAGTTCATCACCACGGTGCAGAAGCGGGGCGCGGCTATTTTGGAAGCGCGAAAATTGTCGAGTGCCGCCAGCGCCGCCAACGCGGTGGTGGACAGCGTTGCGTCCATTCATAACCCCACGGCCCCGGGCGACTGGCACAGCGTGTGTGTGTGTTCCGACGGCAGCTATGGCATTGAAAAGGGGTTGATCTGCTCGTTCCCCGTCCAGAGCAACGGCCAGAAACTGGCGATCGTCCCTGACGTGCCGGTCAACGAATTCAGCCGCACCAAGATCGACGCCACGGTCAACGAATTGAAGGAAGAAAAGTCAATGGTGAGCGATCTGCTGGCCAAGAAATAAAAACAGCCGTTCGCCACGCGGGCGAACGGCTGAACACAGTTCAAGTTGCGCAGACTATTTCTTGGCGACCTTCGCACTGTAGTTGCCAGCGGCCTTGACGGCGGCAAGCAATTGTTCCGTCTTCACTTTGGTCTTGTCAAATTTGACAACGGCCTTGTTGGGCATCGAAACTTCGGCGCTGGTCACTCCGGGGACTTTGGAAAGTGCAGACTGCACTTTTTTGACGCAATTGACACCTCAGACCATTCCCGAGACTTCCAGGGAAACATTTCCCTCGGAGATCTTCGGGTCCGCAACGGTCGTGGTTTGGATCTTCTGAAACGTGCTGTCCTTGGCCCCCTCTACTTTGGCGGCTGAGACATAACCGACCATCGCAATGGCGGCCACGCATACCGACGTTAACTTCAATAATCTGCGCATAGTTACCTTTTGTTGTGTGTTGACTGCCAAGGCAAACTATCCCAGGCCGCTTGATATGCAAGTGGAATATTGCGGGGGTGCCGAAGACAGGTTAAGCCATCGTCCACGCAGGCCGAGGGTCATAATTACGGAGCTTTCAACCTCGCGCCGGCGAAGCCCGGATTGGGTTTGCCGCTGGTATCCAGTTTGTCACCGGCCCAGAGCAAGCCGTTGGCGAGCAATCTCAGATAGTCCTCATCGGAGGCCGTCTTCATATCGTGACCGAGCGTGGTGGCGAAGACGCGCCCCTTCCCGTAAGTGCTCGTCCAACAAACAATATGCTCCCGTCCATCTTTGGGGCTTTTAACCCTGAGCAGGGGATGCGAGCTCGCGGGAAATTCGATCGTTTGATAAAGCTCGTCGCCGGGGGTTTTCCAATCGGTCGGCCAAGCCTTGGTAACGGGGTGCGCCGGATCCAGCTTTTCCGTGCCAAACGCTTGGAAAGGGTCGTGCACCTTGGACCGCATCCCGCAGCAGTTCTCCCATTCCTTCACCCGGTCGGTGCGGCGAAAGGCGTGGACCGCGCAATGAACCATCACCGTCGGTTTTCCCGACCGGGTCGCCTTCATGGCGTTGTCCAGCAAAACGCCATCGGCCTCGTCGAAGCACAAATCATAAACCAGCACATCATAGCGATCGGCAAAATGTTCATCTTTGAGCACCTCCAGGTCGAACTTTACGTCGAAAGTGATGTTTACCAGGGCCGCCAGCTTGGTGGTCAGGTGGGGAGCCAGCTTTTGGTAATCGTGATAGCCGCCGCCGGTCAGAAACAGCGCCTTCAGCGGAGGCTTGATCGGCGCGGGTCGGTCGGCCGCGAAGGTGCCGGACGTCAGGCCCAAAATCAAACCGAGAACCAGCCAACCCCCAGCGAGGCGCCGGGACGTTAAATGAGCGCCGAACGAAGATGATTTCATGCGGTCAGCATTGGCCAAGGCTCGCTCGCAAGTCAAGCGGGCAGGGAACCTGCCCATCCGCAGGTCAGCGAGGCAGGGCAGCGGCCGCCAGCGCTGGAGGCCGGTGAAATCTCCACCGCCGGGCGGTCGGCGGGGTTGATGCACGACGGCACTCCTTTTAGTTTTGCGGGCGAGCGTAACCCAGCAGCCGCAGCCTGACTCACCGCTTCTCCTTGCTGCCCCGGCGGCTTCTCAGTAGCGTCCCGCCGTCATGAGTGAAGTTTTGGTCATCGGTCATCGGAATCCGGACACGGACGCCATTTGTTCCGCGATTGGTTACGCGGAGTTCAAGCGGCGCACGGATTTGCCCGACGCCGTGGCGGCGCGTTGCGGCGACACCAATGAGCGGATTGATTTTGTGCTGAAAACCTTCGGCGTGCCGCCGCCCCGGTTCGTGGCCGATGTGTCGCCCAAAATCCGCGACGTGATGCAGGCGAACGTGGTCAGCGTGCCGCCGCAGACCACGGTGGCCGAGGCCTTCGGCATGATGGACGAGAAGGGCATTCGCGTGCTGCCCGTTTTGAACGCCGACCGGACCTGCACCGGGCTGCTTTCGCTGTTCAAGATGAGCAAGTTCTTTTTCCCCGCCTTGAACCGCCTCTTCGATTCGCGCCGGGTGCTCGCATCCGTCCGCAACCTGGCCCGGACATTGAACGGAAAAATGCTGTGCGCCCTGAACCCCGATCACGAGGAGGATTTGATCTTGATGATCGGCGCGATGAGCCTGCCGCGCTTTGCCGAGCGTCTGCCCTTGTATGCCCCGGAAAAATTGATCGTGGTGGTGGGCGACCGGCAGGACATTCAACGACTGGCCATCGACCAGCGCGTGCGCGTGGTGGTGGTCACGGGTGGTTTGCCCGTGGACGAGGCGATCTGTGCGGCGGCGCGCCGCAACGAGGTCAGTCTGATCCTCACCGCCCACGATTCGGCCACCACCGCGATGCTCTGCCGCGCCGCCATCACGGTCGCGCACATGGTGGACGAACACTTTCTTCACTTCCGTGACGACGAGTCGTTGGCGTCCGTGCAGGCGGTGGCCACGGCGTCGGAATTTCACGCCTTTCCCGTTTTCGACCAGCAACGGCGGACCGTGGGCATTCTCACCAAATCGGACTTTCTGAAAAGAGTCGAACGCCGCCTCATCCTCGTTGATCATAACGAGCTTTCCCAAGCCGTCCAGGGCGCGGACAAGGTGGAAATCCTGGAAATCATCGACCATCACCGCATCGGCGCGCTGACCACGCAGCAGCCCATTCTCTTTCGCAACGAACCGGTGGGGTCCACGAGCACGATTGTGGCCGACTGCTTTTTCCGCTCCCGCGTGGAGTTGCCCCCGCCGATCGCCGGACTGTTGCTCGCGGGACTGGTTTCCGACACTTTGAACCTGACCTCGCCGACGACCACCGCGCGCGACGCGGAGATCCTGACGAAGCTCGAGGCCATCGCGGGCGTAAACGCGACGGAATTCACGGAGAAACTGTTTGCTTCCGGCTCGGTGTTGACCTCGCGGCCGGCGGAACAGGCGGTCACCGCCGACAGCAAACAGTATGTCGAGGCGGGTTGTGAATTCAGCGTGGCGCAAATCGAGGAGATCGGGTTCGACCAGTTTTGGAAGCGCAAGATTGAGGTGCTGGCGGCCTTGGAAAGTGGCCGGAGCCAGAAAGGCTATTTCTTTTCCGCGCTCCTGGTGACGGACGTGGTCATGCAGACCTCGCTTTTGTTAATCACCGGCTCAACCGAATTTCTGGCGCAGATTGATTACCCGCAAGTGGAGCCGGGCATCTACGAATTGAACGGCGTGGTCTCGCGTAAGAAACAGTTGCTCCCGTACCTGACTCATTGCCTGCAACAGGTCAAGTAACCCTTCCGGGGGCGGAAAAGTTCGACAATCGCCGCCCGGCTTGTCTATGCTGCGCGGCACTTAACCATCTGAATTGTTATGCGCACCCTCCTCATCGGCCTCGACAGCGGCACCCAATCCACCAAAGCCCTCGTGGTGGACGCGCGCTCGGGCAAAGTCCTGTCTGCGGCGGTGCAAAGCCACGGACTTCTGCCCCATCTGCCGCCGGGATGCAAGGAACAGCATCCGCATCGCTGGCGCGCTGCCGCGGCCAAGGTCATTCAACGGGCGTTGAAAGGCGCGCGGGCCAGCGCCGCCGAGGTCAAAGCCATCGGGGTCAGCGGCCAGCAACATGGCTTCGTGCCCCTCGACCAGGACGGCGAAGTCATCCGGCCCGCGAAACTTTGGTGCGACACTTCCACCATTGCGGAATGTGCCGAAATCACCGCCCAGCTCGGCGGATTGAAAGGCGCTCTCCGGGCCACCGGGAATGCGATCCTCCCGGGCTTTACCGCCCCGAAGATCCTGTGGTTGAAAAAGCACGAACCCGAAAATTATCGCCGCCTCGCGACCGTGCTGTTGCCGCATGACTACTTGAACTTCTGGCTGACCGGGCGCGCCGTGATGGAATATGGCGACGCCAGCGGCACGGCGCTTATGGATGTGCGCCGCCGCCGCTGGTCGGACGCGGTGCTCAAGGCCATTGATCCGGAGTTGGCCGGAAAATTGCCGCCGTTGATTTCGAGCGACCAGCCGGCCGGCGGCCTTTCGCCCACCACTGCCCAAAAACTCGGCCTCCACGCCGGCACGCTGGTGAGCGCCGGCGGCGGTGACAATATGATGGGCGCCATCGGCACCGGCAACACGGCCGCCGGCGTCATCACGGCCAGTTTCGGGACGAGCGGGACGATTTACGCCTGCACGGAAAAACCGGTGGTGGATCCGCAGGGTGAAATCGCCGCCTTTTGCGATTCGACGAACCGCTGGTTGCCCCTGCTCTGCACCATGAACGTCACCGTCGCCACGGAAATGATGCGCGCCTGTTTTGGTTGGACGCATCAGGAGTTTGCGAAACAGGCGGCGCAGGCTCCCACCGGCTCCGGCGGTTTGGTCTTGCTCCCGTATCTCGAAGGTGAACGCACGCCCAATGTGCCTGCCGGAACGGGCACGTTGCTGGGGGTAAACCAGCGGACATTCGCGCCCGCCTATTTTGCACGCGCCGCGATGGAAGGCGTGACGCTGGGCCTGAATTACGGCCTGCGCCGGCTGGCCACGCTCGGCGTCAAACCGACGCAAATCCGCGCCACCGGAGGCGGTGCCAAGTCGCGGATCTGGCGGCAGATCATGGCGGACGTGTTTGCGACCGAGGTCGTCACCCTGAAGGTCAGCGAAGGCGCGGCCTATGGAGCCGCCTTGCAGGCGCTTTGGTGCTGGCGCACGCAGCAGGGCGAGCGGGTATCCATCCACGATCTGACGGACCAGTTCGTCACGCTGAACCACCGTGAAACGGCGGAGCCCAATGCGAAGAATGTGGCGGCCTATCGCGAGTTACAGGCACTGCAGGATGATCTGTCCACCGCCCTGCGTGGGGTTTTTACCAAACACCGCCAGTGGGTGCTGCGCTAACGAGACATGGTGGATCGACGAAAGGAGCGGGATGCAGCCGGGCCGGATAGGGTGAAGCACGGGCAATAATTACCAAGCACTTTCGCTGGATTTTCTTTTCCTGGCAGCGCATTGTACGTACATGAAATTGATTCTTTCGACCCACAACGTGACCCTGACGAAGGCCATCGAGCAACATATCCTGAGTCGGATTGATAAACTGGAACACTTTGACCGTTTTGCCGTGAATGCCCGCGTCACGCTGGAACACGACCACACCAAGGCGCCGGACAAACAGTTCTCCTGTTCCTTGCGGCTGGCCGTGCGCGGCCCAGACTTGTTTGCCGAGGATTCGGAAAGTGATCTTTACGCGGCCATTGATCTGGTGTCCAAAAAGATTGAACAGCAAATCCGTAAGCGCCACAACAAGACCAAAGCCCGCCGCCACACAGACGCCGCCCGCAACAAACTGCGCCGTCAAGAAGCCAACCTGTAGTTTCTGGTTACGCTTCGAAAAGGACGGTGAGGAACAGCCGGGGCTGCCAGTGGGTTGCGCTCACACGTCCCGTCCGCTTTCCCGCTAATCCCTGAGCCATGCTCCTCCGAGCTCGTGTTGTACTGCCCGTCTGCCGGCCCCTGATTGAGGACGGTGCCGTCTGCATTGTGGGCAATCAGGTGGCCGCCGTCGGCCGCTGGAGCGATTTGCGGTCGACGCACCGCGAAGAGGTTGTCGATCTGGGGGAAGTGGTTTTACTCCCGGGCTTGGTCAACGCCCATTGCCATCTCGATTACACGGATATGGCCGGGCTGATTCTCCCGCCAAAATCATTCGTGGATTGGGTGCAGACAATTGTCGCCCTCAAGGCCAGTTGGGATTATTCCGATTTTGCGCAGTCGTGGGTGAACGGGGCGAAAATGCTGTTGCGAACCGGCACCACAACCGTGGGTGACATCGAGACGGTGCCGGAGTTGCTGCCGGAGATTTTGGGCTCCACGCCGCTGCGGGTGATTTCCTTTCTGGAGATGCTCGACGTCAAAGAGCGGCGTCCGCCGCTGGACATTGTGCGCGCCGCCCGCAAAAAATTGAGCTCACTGCCGGAAGGTGCCGGGGGCGTCGGACTTTCACCGCACGCACCCTATACGGCTTCGCCTGGATTGCTGGCGGCCAGCGCGCGCGCGGCACGGCGCCGCCACTGGGTGCTCACCACCCACCTGGCGGAGTCCGCCGAGGAATTTGAAATGTTCATGTACGCCCGGGGGGCGATGTATCGGTGGCTCAAGAAAAGTGGCCGCAACATGAGCGATTGCGGGCACGGCTCGCCCGTGCGGCATATCGAGCAGGCTGGATTGCTCGCCGAGAACCTGCTGGCCGTGCACGTGAATTACCTCTGGCAGGATGATGCGGAACGCCTCGGCCGGCAGCGGGTAAACGTCGTTCATTGCCCGCGTAGCCATGCCTACTTTCAACACCAATGCTTTCCCCGGCGTGAATTAACCCAAGCCGGAGTCAATATCTGCCTGGGCACGGATAGTCTCGCCACGGCCAAAAAAACCCGGACTCAACCCTTGGAATTAAACATGTTCGCGGAAATGCGCGCGCTGGCCGCCACGACGTCGGACTTGTCGCCGGAAGCAATTCTACCGCTGGCCACCACCCAGGCCGCGCGTGCCTTGGGCCGCGCCGGACAGATCGGGGAGTTGTCAAAGCAAAGTTTGGCTGACCTCATCGCCATCCCTTTCGCCGGGAAAGAAACGGATGCCTACGAAGCGGTGCTGCACCATCCCGGTGACGTCAGCGCCTCCATGATCGATGGCCGGTGGGCGATTGCCCCAACCCCGAGCTAAATTCCTGGTGGTGATCCCTGTCTCTATGTTGCCTCGAAATTAAGCGGCGTGCGTGCGATCCATTCAAATTCGCGGGTGGCCTTGATCACCGGAGCGGCCGGCGGCTTGGGGCAGGCTCTGGTCGCCGAGTTCGTGGCGCAAGGTTGGCGGGTTGCGGCCGGTTGGCATCGCTCGGCCGCCGGGGCGGAAGGTGAACTCGTTTGGCCCGTCAAACTGGACGTCACGAATCAGGCGGGTGCCGAACAGGCGGTGAGCCAGGTGCTGGAGCGCTGGGGTCGGGTGGATCTGCTCCTCAACAACGCCGGGTGTACCGCAGACCAACTGGCCTGGCAAATCACCGATGAAAACTGGCAACGGGTGCTGGACGTAAATCTCAAAGGGGCTTTTTTGTGTTCGCAAGCCGTCGTTCGCCCAATGATCAAACAGCGTTCGGGGCAGATCCTCAACCTCGCCAGCCTGGCGGGACGTCAGGGTGCGCGCGGTCAGGCCAGTTATGCCGCCGCCAAGGCGGGCTTGATCGGCCTGACGGAATCGCTCGCCAAGGAATTGGGTTCCCGCAACATTCGGGTCAACGCGGTTCTGCCCGGCGTGTTGCCGACACCGATGACGGCGGGATTGACCGCCAACCAGTGGGCCGCTTTCGCGGCGGCCAATGCGCTGGGACGTTTGAACGCCGTGGCCGAAGTCGCCCGGTTCATCGCCTTTCTCGCCTCCACGGAAAATATTTCCGGCCAATTGTTTCAACTCGACAGCCGCATTGGTCGGTGGGCTTGAGTGGTGGCCGCCAGGATGATGGCTGAACCGCCCTGCACTTGAACCTTGAACTTTGCCGGCCGCTCGGCTTAGTTCTCAACCGAATATGACGCCTGCATGAACGGAAAAACCCTCGTCATCGTCCCCACGTACAATGAGCGGGACAACCTGCCGCCGTTGGCGAAACGGCTGCTGGCCCTCGCTGCGCCCGTCGATCTGCTGGTCGTCGATGACAACTCCCCGGACGGAACGGGGAAGTTGGCGGATGAACTGGCCGCCCAACACCCGGCCATCCATGTCCTGCATCGCGCGGAGAAAAACGGTCTGGGACGCGCCTATTGCGCGGGCTTCGCGTGGGCGCTGGAGCGCGATTACGATTTCATCCTGGAGATGGACGGCGATTTTTCCCATAACCCCGATGATATCCCCGCTTTTCTCGCCGCCGCGCAAACCGCCGACCTGGTGCTGGGCTCACGCTACGCCAATGGCATCCGGGTCATCAACTGGCCGCTCAATCGTTTGATGTTGAGCCTGGGCGCCGCCCAATATGTCCGCGTGATCACGGGGATGCCGTTCAGTGATCCGACCGGGGGGTTCAAATGCTTCAGCCGGCGCGCGCTGTCGTCCATCGACCTGCAAACCGTCCGCTCGAATGGCTATAGTTTTCAAATTGAGCTGACCCACAAAATCTGGCGGCAGGGCATGAATATTTCCGAAGTGCCGATCATTTTCACCGACCGTTTCCAGGGCACCTCGAAAATGTCCCGCAACATTGTTTATGAGGCGGTTTGGATGGTCTGGCGGCTCCTCTTGCAAAATGGGCTGCGACGCTCCCCCCGCCGTTGAGCCGCGTCGGCAGCATGCCGGTTCACCTTATGGCAACCTTTTTTGAATGTCATATCGTCGTATCCAGATATATTGATCTTTTAGATTGCATGCGTTTTCTTCCGGCGTAAAATACGACTTGTGAATCAAAGTGCGAATGTAAGCCCCAATCGGATCGACGCGCTGCACCAAATGCTCCGCGAACGCCTCGTCATCATCGACGGCGCGATGGGCACGATGATTCAGCGCTACCAGCTCGCCGAAGCCGACTACCGCGGCGAACGCTTCCAGGATTGGCCCCGGGATCTCAAGGGTCTAAATGATCTCTTGAACATCACCAAACCCGGGGTCATCGAGGAAATTCACCGCCAATATCTCGAGGCGGGCGCGGATATCATCGAGACCAACACCTTCAATGCGCAGTCGATTTCGCTGGCGGATTACGGTTTGGAGGCACTTGCGTATGAGCTGGCCAAAGCTGGCGCCGAGTGTGCGCGCCGGGCGGCGGATGCCGTGGAACAGTCGCAGCCGGGGCGGATTTGCCTCGTGGCCGGAGCCATCGGGCCGACGACCAAGACGTCCTCCATCTCGACGGACGTGAACAATCCGGCGGCGCGCGGGTGCACTTTTGACGAGTTGGTCGCCTCGTACAGCGAACAGATTCGCGGCATGCTCGAGGGCGGTGCCGATGTGTTGTTGGTGGAAACGATTTTCGACACGCTCAATTCGAAGGCGGCGTTTTTCGCCATTCAACAATTGTTCGAGGAAGGCGTCCGGCGCGTTCCGATCATGGCTTCCGTCACGTTCATTCAAGCCGGCAGCAATCGGGGCGTCACGGGGCAAACCGTGGAGGCGTTTTGGAATTCCATCGCGCATGTGCCGTTGCTAAGCGTGGGCATGAACTGTGCCTTGGGACCGAAGGAGATGCGTCCGCTGATCGAGGAATTGTCCGCCCTCGCGCCCATCCCGGTGAGTTGCTACCCCAACGCCGGCTTGCCGAATCCACTGCTCCCGACCGGCTTTCCGGAGACCCCGGAGACGCTGGCGCCGCAACTTCTGGAGTGGGCGCGCAATGGCTGGCTCAACATCGTCGGCGGTTGCTGCGGCACGACCCCGGCGCACATCCAACAGATCGCGACCGCGGTGAAGGGTCTGTCGCCGCGGGTGGTGCCCCGGGTCGATCCGTTTCTCCGCCTCAGCGGCCTGGATGCGCTGACCATCCGACCGGAAACCAATTTCGTGAACGTCGGCGAACGCACCAACGTCACGGGCTCGCCAAAATTCTCCAAGCTCATCCTCGAGGGGAAATACGAGGAGGCGCTGGCCGTCGCCCGTCAGCAGGTCGAGAACGGCGCGCAGATCATCGACATCAACATGGACGAAGGGATGCTTGATGGCGTGCCGGCGATGACGCATTTCCTCAATCTCATTGCCTCCGAGCCCGATATCTCGCGCGTGCCGATCATGATCAATTCGTCGCGGTGGTCGGTCATCGAGGCGGGGCTCAAGTGCGTTCAGGGCAAGGGGATTGTGATCTCGATTTCGCTCAAGGAAGGTGAAGCGAAGTTTCTCGAACAGGCCCGGCTGGTTCGTCGCTATGGCGCGGCGGTGGTGGTCATGGCGTTTGACGAGCAGGGCCAGGCCGATTCCTTTGCGCGCAAGATTGAGGTCTGCCAGCGGGCCTATGATTTGCTCACGCAGAAAGTGGGTTTCCCGCCCCAGGACATCATCTTTGACCCGAACATCCTCACCGTGGCCACGGGCATGGAGGAGCATAACAATTATGCCGTCGATTTCATCAACGCGACGCGCTGGATCAAGCAACACCTGCCGCTCGCGAAGGTCAGCGGCGGGGTCTCGAACATTTCCTTCAGCTTCCGCGGCAATAACGCCGTGCGCGAGGCAATGCACAGCGCGTTTCTCTACCACGCCATCCAGGCCGGGCTCGACCTCGGCATTGTCAATGCCGGCCTGCTCGAGGTTTACGCGGAAATACCTCCAGACCTCCTCGAACTCGTGGAGGATGTGTTGCTCAATCGCCGTCCGGACGCCACGGAACGCCTGGTCAAATTCGCCGAGTCGGTGAAGAAGAAGGACAAGGCGGAAGTGATCGAGGACGAATGGCGCAAGGGCACCGTCGAGGATCGCCTCAGCCATGCGCTGGTCAAAGGGATCGTGGAATTCATTGACGCCGACGTCGAGGAAGCGCGCCAGAAATTCGCGAAGCCGCTCGATATCATCGAGGGCCCGCTCATGGCCGGGATGAACGTGGTGGGGGATCTGTTTGGCTCTGGAAAAATGTTTTTACCGCAGGTCGTGAAATCGGCCCGCGTGATGAAGAAGGCCGTGGCGTACCTGTTGCCCTTCATGGAAGCGGAGAAACTGCGGGTGCGGCGGGTGCGCGAACTGCAATGGTTGGCCGAACAACAAACCGGCAGCGGCACGGTCACGCTCGTCGAAGGATTTGCTTACACGCCATTTCCCGATTTGACGAAGGAAGAACGCGCGATTGAAAACAAGTTCGCCGCCGAACTCGCCGCCGATCTTCCGGCAGCCCGGAAGCGTTACGAGGCTTTGTTCAAAAATGTTTTCGACCGCAACAACGCGCAGGAGTTGAGTTCGGATTTCGCCCGCAGCCGCGCGAGCCGCCAGCAATGGAGCATCGCCACGCTCGCGCCGGCGGGTGGATTCATTGACTGGCTGTATCATCAACGGCTCGCGGAGCTACCGCCGGAAAGTTTGATCGCCTTCAACGCCGGTGGCCAGGGTAGCGGCAAGACGACGGCCACGCGCGACGAAGACGTCATTCGCGCGGCAGATATTTTGATGGATGGCACTTTGCAGAACGAGGCGCGCAGCCGTCAGCAAATTGCCGCAGCCATGGAACTGGGCTTTGTGGTTCGCATCCGATTCATCTATTGCCCCTGGGAAAATGCGGTGATTAACATCCTTCGCCGGAGTGCGAAGGAGACCGGGCGCCTCGTGCCGTTAAAACGCGCGGCCGACGGACATTTTCAATCGGCACGGACGGTTCTCTCGCTGGCGGCTCAATCCCCGGCCAGCCAAGGCCAGTTGGACATTGCCGTCTTTGACAACACAGACTTCAATAATCCCCTCCGGCAAAATCTGGATTGGTTGCGGGCGCGGAGGCATGAATCCGCCGATAAACTGCTTGAAAGCGGACGGAACATGGCTGAAGCTTACCTTGATGAAAACAGCAACGATTCAGATTACGCATCCGGGTCAGTTCGCGACGGATTCTTCCAAACGTCCGAGCCTCGAGGAGCGAATCCGGCGGCTCGACGAAGCAACCTTGAACGCGCTGCGCACGGCGGGGCAGGCTCGCAAGCAGTCGGTAGTTCCGAAGAAACCCGCCGCGACCGCCAGTCGCTGACCGACAGCGATGCCGCCGGGTGCATCGTCCTCGCCACCGTCAAGGGCGACGTGCATGACATCGGCAAAAACATCGTCGGCGTCGTCCTCGCCTGCAACAACTACCGTGTCGTTGACCTCGGCGTGATGGTTTCCTGCGAAAAAATTCTCGAAGCCGCCCGGAAAGAAAATGCGGATATCATCGGCCTCAGCGGTCTCATCACACCCTCATTGGATGAGATGGTCCACGTCGCGAAGGAGATGGAGCGGCAGGGTTTCAAAGTGCCGCTGCTCATTGGTGGCGCGACCACCAGCAAGGCGCACACGGCGGTGAAGATTGCCCCCGGCTTTAACCAGCCGGTGGTGCATGTGCTCGACGCCTCGCGCGCCGTCCCCGTCGTCAGCAACCTGATCAGCGCGGAAAACAAGCCGGCCTACGTTCGCCAGATCCGGGAGGAATACGACCGCCTGCGAGCCCAACATGCCGGTCAGACAGCGAAACTAATTTCGATTGAGGAAGCGCGCGACCGGGCGCCGAAATTGACGTTTGCTGATTTGCCGAAGCCGGAGTTTGTCGGCGTGCGCACCGTCGAGAATGGTTCCCTGGCCGAAATCGCCAAGTTTATTGACTGGTCGCCGTTCTTTCATACCTGGGAATTGCGCGGACGCTACCCGGCGATTTTGAATCACGAAAAGTATGGTGAGGAAGCGCGTAAACTGTTTGCCGATGCCCAGCGACTCCTGGAAAAAATCATCCGCGGCCAGCGCATAAAGGCCTCGGCCGTCTATGGAATCTTTCCGGCCAATGCGGTTGGCGACGACGTGGAAGTTTACACGGACGAAGCGCGTACGAAGGTGTTGACGAAGTTCCATTTCCTCCGCCAACAAATCGAGAAGCCGGATGGCCAGGCCAGCTTCTGCCTGGCTGACTTCGTCGCCCCTCGATCACCGATCGCTGATCGCCGCTCGCCGTTACCCGATCATCTCGGCGCCTTCGCCGTCACCACTGGACACGGGTTGAAGGAGCTCGTCGAGGAATTCAAGGCCGATCACGACGATTACAATGCGATCATGGCCGAAGCGTTGGCGGACCGGCTGGCCGAAGCGTTCGCCGAAAGCATGCACCAGCAGGTTCGCCGCGAATGGGGTTTCGGTGCCGATGAAAAGCTAACGGCCGAGGATTTGATCGAGGAGAAATATCGCGGCATCCGACCGGCGGCGGGCTATCCCGCGTGTCCGGATCACACGGAGAAGGGGATTCTGTGGAAGTTGCTGGACGTGGAGAAAAGCGCCGGCATCAAGCTCACCGAAAGTTTTGCGATGTGGCCGGGATCCAGTGTGAGCGGCCTTTACTTCGCGCACCCGGAAGCGAAATATTTCGCGGTTGGTAAACTGGGTCGGGATCAGGTGATCGATTACCATGTTCGCAAGGGCATGACCGTGGAGGAGCTCGAGCGCTGGCTCGGCCCCTGGCTCAATTACAATCCCGGCGGTCCGCAGGCGCCCGCCAAAACGCGCGTTGTCTGCGCCTGCGGAAGTTCGCACTAACTTATGTCTGGACACGGCGTTCCTCATCACGCGGCCAACGCGGAGCACAAAAGAATCGGGATTGCAATTGCGGTCATCGCGGTGGTGGTGGCGGTCGTCACCGCCCTGGCGAACAACGAGGCCAACCGGATGATCGTGAAGGAGGTGCAAGCCTCCAACAAGGAAGTGAAGGCGTCCAATGGCTTCGCTTGGTATCAGGCCAAGCGGCAGCGCAGCTATCTGAATGATCTCGAGATCAAGCGCATTGATTTTGAGTTGGCGGGCAGTGTCAACGAAGCGCAGCGCAAGCTTTTGGAAGGGCACAAAGCCAAATTGACGGCCAAGAACGCCGAATATGAAACGGAGGGCAAAGGTATTATTGCCGAAGCCGAGGCGGAACGCGCCGGCGCCGAAGCGGAACGCACGGCGGCCGCGACCGCCGCCCATCGGCATCACTGGTTCGAATACGCCGAAATCCTGCTCCATATCGCCGTGGTGCTTTGTTCGCTGACCCTGTTGACGGATCAAAAAGTGTTCTTTCGCCTGGGGATCGCGGCCACGGTGGGCGGCGCCCTGCTGACGGTCGCGGCCTTTAATATCAAACCTTCAGCCCCCCATTCGGCGGCGCCACCGGCTTCGAGCGCGCCACTGAGCAAATAGCCGCCGGGGGAATGGCTGTCGCGGGGAATGGCTTGCGCCGGACGCGTGAACCATGAACTCTGCCTTCATGCTGCTGTCCATTTCCGCTCGCTGCCTGGTTTGCCTCCTGCTTCTGTTCGGGTTGCCCCCCTGGACCTGGGCTGCCGATCCGAAGCAAACCCTCCGTCCACTGGTCCGGATGCTGATGGAGAGTGAGGCGGATTTGAAAGGGATACCGTTCGCCGAAGTGGTGCAAGCCACCACGGGGCACCAAGTCATTCCCGTAAATCCTGGCAGCGAAACAGACCGCGCCTTGCTCGCCAGGGTGGGGCGGGCCCTCGACAAAGTGCTCACGCAGATGAACGCTCCGGATAGTCCAGCGCAGCAGCCCAAGCGGATCAATGAGGCGAGTTCACACTTTGAAAATGCCATCAAAACGGCCCTCAATGAAATCGAGGGCTTCGCGTGTGATTTTCCGAAAACCACGGCGGGCAAAACCCAGCGCTCCGGTTATCCTGACCTGCGGCTCGTGGACAAAGCCAGTGGGCGCGTGGTTTATCTCGACCCGAAACTCTTTGCGACCGGGAGCCGTTCGAGCTCATTGCGCACCTTCTATTTCGAGCCGAAGAAAGAAACCAACAAGATCAATGATGACGCCCACCATCTGATCGTTGGTATCGAGCACGACGCCGGCAAACCTGGGCAATGGAAGTTTCTGCGGTGGGAACTGGTCGATCTTTCCGGCTTCCACGTCCGGTTGAAGGCCGAATTTCAAGGCAGCAACAAGGATCTCTACCGTCCCGAAGCCATCGTCGGTCGCAGCCAGAAATAATTGGACCCATTGGCTTGGTTTACAGCGGCCAGCGCGCGGGATCAGATGATTTGTTTGATCAGGTCGGCACCTTCGACGCCGACGAGTTTTTGATCCAGCCCGCCATAAAAATAAGCGAGTTTGTCCGGATCCAGACCCATCTGATGCAGCACCGTGGCGTGCAGATTTTTCACGTGGAAACGGTCCACCACGGCGGCCGAGCCGATTTCATCCGTCTCACCCACCGTAGTGCCGCCTTTGATGCCACCACCGGCCAGCCACATCGTAAAGCCGTAGGCGTTGTGGTCGCGGCCGGTGCCTTCGGCATATTCCGCAGTGGGCTGGCGACCGAACTCGCCACCCCAAATGACGAGTGTGCTGTCGAGGAGCCCGCGTTGCTTGAGATCCTTGATGAGCCCCGCGATGGGCTGGTCCGTGCGACCGGCGTGGTAGGTGTGATTTTTCACCAGGTCGCCGTGCGCATCCCAGTTGTCGTCGTTGTGCGCGCCGCCCGCGTAAAGCTGGATAAACCGCACGCCGCGTTCGACGAGCCGCCGCGCGAACAGGCAGCGCCGGCCGAAGTCTTCGGTACGTTTTTCGTTCAGTCCGTAGAGTTGCCGCGTGGCCTCGGTTTCCCTGCTCAAATCCACGGCTTCGGGCGTGCTGGTCTGCATTTTAAACGCCAGCTCATAACTGGCGATGCGCGCGGCGAGATTGCTGTTGTCGGCGCGCGGGGTCTGATGCGCGGAATTGAATTCTTTCAGCGTGTCCAGCACCTGGCGTTGGGCGGTTGCGCTCATCTCGGCGGGTCGTTGCAAGTCGAGAATCGGATCGCCGGCCGAGCGCATTACGGTCGCCTGGTACGAGGCGGGCATGTAGCCGCTCGACCAGTTTTTTGCGCCGCTGATGGGCCCGCCGGTCGGGTCGAGCATGACCACGAAACCGGGGAGGTTCTCATTCACGGTGCCGAGACCGTAGTTCACCCAAGAGCCCAGGCACGGACTGCCGGACAGTATTTTTCCGGTGTTCATCTGCAACATGGCCGATCCGTGAATGGGGGAGTCTGCCATCATCGAATGGATGAACGAAAGGTCGTCCACGCAAGTCGCCAGGTGGGGAAACAGATCGCTGACCCATTTGCCGCATTGGCCGTAAGGTCTGCCCTGCCACTTCGGCCCAACGACACGGCCCTCATTGCGCTTTCCGCCACGGCCAAAGGTTTTCACGGGGATCGTCCGGCCATCGAGTTTGTACAGCTCCGGCTTGTAGTCAAAGGTATCCACGTGGCTGGGCCCGCCATACATGAAAAGAAAAATGACGCTCTTCGCCTTCGCGGCGAAGTACGGCGGCTTGGGGGCGAGCGGGTTGGTGAAGGTCGCATTGGCAGCCCCGGCATCGCGGGTGAAAAACTTGTCGGCGGCAAGCAATCCGGTCAGAGCGAGTCCCGTGAAGCCGGCCCCGGCTTCCCAGAGAAACTCGCGGCGCGTCCGACGGCAAAATTCAGCTGCGGGTCTTGAGTTGTTCATTGTTCAATCCACGAAAACCATTTCATTCAAGTTGAGCACCATGAGACAGAAATGCTTCAGGGCGATTTCCGGGTCGGCCTGGTCTCCGGTGCATAATTTTTCGATGAGTCGCACTCCGCGTTGCACTTCGATCCGGCTGGCCGGGTGCCCGGTGGCAAGGTAAAGCGCGAGTTGAACTTGTTTCTGCGCGTCGTCGCCCGCCTCCTTCCGCAGGCGTGCCGCAAACACGTCCGCTTGCTGGTTGAGAAAAGCCCCATTGAGCAGGCCCAGTGCCTGCGTCGGCTGGACGGTCGCAAAGCGCACCGGCGTCGAACGGTCGGTCTCCGCGGTATCAAAGCTCTCCAGAATCGGCGGGCGCAGTGATCGTTTCACCTTGATATAGATACTGCGGCGCGCCTGCTCCTCGGCGGAAGATTTACCCCAGCCTTTGCCGGGAACGGACTGGCCAGCCATGACTTCCTTCGGGATGTCCACAAAGATGCCCGGTCCGAACATTTTCAAATTGAGGCGGCCCGTCACGGCGAGCACCGCGTCGCGAATCTCTTCGGCGGTCAATCGTCGCATGTCGAAACGCCAGAATAAATCGTTGCTGGGATCGGCTTGCAACGCCGACGCGTTCCCGTGGGAGGATTGGCGATACGTCTGTGAGGTCATGATCAAGCGGTGCATGGCCTTCATGCTCCAACCACGCGCGGTGAACTCGCGGGCCAGCCAGTCGAGCAATTCGGGATGGGTGGGCCGCTCACCTTGCGTCCCAAAGTTGCTGGGCGAACGCACAATGCCACGGCCGAAGTGGTGTTGCCAGAGGCGGTTCACCATCACCCGGGCGGTAAGCGGATTGGCCGGTGAAGCAATCCAGTTGGCCAATACGATACGCCGTCCACTGGTTGAGGCAGTGGGGGCCGGAACAGAAAGCTGAACCGTGGGTGGATTGAGAACCTCGATGAAACCGGGTTCGACCACCTCGGTTTTCAGGTTGGGGTTGCCTCGCCCCAACACATAGGTCACGGGCGCCTGGCTCCCAGCTTCCGTCACCGCCAGTGCCTTCTCCACCGACAGGCTGTCCGGATTGAGCTGCGGCAGATTCTGCTTCAATTCCTGGTAGTGAGCAAATCGTTCCGCCCCCAACACGCGGCGGCCCTCCTCCTTGAGGAGTTTGTTGAAGTCGCGTTTCGTTGGCTTTTCCGCCTGGTTCTCCGGCCGGTCTCCCCGGGCCAGACCCGCGCGAAAGTGTTGCTCGATTTCGATGATGGCAGCCTGAGCTTCATTCCGCCGACCTTCCATTTCGTGCACTCGATGTTCGTACGCGGCGCGTTCGGCGACGCTGCCGAAAAGAGCCACTTCGTCGGTCGGGCCGCCGTTGCGATAATGGTTCACGTTCGCGAAAAACGAAAGCAGCCGGTAGTAATCCTTCTGCGCGATCGGATCGATTTTGTGATTGTGACAGCGGGCGCAATCGACAGTGAGGCCGAGAAACACCTGGCCCGTCGTAGCGACGATGTCGTCGAGGCTGTCGTAGCGCGCCAGTTCGCGATCCGGCGGTTCGTCGTCCCAAATACCAAGGCGATAGAAACCAGTGGCGATTATGGCATCGGCGTCGGGGTGGGGCAACTCGTCGCCGGCGAGTTGCTCGCGCAGAAAACAGTCGTAGGGTTTGTCGGCATTAAAGGCGCGAATGACGTAATCGCGGAAACGCCAGGCGTGCGGCTTGTCGTCGTCGCGTTCATAGCTGTTGCTCTCCGCAAAGCGCACGAGATCGAGCCAGTGCCGGCCCCACTTTTCACCATAGCGGGGCGAAGCCAGCAGGTGATCGATCAGGTCTGCCCACGCGCGCGGCGAACGGTCGGCCAGAAACGCCTCCACGTCGGCGGGGGAAGGTGGCAAACCGGTCAAATCAAAGTAGGCGCGGCGAATCAACTCACGTTTCGTAGCGGGTGGATTGGGTGCCAGGCCTTTTGCCTCCAGCCGTGATTGGACAAAAGCATCGATCGGATTCGGCGACCCGGCGCGTTTTTTCACGGACGGAACGGCGGGGGATTTCACCGGTTGAAAGGCCCAGTGAGCCCGGTCTTTGGCGGTGATTTGAAATTCCCTTTTTACCGTCGCGGGTACGGATGGCTCACCGGCGGGCATGGGCGCGCCAAGTTTCACCCATTCAGTCAAGTCGGCAATCTGCCGTTGGGAGAGCCGCTTCTTGGGCGGCATCTTGAGTTCTTCGTCCTGGTAGCCAACGGCCAGCAGGATCCGGCTTTGGTCCGGTTGACCCGGCACAATGGCGGCACCGCGCTCGCCGCCCGCGCGAATGAAGGCCGGCGAGTCGAGTCGTAGCTTGCCTTTCTGCTTTTCATCGCCGTGACAGGAATAGCAATTCTCCGCGAGCAAGGGGCGCACCTTGCGCTCGAAGTGTTCCCGGCCGGCGACGCTGGGTTCGGCGGCCCGGACCGGGATCCCTGTCCCCAACCCTACCAGCAGAAGAATCGAGAATGAGATGCGCGACCTGAGTCCGCCGGCGAGGCTAGCCGACGACGTGAGGAGCCTCTGAAAAAGTGGCGTGGTGAGCCTCGTCACCTCGGCTGCTACCAGGTGTGGGAACGACCTCATCCTTACTTCTTGGCGCCGAGCACCGCCTGGACGGGGGTGGAGTTGCCGAAGTTTTTGAAGTCCTTCCAGGTCCACACCACCTGCTTGCCCTTGGTGACCTCGATGAACTGCGGGTTTTCCGGGCCGGCATGACAATTGCCAATGAGCGTGTTTCCGTTGGGGAGGCGTTGGACACAGGTGACCCAGGCGAGGGTGATGCCGGGGAGATCATTCTGCTCCACTTTCCAAATGATTTCCTTGGCCGGGGTGACTTCGAGGACGCTATGACCATTGCCCGCGCCAATCAGCGTGTTGCCGTTGGCGAGGCGCGTGGCGGAAAAAAGCGAATTGCCAAACGCCTCCGGCCCGTGGCCGCCCTTGCGCTCCTTGCCAAACAGCGGCACCTCGAACTCCCAAACCACGTGGCCGGTCGGTTCGTATTCCCGAACGCAACCATCGGCCTCATGCGCAACCAGATAATGTCCATTGGCGATTTTCCGGGCGAGGCGCGTGTCGCTGTGCGCGCTGGGATGGTTCAGCTTGAGTTTGATTTCGTGGTGGATTTTCCCCTGCTTATCCACCTCGATGATACGGCCAGGGCCGGATTCGGCGATCATCGTGAGGCCTTTTTCGAGCCGTTGGAAGGCATGCACCTCGACGTGTTTGCCCTCATTGCCATTCATTTTACCGGAGTCATATTCCCACACCACGCTCTTATCCAGGGCGACTTCGACAATTTTCTGGAAGCCTTGCTGCAGCAGCACATTGCCATTCGGCAGGACCTGGGCATCATGAATACCGCCCACCTTCAATTCCCACTCGAAAGAACCGTCCGCCGCGATGATGGCGAGGCGCTGAGTGGAGTCATCCGCGGCGAGCAGACGGCGAGGTTTGCCGGTTTGTTCCGCGCTGAGTTGCAGGGTGCTGGCCGCGAAGCTGAGGGCGGCGAAAGCCAGAAAACCAAGGTTTGGAAGGCGCATATATGTTTGGATCTGACTGGGACGAGGGCGGGATAATTCGATTTTCCAAGGTGGGCCGGATTAAACTTTCCAGGGGCCACGCATCGGTTGATGGATATAACTGTTGGCCTCCTGGTCGTTGATGAAGCGCTGCTTCTTGGGATCGAAGTGTAATACCCGTCCCGTTTGCAAAGCCGTCTTCGCCAGATTCACCAGCGTGCAGGAGTGATGGCCGTTGATTTCGTTCAAGGCAAATTTCTTCCGCGTCTTCACCGCCTCCACAAAGTCGGTCACCTGGGGTTCCGGGTCACTCAATGCCGCGAGTTTCTTTTCGAGGTCGGGGAGGTCGGACTTGAATCCTTTCATGATCTTCCCCTGCGGCCCTTGCAGAAAGGCGGCAGCCGGGTCGCGATTCTCGCCATCGAGGATGATTTCACAACCATCCTGATACTTGAGCCGGATCCGCCGGAAGATTCCGACGGCGTCACGATCCTGCACGGGGGCATCGGCCTCAATTTCAACGGGGCTTTCGTGGTCCTTGCCGAGGATGTATTGGACCGGGTCAAGGTAATGCTGGCCCATGTCGCCCAAGCCGCCGCCATCGTAGTCCCAATACCCGCGGAAGGTTCCGTGGACACGATGCGGATGGTAGGGTTTAACGGGCGCGGGGCCGAGCCAGAAATCGTAGTCCAGCTGAGGCGGCACGGGTTGCGGTGGGAGGTCGGTGCGGCCCACCCAGACAAACTTCCAGTCAAAACCCGTCGCGGCGCTCAACGTCACTTTAAGCGGCCAACCAAGCAAGCCATGCTGGACCGCCTTTTTGATGGGTTGCACCGTGGTGCCCATGCCGTAGAAACCATCCTTGAACCGGAACCAGGTGTTGAGCCGGAAGATGCGCTGGTATTTCTTCACCGCCGCGACCACCGCTTCCCCTTCGCCGATCGTGCGGCTCAAGGGTTTTTCGCACCAGATGTCTTTGCCCGCTTTCGCGGCCGCAATGGAAATCAGCGCGTGCCAGTGCGGCGGCGTCGGCACGTGCACGATGTCAATATCCTTGCGGGCAAGCACCTCGCGGAAATCCTTGTAGCCTTTGCAATCGGGTCCGCCGGCCTTCAACGAGGTCTGCAGGTGGTGTTCGTCCACATCGCAAACGGCCAGCAGCTTGCAGGCGGTGTTGATGGAATTCACATGGCCCAGGCCCATGCCGCCCGTGCCAATGACGGCGCGAGTGAGGACCTCGCTGGGCGGGGTGAAACCCGGACCGCCCAAAACATGACGCGGCAGAATGTTGAGCGTGGTCAGCGAGGCGATGGATGTCCGGAGGAAGGCGCGGCGCGTCAGGCGATTTCGTGTATTCATGGGCGTTCAAGGATTGCTGGGGCAAAAGCCTAGGCCGCTGACAGGAATCCGCAAGGATTTGTCATCAACAAAATCTTTTCCTGTCCTCCCCCGGCCACGCAACATCAGGCGCCGAAACCCCGGTGGCATGGCGAAGTAAAACCCCGGTATCGGTTGGACGGAGGAGAGCCATTTGCGCAAGCAGCGTTCCTGATAATTATTACAATAGTCGGGACTGACCCTATTAAGATCTCTCCTTGTTCCCGACGGCGTGGGTTTGGGCGCTGAAACTAGATGAAACATTTCTTGGCGGCGACGTGGATTTGACAATCAGGTCCGGAGGCGAGAATAGGTTGCGGAGCACTCTCCAGGCGCATACGATGCTCACGCTTGGTGCGGGTCGTTTCTTCAGCGGGCATCTACTGCCCCACCTCCTTGGCGACTTCCGCCGGGCTACTTTCAAACTTCAATCGTCATCCTACCCGCTCCTTTCGGGTGAACAGGTGCCGCTATTTGCGGCGGGCGTGGAGGCGGGTGCTGGCGTAGGCCATGCCAGGTGCTTGAGGTGAGTCGCACATCCATTTTGCGGCAGGACGAGGGGCTGCTGGGGGCCTACTTACATCTTCGTGGTAGGAGACGAGGTGACGAGTCTCTGACCTTTGCCTGGAATCGGAATTGTGAGACTCCTCACGTCGTCGCCTACGTTTGATGACTCTGTCACCGGCGGCGTGGCCCAGCTTTTGTCCGTTAGGCGGCACAACACCAGTTCTCGCTCATCAAAAAGCAACCATTATGGCATCAAAAACAAAACTAAAGGACGGCGATGTTTGTCGTGTCGTTGGCGGCACGCACGCCGGTAAATCCGGAACGGTTCACGACATCAAGACCAGCAAGACAGGTCACGTGACTATCACGGTCAAACAGAAAAATGGAGAGCGGTTTAAGACTCTCGCCAAAAATATTGAGGTATAGCCAGATATTGCCGCCTACCCACGCACGAACCCACGCAAAAACCTGTCAAGCGGTATTCAGCTTCCAGAACTGCGGATATCAATGGGCCTTCGTTGTCGATGTCGTTACAGGAGGTGAGGTTCGCAGGCTCTAAAAGTGCCGTACCACGCGACAAAAGGCGGGCTTTCCTGCGCATTCAGGCCCGGAAAATTATGGGCTGTTGCCAAGCCTCTAAATTCTATCCCACTCATCCCGACTGACTCCCGCATGTTCGAGGATGCGTTTGGTGAGCGACCAGTCAATGTCCCCTTTGTGCGGATTGGGGATGACGAGCTTC
>JAYTXL010000448.1:0-7732 GCA_043742955.1 Verrucomicrobiota bacterium | reverse complement strand
GTCGGCTCGGGGTTTACCAACGGCTGGACGATCGGACAGCCGACGGTTGGACCGGGATCAAGTTTGGCCAATACTGCGCGCGATCTGCCCGCCGTCCTTAGCGCAATGCTGCTGAATCCATCCGGCACGATCACCATGACCGATTTTGTTAGCCCCAATGAAGCCTGGGGCGGTGTGGATACGCTCTGCTACATTGACAATGCCAACAGTCACATCCTGAGCACCGGGGCAGCCCCTTATTTTTTCCAGCCCACCGGGGAGGAACTGCATGGGAAAGATTTGTTTAACTATCTTTTCGCCGATGGTCATGTGGATTTCTTGAACCGAGGTGATACCGTTGGAAAAGTCGCACCCACCTTGGGCTTTTACCCTGGCAACACTCTGCGGGGAATGTGGTCGATCAATCCCAACGATTGATTTAAAAAGTTGGAATCATAAACGTGCGACGAGGTAACTCTTCGCACGTTTTTTTGCCCACCAGAACGCTGACCATGCGGCCCGGGCGAGAATTCCACCAAAAAAAATTGACCTCATTCGCGCAGGGTGTTCAGCAGGATCAACAAAGTCGCGCCCTCTTTCTTCCACGACTCCCGGATGTCTGACGGGACGGCACTGAACCCTTGTTGAAAGGAACCGAGCACCAGATCAATGTCGCCATCCCCGTCCACATCGCCCGCATCAGCCGTCACCCAACGGCCTTTCATGCTCTCCGGGAGGCCGTAAGCCTTGAATCGCAAGGCCGCGCCGCTGGTGCGCTCAGAGGTGTTTTTCAGGAAGACGAAGTTTTCCCCGGGCGCATGTTCGTAATCGGGGAAGAATGAAATCGCGGCCAGGTCGAGCTGGCCATCATTATCGAAATCCCGCACCAGCACTTTGTAGGCGCCGGGCAGGGGATGGAAGAACGCCTCCGAGAAGTGATTTTTTCCGTCGTTCAAATAGATGCGAATCCCGTGGTAGGGCTTGACCGGCGGAGGGATTCGCATGTTGTCGCCGTTGTCGCCGTTGGCGGTGATGATGTCGAGGAAGCCGTCATGGTTGACATCCGCCAATGCAAAATCGGTGAAGCCCCACATGGGCGGCTTTTCCAGGAGCACCTTTTCCTCAAAATTCCCGTGGCCCTGATTCAGAAACAGCGAGATGCCTTCCCGGGCCTGGGCCATCAGGACGATGATGTCCGGACGGCCATCGCCATTGAAATCACGCACGTAGGCGCGGATGGCGCCGGGCCGGTTGAGGAGAATTTTTTCAGTGAACTCGTTTCGGCCATCATTCTGATACCAGGAAAAACGGCCGATCAAATTGCCGAAATGCGACACAACCATATCCTCGAAGCCATCGCCATCCAAATCCGCCAGGACAGTATCGGTGGTGCGGGGGCGCTGGTCCCAGACCGTTTGAAACGTCAAGGCGCCGGCCTTGGGTGGATCAAAGCGCAGGAGTTTGGCCTTGGGTTCATCCGACGCAAAAAAGTCGCCCAGCAAGGTCAAGTGCCAGCCACGGGGATTGATGGTGAGGCTCACGGGGGTGCCGTTCACCTTCAGGGAGCGTTCCACCACGCCGGCCGGGTTCAATTGCTCCAGGGTGCCGGTGCCGGCATCACCCACGAATATTTTTCGCATTGGCGAATCAATCTTCACCAGGGTCGTCATCGGCGTATCCCGATGGTAAGGGGCCGTGATTGCGCGAAACTGTGTCGTCACGGGCAGGGCCGTACGGATTGTGTTGGACCGAACCAGCGCCGCCGGGGCCGCCGCCAGATAGTAAGTGCAGATGGCCCGCCAATCCTGTGGAATGATCAAGGGCGCTGGGGGCATGATCGCGGCTTGGCGCACTAATTCGCCACCCGGATGGTTTTCGTAATCAAAGGGCGCGCCTCCCACCCAGAACATCATGTTGGGCAAAACCTCCAAGCCCCAGGCCGTCTTGTCCAACATGGCCGGTTCCGGAAAAAGATGGCACAAGACGCACACGGCGCGCGCCACTTCGCGGCCGCGGAGGAACTCGGGGGATGGATTCGCCATGGCCCCGGCCGGCAACGGCGGCGTCCCCGGCTGGTTGACCGATGGGGACGGTGTTGGCTTCGACTCATATCCCAACAGGAAGCCGACGCCCAGCACCAGCAGCGTGGTCAGTCCGAAGCGCAGGGCCGGGTTAAAACGGGGTGCGGGGGGGGCGGCCGGTTTTTTCGGCGACGACGACAAGGGTTGCATGACGACGCGCTGAGATTAAGACTTCGCGACCAAAACAAAACAACAAAAACCACGATCGCCGGGGTCGGAATACAGGCCGGATAACTGGCGCTTTCAAACGCAATGACTGGGCCACAAGTTAATCATTGAGCCACGCGGCTGGACGCGGTATCTACGGGGGAAATCCGCGACCGTGCGGTGCTCAAGCGCGGGCCATTATATTTTTGCGGTCCCAACCAGATGAAGCCATTCTCAACACCGCGCTTGCTGCTCATCGCCAGCCTGGGTGTCTTGATCCTCGCTGGTGGGGCAGTGTGGGTAAAGAGGCCGCCGGCCGTGGACTCGTCTCGTCGGGGTGATTCGTCGAAATTAGCCACGGCGGAACTGGATCCAGTCAAACAAAAGTATATCTGGGATACCGAGCATTTCGCCTTCGAATTGGAAACCCATTTTGGCAGCCCCTTTATGAAGGCGCTGGCCAGCCGGGAGCGGGATCAGTTGTCACGGTTTTTTCACGACGGTTTTGAAGGCTGGACGTTCGGAGCCGGCGGTGAAGAATTGCGGCAGGCGGGAATGGTTACGGAACGTCGGCGTAGTTTCGACGCAAGAACCGCTTCCAAGGTTGGCCGCGACGGACTGACCGGTTCCCTGATCGCGGCCCTGGCCGGGTTCGCCCGCATCGAAAGCTCGAAGCTGCGGGTGTTGCACATCGACCGCACGGCGGCCCAGACGAACCTGTGGAAACTGGAGCTGCTGCTGACGTTTGATGGCTTCAACGCCACCAATGGGCCGGCCGTGCTGGAGTCGCGGCATCGGGTGGAAGCGCGCTTTGCGAATGACGATCAGATCGCCGCCGGGCCCATCCTCACGCGCTGGCAGATGGATGCCGAATCTTTCCGTTCGAGTCCGCGCCCGCTCATGGAGGAGGTGACCGAGTCCGCCGGCCTGACGGGACATGCGGCCTTGCCGGATAACTGGAAACTCCCGCTCCCGGAAGTGGAACAATACCGGTTCCAAATTGCGGTGGCGGATTTTGATCGCGACGGTTTTCTCGACATCGCGATCGCCACGCTCGAAGGCGATCCGTTGTTGCTCCATTCCAAGCAGGGCAAACGGTTTGAAGATGTCACGGAATCCTTCGGCTTGAACCACTGGGAAAACGGGGGCGGTCGGGTGAACTTCGCAACGGCATGGATTGACTACGACAATGACGGGTACCCGGACCTGATTATGGGCGATCGCCTTTTCCACAATGTCGCGGGCCGCCAGTTGGTGGATGTCACCGCCCACTCGCAACTCAAGTTTGGCAACATGCCGATGGGAATCATCGTCGCGGACTACGACTGCGACGGCTTGCCGGACATCTATGTGCTTTATCAGGATGGGGCACCCATTCCGGCCGGCGAAAAAGTGCCGTGGGTAGGGGATACGAAAAGTGGAGCGGAGAATGAGTTGTGGCACAACGAAGGGAACGGTGTCTTTCGCAATGTCACGGCGGCGGCCCATGCCGGGGGCGGCCGGCGGCGCAGCTTTGCGGCGATGTGGTTTTTTTATGATCAGGATCGCTTCCCCGATCTCTATATCGCGAATGATTTCGGGGAAAATGTCCTACTGCGCAATCGGGGTGACGGCACCTTTGAGGATGTTTCCCAAGCCAGCGGAACGGCCAATTACGCCACCAGCATGAGCGTGGCCTCGGGCGACCTGGATAACGACGGTCAATCGGAAATTTACGTGGCCACCATGTATTCCAAGATGGGACGCCGCATCATCGCGCATGTGCAGGCGAACGATTATCCGCCCGGAATCTTCGAGAAGATCAAAGGGTCTTGTGCCGGGAATCATCTTTATTGGCGCACGCCGGGGCAGACCCGGTTTGAAGAGGTAAGCGAATCGTTGGGCGTGAATAATGTGGGCTGGGCCTATGCGCCCGCCTTGGTGGACCTCGACGGGGACGGCTGGCTTGACTTGTATGCGGCCACGGGTTTCATGAGTTTCCAGCGCGGCAAGCCCGACGGGTGAACCTGCCTCTGGCGGGCTGTCGTGTCACAGCCTTTGGATCGCGGCGCGGCTTTGCCGGCCCTGGGGGCGGTCAACCGGGACGCGGGCGAGTTTTGGGTGTCGAATCCATTCCAGCTCGCGCCGGAGGGGAAAAACTTCAGTGCCTATGAGCGAAATCGCGTTTATCTCAACCTCGGGGGCAAATCTTTCCTCGACGCTTCTTTCGCCTCGCGGGCGGATATCGATTCCGATTCGCGCTCCGTCATCGCCGCAGATTTTGATGGTGACGGTGCCCCCGACCTCCTGGTGGGTTCCGTGGGGGGCGGTCCTTTGCGGCTATTTCGCAACCAGTTTCCCCGCACCCTGCACCGCGTCCGGCTGGATCTGGTGGGCACGCGGAGCAACCGCGCGGGCATTGGGGCGCGCGTGGTGGCGCATTGTGGCGGCCGGCAGATCGTGCGGGACCTTTTTCCCGCCAACGGTTTCATGGGTTCGGGACCGGCCGAAATGATCTTGGGCGTGGGCGAGGCCAAACAGATTGACCGGCTGACCATTCGCTGGCCGGACGGCACGGTACAGGAATTGAAGCATCTGCCGGTGGACCGACGAATCACGGTGACGGAAGGCAGACCGGACATTCAAGTGTCGGAATTCCCTGCCCCGGCGCGCTGATGGGCGCGGTTGGCCGGCGCGCAACAGCACCCCTTGCGGGCGAAGGTTTTTCCGTTTCCGCCTGGCTTGTCTTTTCCCCGTCGCTTCCTACACTGCGGCATGGTTCGCGTGGTTTTATTTGATATTGATGGCACACTGATCCGCACGGGAGGTGCGGGAATGCAGGCTTTTGGACGGGCGTTCGCTTCGGAATTTTCCGTGCACCAAGGTGCTGATCGACTCAAGTTCGCCGGCCGCACCGATACCGGATTGGTGCAGGAGTTTTTTCGGCAAAATGAAATCGAGCCCACGCCGCAAAACTTTCGGCGCTTCTTTGATTGCTACGTATTCTGGCTGGACCACCTGCTCGGCCATCTCGAAGGCGGGCTCTGTCCGCAGGTCCGGCAGTTTCTCGGCGATCTGCGGGCCCTGCCGCAGCCCCCCCTGATAGGCCTGCTCACCGGCAACATCCGGCTGGGTGCGGAGATTAAATTGCGCCACTTTCAATTGTGGGAAGAATTTCAGACCGGCGGGTTCGCGGATGACCACAGCGACCGGAATCAGATCGCAGCCGTGGCTCGGGATCGGGCGGGCGGTTTGCTGCCCGAGAAGTTGGGCGGTGAAGAAGTTCTCGTGATTGGGGATACGCCCCTCGATATCGAATGCGGCCGGGCCATCCATGCCAAAGTGCTCGCCGTGGCCACCGGCGGGTTTGATTTAGAACAACTGCAGGCGCACCAGCCGGACTGGGCGGTGGCGGATTTGAGCCAGGTGACGGCGGCGCGCGTCTGCGGCCGCTGAAGGTTCCGATCGCGGGCTCGAGGTCAATGGGAGTGCGGTTTTCCCGTGCCGCATTTACCGCAGGATTTGGGAGTGCCGGAACACGATGGTTCGGCACCGGCGCCGCTCGAGGCAAAGGTGGAAAACTTTTTGGCAAGCTTGCGCGAGCCGCAATGCGGACAGGCGGTGCCTTTCCAGCGGGTGGAACGCACCAGGATTTCGCTGTCGCTTCCGCATTGCTCGCAATGAAATTCGTAGATTGGCATGCGCGAAGATAAAAGTTTCAGACGGTTAATTCAACCCGAAATCCGATGAAACGCAGAGGACGCAGAGAAAAAGCCCCTTCGCGCCCTCCGCGCCTACCTTTGCGTCCTCTGCGTTGAAAAGTCTTCCACCCGTTATTTCTTGATCCCGCGCAGATGCTCATCAAACCAATCCGCCATGATCACCATGTCCTGGCCCATCTCCGGCCAGCCATGCTGTTTGCCGGCCTTCGTGATGAGCTTGGCCTTGGCACCGGCGGCCTGCGCCTGTTTGACGAAACTCTCCGCCTGTTGAATGGGCACGAGCTTGTCCGCGTCCCCATGGAGGATGAGCGTGGGTGGCAATTTCGGCGTGATGAAATAGATCGGGGAAATCTCCCGGCCCAATTTTTGCCGGCCTTCCGCCGTTTCCGAGCGCGCGCCAAAAGCGGTTTTGAAATCTTTCAGTATCCCGACCCCCACGGCATCTTCGCCCTCCTTGCCGTAGTTCAAGAAATCCGTGGGTGGAAAAAAACAGGCGACGCACTGCACCGCGCTGCTCGCGCGATCAATGGGGTCTTTCGCATCCGCATTTCCCGGGGCACCCTGCGTCCCCAGCGTGAGCGAGAGATGCCCGCCCGCGCTGCCGCCGGTGACGCCCAGCTTGTTTGGATCGACGCCGTACTTGGCGGCATTAAAACGGATGAAGCGCACGGCCCGATGCATGTCCTGGGTGACCTCGGGAATTTGAAACTTGGGATTGGAACCATGCACCACGGCGAAAACCGTGTAACCGCGCGACAAATACGGCATGTAGCTGTTGCCATTGACCGCCTCATGGCTGGAGAACCAACCGCCGCTCACCGCGAAGATGATGCCTGCGCCGTTCGGCTTTTCCGGTTGAAAAACATCGAGGGTCAATGCCGTGCCAAACTTGCGGCCGTAAATGACATCCTCGGTGCGTTTGAATTCAACCTTGCCCTGGGCCTCGCCGCGCAACGGCAGCAGGGCCAGCAGACAAAACAGAACGGCTATGGGGATTCGCTTCATAAGAGTGAGGTTAGGTGTATGCCACCCCGCCGGTCCCAAGCAAACATAAAAAGGCATCCGAGCAGTTGGCCGGGTTCACTTACCATTCATGTTACCGGGCGGAGAATGGAGGAGGTGTTCATTTGCCAAGCAGAAATAGAATCTTGAAAATCAATTTGACTTTCGGCAAGCTAGGCGGAGATTGACTGCGAATTTACCAAATGTCCTTTTGCTTGTGACGGCCTGGTCGTCCCTTTTGCGCAGAATGGAAACTAAGCAGATGAAAACCGGCGGGAAGAAACAAGGCGGTCAGTGGTATCAAAGGCGGATCGGCCTTCAGCACGGAGAAACTGTTCCCGCCGCTCCTGCTTTTCTTGGGCCTGAATCAAGTTCACCTCGAACCGGCATCGTGCCGGTCTCCACCCGTAGAGCGGGGCATCCTGCCCGCCGCCCCCGTCCCATTCAGATGGCGGCGCCAGATTGGAAGCCTGTCCCACCTCACCCTTTCCCCACTCAATCGGAAACGGTAAAGGGACGCTGGACATCACGTTAGACAATCTCAAGACCGGAACCTTCTATTTCGCCACGGGTAGTGGTCGAGGGTTGTATCGCGTGGCGGTCAGCAAAGGAGGCGATGTCAAAATCGTGGAGTTTTGGGTGGGCGAGAAATTGCCCGTGATCACTGAATAAGCCGATTGTTCCATTGAGGAGGCAATTATGAATATCAGTTTCAATTTTAAATATTTCACAGCCATCCCACAGGATTCGGCCCAAAATCGCGAATTTTGTGAGTTTTCATGGTTTTTATAGGAGCCAAAAAACAAATGAGATGACAGAATA
>JAYTXL010000447.1:0-3057 GCA_043742955.1 Verrucomicrobiota bacterium | reverse complement strand
CCGTGCCACTACGCGGCGGCCGGCCGGCCCGGCCGCCTGGTTGATTTTACCGGAAGTCATTTGCCATGGGTATTAGCCGCGCTGGGGGCGTGCGTATTTGTGGGCGCGCAGGATTCCCCGGCCAAAAATGAGCCGCCCCGGATCGCTTTGACCCTGCCCCTGGGGGTGCTGCCGGGCTCCACGAATCTTATTAAAATCCGCGGAGTGAATTTTACCAACGCCTCGGTCGTGCGCTTCATGATCGGAAAAAAGCCGGTCGAGGCCCGGCCAAAGACGAATGTGAAAGCAGAAGGGCCCAAGGAGTTGGACGTAAAGAAAATTGGCGACACCCAGCTCGAGGTTGAGCTGTGGCTTCCGCCGGAAACGCCGCCCGGACCGCTGCCGTTGGTGGTGGTCACGCCTGCGGGGGAGAGTCCGCCCTACGCGTTGACGGTTCTGGATCCAGCGGCCTGGCTGGCTGAGCGGGAACCCAATGACGGGTTTCGCACCGCCCAGGAGATCTCCTTTGCGCAGCGTGTGCAGGGCGCCATTCAATCGGCCGGGGATGTCGATGTGTTCCGGTTCGCGGGCCGGGCCGGGGACCAGGTTGCGGCCGAGGTGTTCGCGGCGCGTCATGGTTCCGCGTTGGATTCCGTGCTGACGCTCTACGATGCGCGGGGCCAGATTCTGACGATCAATGACGACAGCGGCGGGGGCGGTGCGGATTCATTGCTGCGCGCCCGTCTCCCTGCGGACGGGATTTATTATCTTGGCCTGGTGGACGCTTATGATCGCGGCGGGCCGCTTTATCTTTATCAATTGGTGGTGCGGCGGGAGAAATAAAATGGCCCCCGCAAGGCTTGCCCATTTCGGAGGACCGGCGGTCCCTGGCGAAACACTCTTTGGGTGGCTGCTTTTTGCCCACGGTTGCGGGGTGGCCCAGGACTCAGGTCGCGGCCTTCAGTTGGTTCCACAAAGCTGCGGCCCAATAGGACGGCGAGACCCAACCGGTGAGCTGAAAGCTCGCCCCACGTTGGCAATACCTGCCGCCCGGTCGGGTAAATGTTTCGAGCATTGCGCCGGACAAAAATAGATGGACTAAATCGGGCCCGTCGGCCGTTTCTGGAGCGCGTCCAGCGCCAGTCCTTTGGCCCAGGACTCAGGACGTGTTCGATGGCACCGGGATATCTTGCGCCCGGAGGGACGGATTCCACGAGTACCACTTCCTCGCGCAGCGAGCATCCCTCCCAAGTCATGGACTCAGTTTGGGACTCAGTCTGGGACTCGTGGAATTCGCCCCTCCGGAGCCAATACCGCAAAGCCCGAGTGGAGTGGATCGTGCCGTTGACCGCTGCGATGGTATCGAGTACGAGTATTGGGTCCGCAAGAACGTGAACGACGAATGCAGGAAATGGTATTATTTTCCCTTTGACATTGGTCAAAAAAAGTTTATCAATGCGGAAACACAAGAAATTTGGACTGCTTGCAAACGATTATGAAAACATCCCATGCTTTACTGCTCGGTGTGACTGCGCTTTCGCTCGCGTTGTGCGCGTGTGACAAGGGAGACAAGCCGGAGGCCGGTGCCGCGCCAGTGGTGAAAGAAAAGAAACCGAAGGTGGAGGCACCTGCGGAAGGTGGGGCGACGGCCAATCCGCAACCGCCGGTGCCGGGCGAAGCGCCCAAGGCGATGGACGGCGGGGGTGCGCCGGGTGGAGTAGGGGAAGCCGGATCGGGGGAGTCGGGTGAAGCGCAAATAAAGATGCTGAACAGCGCCATTTCAGCGTATGCGCAGAAAATGGCGCAAAAGGGGATGTTGGACAAGATGAAGACCGCCGGCAACAAGCCGCCGCAGGGGGGCATGACGATGACGAGTGGATCGACTGCGGCGATGATGTCGTTGAAGAGTTTGGATCAATTGGTCACGGCCGGGATTTTGCAGAGGCTTCCGGAGGCACCGGCGGGGAAGAAATTTGTCTTGGATCCGAAGACGCAGCAAGTGCGGTTGGAGAACAAATAGCGGGCGCTGATGGCATCACCCAAAAGGGCTATGGCGGGGCGGTGAAGTGAATGGTAAAAGTTCAAGAGTAACGCAGCCGTTCGGTGGGTTTTAACAACCAGATCAAATTATGAAATCAAACAAACAAGAGCCGGGTTGGGGGATGGGCCAGATGCGCACGCTGGCATTTACACTGATCGAACTGCTGGTGGTGATCGCGATCATCGCGATTCTGGCGGCGATGCTTTTACCGGCGCTGGCCAAGGCGAGGATGAAGGCCCAGGCGGTCGCCTGTCTGAGCAATCTAAAGCAAATCGGCACTGCGATGCGCATTTACAGCGGCGACAATTCCGAGAAGTTGCCGCCGGCGGGTATGAACACCAACAATAGCCAAATGGGTTACGACGATTTTTTGAATAGCGTGTTGGGTGGAAATTATGATGTGGGTGACGCGAGTTCGTGGGTGCCGAACATAGCCAAGACCCTCAAGGTGTTGAAGTGCCCCGCCGACAAGGTGCCGATTCGGACGCCCCATAGTGTGGGCGCAACGCACCAGTTTGCCCGTCGGACTTATTCCATGCCCGCCACCTACATGGTGCCGGTTGGAGCAGCTTGGAATTCGGCCGTTCCTCAAACGACCAATCCCAGCCCCACTCCGTATTCCAATCCGATCGACTCACAAACCGTGTCCGGCGTAGGATTGGTTTATAATTTTAATACCGGCGGCGATTGGTCCAACGCGTTTTTGCCCCCGGGAGAAAGTCCGGCGGGAGCGTATTGGCGGACCAGCAGTGACTGGGGTACTCCTGCCAATCCGTTTTTTCCCACGGGCGTCGCGGCGGTCAGAGAGGGGATGGTACAGGACGCGCAGGGGACGATCTCGATGACGGAGCGGGTGCACAATGATAATTTTCAGGGGAATATTAATGCATGTGACGTCCGCTGCACCGATGACCAATTTATCGAACAAACCAAAGATGGTATTTGGGTAAACGGCATGGAGGGATCGGCGAGGTTTCACGGCTTGAATCAGTTCAATTACCTGTTCGTCGATGGGCATGTCGAGTTTCTGGAGCGAT
>JAYTXL010000446.1:0-60535 GCA_043742955.1 Verrucomicrobiota bacterium | reverse complement strand
GTGAACGCCGTGCTGGCGGGCGAACTTGACGGCGGCTGGCCGATGCGTTGGCGGATGCGGCTCTTTTTCTGGATCGTAAAAATGCAAGCCCGCTGGCCGCTCGTGCCACGAATCTCGTTTGAGTAGGATGAATTTCAAACCACCCAGGCACGAAGACACAAAGGCAGACCAGTTCTTGGTTTCTCCGGAAACTCAGATTGGGAAGAATCCATCTATTGGCCTTCGCTATTTGTCTTGGTGCCTTGGCGGTTCAATTTTGGTGCTGTTCCTCGCTGGCTGTCGCACCGCGCCATTACCGCCGGTGAATCTTTCCGAGCCGGGCTGGAAATTGCGCGAAGGCCAGGCGGTTTGGCGGAGTGGAAAACGGGCGTCGGAAATTGCCGGCGAGTTGCAGCTTGCGACCCACCCTGATGGCCGGGTCTGGCTTCAGTTCACAAAATCACCGATCCCGCTCGTCGTCGCGCAAGTCTCATCAAATCACTGGCAAATCCAATTCGTGCCTCAAAACCGCGCGTTCAGCGGCCCGGGCCGGCCGCCCGCGCGACTGGGCTGGCTGCAACTCGCGCACGCCGTTTCCGGCGCAACCCCGACGCCAGGCTGGTCTTGGCAAAAGCAGGCGGATGGCTCGTGGCGATTGGAGAACGCGGCTTCTGGTGAGGTGATCGCGGGCTATTTCGCGCCATGAGATTCTCCCGCCGCTGGCTCTGGCTGTTGTTGCTGCTGCCGCTGATTGCCGGACTGGCAAGGCTTCGTTTCGACGTCGAGGTGTTGAATCTTTTGCCCGGCGATGTGCCCGCCGTGCAGGGATTGAAACTCTATCAACAGAATTTCGCCAACGCTGGCGAATTGATTCTCACGGTGCGCGGGCCAGACGCGGAGACCACGGAGGCTGCGGCGCGCGAACTTGCCCTGGCTTTGGCAGAGCGAAAGTCGCTGATCAAACAAGTCACCTGGCAGCCGCCTTGGCTCGAACATCCCGGTCAGGCCGCCGAACTGATCGCGCACCTCTGGCTGAATCAGCCCCCGTCCGTTTTTGGGGCACTGACCAACCGCCTGGCCCCGGCGAATCTCCCGGCCACCCTCGCGTCCACCCGCGAACAACTCACCACGTCGATGTCGCCGGCCGACATCGCCCGTCTCAGTTATGATCCCTTTGGCCTGACGCGTTTGCCCGACTCGGCGGCCACCGGAGCGCCGGCGCTGGGGCAGGGACAGGAGTTGTTCGCCTCGGCGGACGGGCGGTTTCGGATTGTTTTCGTGCAAGCCGCGACGGATCTGTCGAGCTACCGCGAATGTGTCGCGTGGTTGAGCGAGGTGAAGGGCGTCGTGGATCGCTGGGGTGGCGATCATCGCGCCATTGCAATTCATTACACGGGTCGACCGCTCTTTGTCGCGGAAATTGCCGGGGGGATGGAACGGGACATGATCGAGTCGGTGGTTTTTACCGCCGCGGTCATCGCGGTGTTGTTTTGGCTGGCGCATCGTCGTTGGAAACCGATGCTTTGGCTGTTGACCCTGCTGGCGCTGGTGCTGGCCGGCACGCTGGCCCTCGGGGCGCTGGTCTTCGACTCGATCAATGTGGTGAGCCTTGGTTTCGCCGCGATCCTGCTCGGCCTGGCAGTGGATTATGGCGTGGTGCATTATCAGGAGGCGTTGGCCTCGCCCGAAGCGATCATTCCAGAAATTCGCGGGGCGATTGGTCCCAGCATTTTTTGGGCGGCAGTGACCACCATCAGCGCCTTTCTCGTGCTCAATCTGGCCGGCCTGCCGGGCTTGGCCCAGCTGGGATCGCTGGTGGCGTTGGGGGTGGCGCTGTCTGCGTTCGTAATGTTGTTCGCGTTTTTGCCACCGCTGTTTCGCGACCGACTGAAACGCCGGCAAGAACAGATCGCCGCCGGAACCTGGCCGCGATCCATCCCGGAAGAACCGGTCGAGCCGGCTGCGGAAACAAAGAACGCCCGCCGCCGCAGGATAATTTCCATGATTTCGATCCTGTCGTTCGGCCTCGCCGGCCTGCTGCTCCTTTGCCAGGGAGCGCCGCGCCTCGACCGGTCGCCCAATGCACTGCGGCCGCGTGGCAGCCTGGCGTACGCCGCGCTGGATGAAATTAAATTGCAGCTCACGCAAAACCGCGAACCCCTGTGGCTGGTCACGCGGGGGAGCAACGAAACCGAGATTGCCCGCCGCCTGGACCAGGCTGCCGAGATCCTCGAAAACGCCCGCTCCCACCAATGGATTGCCGGTTTCACATTGCCTTCCGCGCTCTGGCCCCGGCCCGATTTTCAAACCGCCAACCGCGCCACCGCCCGGCAACTCACCCAGCAACGCTCAACTTTCCTGGTGGATTTGCAGCAAGGCGGATTCAACACCAACGCGTTCGGCCTCACCCAGGGGCTGCTCGATGCCTGGGAAAACGCCCTCGCCTCCACGAACACCTATTGGCCCACGAACCAAATGAGCCAGTGGATTCTGGAAAAGATGGTGGCACGTCCGCGCGGCGAGTTGTTCGCGGTCGGCTTTGTTTATCCCGGCACCAACGCCCCGGTGACGCAGCAAACCATCGCGCGCTGGTCCGGCGATTTGTCGCGCGCCGGATTTTTGGTGTCCGGCTGGGACTTGCTGGGCGACGCGATTCTCGAACGAGTTCAGGCCAACTTGTGGCGGGTGGTGTTGCCGATGGTGTTTCTGGTTTTGCTTTCCCTCTGGCTCGCTTTCCGGCGCCCGACGGAAATTCTCCTGAGCCTCGCGGTGCTTTTGGCCAGCGGCTTGTGCCTCCTGGCGGTGATGCGAATGGCCGGCTGGTCGTGGAATTTGATGAACCTGATGGCGCTGCCGCTCATGCTCGGCACCGGTGTCGATTATAGCATTTTCATGCAGCTCGCCTTGCGCCGACACCATGGCAATGAAGCGGCGGCACATCGTTCGGTGGGACGCGCGCTGCTCCTCTGTGGCGGAACCGCCATGGCCGGCTTTGGTTCGCTCTATTTCTCGGGCAACGCGGGCATGGCGAGTCTGGGTGAAGTCTGTGCGGTCGGCGTCGGCTTCAACATGTTAATTTCGATTTACCTGCTGCCGATGTGGTGGCGGGCCGTGGCCTCGCCGCCACGGGCGCATTCAGGATCGACTGGTTCGGACGGCCGACCGTCCGCGCTCTACCGGGGTGGCCTCTGGAAAATTGGCGTCGCCCTGGCGCGCGTGCTGCCGGCGGGTTGGTGTGAGCAGATTTCCGGCGCGCTGGGCTTGCTCTATTGGTGCTTTGGCTCCCGGCGCCGCGGGATCGTGGTGCAAAATCTTTTGCCGGTCCTGAACGGTGACCGTGCCGCCGCCGAACGGATGACGCGGAAACTATTCCGCCAATTTGGCCGCAAGCTCGGCGATCTCTGGCGCTACGAGGCGGGCCGGTCTGTGGCGGAGATGTTCACCGAATTCAATGGCTGGGAGCATTTTAAGTCGGCTCAAACGAAAGGTCGTGGGATCTTGTTGGTGACTCCGCATCTGGGTAACTGGGAATTCGGCGCCCCGTTGCTGGCGGCGCGCGGCGCGAAGTTGCTGGTGTTGACGCAGGCGGAACCAGGGGATGGCTTTACCGAAATGCGTCAGGCCGCGCGCGCACGCTGGGGGATTGAAACGTTGGTGGTGGGACAAGATGCCTTTGCGTTCATCGAAATCATCAAGCGCTTGGAATCCGGGGCGACGGTGGCGTTGCTCGTGGACCGTCCGCCGGCGGGCAGTGCGATTGAAGTTGAGTTGTTCCGCCAACCGTTCCTAGCCTCCATCGCCGCGGCGGAGCTGGCCCGCGCCTCGGGCTGCATTCTGCTTCCAGTCGTCTTGCCACGCGGCGATCATGGCTACGCGGCGCAAATACTCCCGGAAATCACCTACGACCGGATGGCGCTGGGCACCCGCGAAGCCCGGCAGGAATTGACCCAGCAAATCATGCGTGCGTTTGAGCCCGCCATCCGGCAACATCCCGACCAATGGTATCATTTCGTTCCCATCTGGCCGAAGTCGCCGCAACCGTAGCCACAACCGTAGCCGCAACCTTCAGGTTGCGTTCACAGCCGCGGTTCCACCCGGCGCAACCTGAAGGTTGCGGCTACAAGAGTTTTGCGGCGATCGCACTGTTGTTTGGGGCGCTGGAGACCGGTCTCGCCAGCGATACCAATGCGGTGCTCACAGCGTGGCTGAATGCCCAAACCAATTTGCATTCCTGGTCCGCCGGGTTCACCCAGACCCGCACGCTCAAGGCGCTCGCCCAGCCGCTCACCGCCCCGGGCCATGTCTGGTTCACGGCGCCCAACCGTTTCCGTTGGGAGTTGGGCAACCCGGTGCAAACCATCGCGGTGCGGCAGCCCGAACAAATGCTCGTCATCTATCCGCGGCTTAAGCGCGCGGAACGATATCCGCTCACGGGCGATGCGGCGGGGCCATGGAAGGACACGCTGGCATTGTTCGAAGCCGGATTTCCGCGCAGCCGTGCCGACCTGGAGTCGCGCTTCAAAATCCTCTCCGTGAATGAGGCAAACGAAGGGTACGTAGTGGCGCTCCAGCCCAAGTCCGCCGCGGCGCGACGCCTGATGCCACAAATCAGGATTACGTTCATGGCCAATGACTCGTCCTTGCGCGCGACGGAACTCGTCTTTGCCGACGGCTCGTCGATGCGAAATGATTTCACGAATTCGCAATTCAATTTGAAACTCGATGAGCAGGTGTTCAATCCGAAGCTGGGTCCGGAGATCAAAATCGTCGAGCCGCTGAAAAAAGGCGGGTTATGAGCGACTCGTTCGCGTCCGCGCTCCAGCACCTGCCACACGGTCCGGAGTTTCGGTTTGTTGACCGCCTGGTGGAATTGGTGCCGGGCAAATCCGGGGTGGGGGAGTACCTCGTGCGTGGGGATGAAATATTTCTGGCCGGCCACTTTCCTGGCCAGCCCCTGTTTCCCGGTGTGCTCTTGCTGGAAGCGGCGGCGCAACTCGCGGGTGTCGTCGCCCAAAGCGATCCGGGCCTGGCTCCGCTGGCCGGCTTGAAACTCACCGCATTGCGCGGAGCAAAAATTCTCGGAACTGCGCAACCCGGCGAAGTCATCCGGCTGGAGGCACGCGTGACCGGTCGGCTCGGTAACTTGATCCAAGCCAGCGCGACGGCAGCGGTGAACGGGCGCACGGTGCTGCAGGCGGAACTGACGTTGAGCGGGGAGGTGAGCCAAACCACAATACCTTGCGATTGAAATAACGAGACTTTGCCATATGGCATAGCTCATTGCCTGGGATCAAATCGACAATTGCAGGCGGATAGTCTTCGCACTTTTCACGCCACCCCAAAACGCGAAGCCAGCCCTTCCAGGGTCATGTTGCCGGTGACGGCGTCGTGCGGAATGAGCAGGTAATTCCACTTCTTGCCGCCATGCTGTTGCGCGTGGTCGGTGGCGTGCTTGCACCATTCGGAGGCCGCGGCCCTTTTTGCAATGACTTCGGGATTCTGCATCTGGTCGGCGCGTTTCGGTTCGCACAGGAAAAGCTGGTTCTTGGTTTCAGCCACAAAGTCCGGTTCGTAAGCCTGCTCCTTGTTGTAATAAATCTGAAATTGTCCGCGCGCCGGTTTGAACCATTTCAAAACCTCGCCGTCGTCTTCCAAAATCACGGCGAAGCGCCGCTCCGTGTCCACGTCGAAGCGTTGCTTGTCGTAAAGGCATTTGGCGAAACCACCAAACAAGTAACGCTTGATGTTCGTCGGGTCAGAAACCGTCATGCGGAACGGCCTGATGTCGTCCGTGGCGGCGGCGGTGTAGGCGTTGTCTTTCAGGGCGGAAAAGCCTTTGCTCACCGTTGCCTTGTAGCCGGTCGCTTTTTCCCAACGATGCTCCGGCAACTGCATCTGCGAGTGGATGAGCGCCGCAAGTTGTTGCTGGTGGTATTGCAGGACGTTCACCGTGTCGGGTTCGGAAAGGTAGCTGCGCAGGTGTTTCACCAATTGGCCGGACAACTCGTAGAGCAAATCCGCGTGGTCGTCGTAGGAAATGTCATCGAAGTCAATCAGCGCCCGCACCAAGTAATCTTCTGGTCGTGCTTCTTTCGACTGCTCGTTCACGTTCTGCAAGAATTCCTGCTTGGCCGTCCGCAAATGCTGAATCAGCAATTCACGGCTCACAGGCTGCAAACGAACAGACGCACAATCGAGCGTGAACGCATTAAACCCGCTCGTCACGTCGCCGGTGGGCACAACGACAATGCGCGGAATGTTGATTGTCTGGTCAATAACCAGCTTGGTCGCCTTGGCGACAACCGCCGCAATGTCCGGCTTGGCGATGATTCCGGTCAGTTCCGTCTGCGCGGGCGCGGTGTAAGTCGCCGCCACTTCCTTGATGATGGCCGCCTGCACCTCGGCCTTCTGCAAATAATTCACCTGCGGCAACGTCTCGTGCTGCTGAATCACTTTGACCGCGATGGCCGCAATCTGCCGTTCCTGCTCCGTCGCGAACAAAGGTTCGGCGGCTTTTCCGGGCGTGGCGGCGGCAGTCGCCGTCTCGGTTGTGGCGGTCAGCTTCGCCATCAGGGTCGGCTGCGCGATGACGGTCTTGGTCGGCTGCAAATCGGTGGCCGGGTCAAGGATGACCTGGGTGAGCCGCACGGCGGAATCTGGCTTGTTCGCTTCGTCCACGATTTCCTGAAACCGGTCGTGCGCGACGATGTTCAGCCGGTCCACTGCCGTAACGCCGGTGCGGACGCCGTAGGGAAGACGCAAACCGCGCCCGATGGATTGCTCAATCAGGATTCGCGCATTGGCCGCGCGGAGCGGAACAATTGTGTAGAGATTGTTCACGTCCCAGCCTTCCTTGAGCATGTTGACGTGGATGACGATTTCCGTCGGCTCGGCGGGGTCTTCCACCTTGAGCAACTTCTCAATCATCAATTCTTCCTCTTTGCCGGTCTGACTGGAATCCACTTGGATAACGCGGTCTTTGTAGCGGCCCGCGAAAAACTTCTCGGACTGAATCAATTCCAGCAAATCCTTGGCGTGCGTCGTGTCGCGCGCGATTACGAGCACGAACGGCTTCACCTGGCGGCATTCGTGCTGCCGGGCGTAAGTCTCCAATTCGACTTTGGTGGCTTCGTGCATTCGGATGCCGTCCTCCAATTTTATCCGCTCCAACTGTTCCCGCGTGAACTGGCTTGCATCAAAATTCTTCTGCGTCACCACGGCTGGCTCTTTTACAAAACCGTCCGCCATTGCCCGAGCCAGCGGATAATCATAAACAACATTGTTAAATGGCGTTGCGCCTCGGGCGGTTTCCACAAAAGGCGTGGCCGTCAATTCCAAGCCAATCATGGGCTTCAATTCATTGATGGCGCGGATGCCTGCGGACGCCCGATAACGGTGCGATTCGTCCATGAGCAACACCAAGTCCGGCAAACCGGCGAGGTAATCGAAGTAGCTCTGACCGATGTATTCCGAAAGCCGCTTGATGCGTGGCATGTTGCCGCCGCGCACTTCCGAGTTGATTTTCGAGATGTTGAAAATGTTGATGCGGACGCGGTAAATGTCGCCGAACAAACTGCGCTTGTCGTAGGTGTCGCCCGTGATGATTTCGGGTGCGTCTGTGGCGAACTCCGCGATGCCCTTGAAGACGTATTTCGGCGTGTTCGGCGTGAAGTCCGCAATCAGCTTGTTGTAAATCGTCAGGTTCGGCGCGAGCACGAAAAAGTTGTTTATGCCCTTCGCCAGATGCAGGTAGGAGATGAACGCGCCCATGAGCCGCGTCTTGCCGACGCCCGTGGCGAGCGCAAAGCAAATCGAGGGGAATTCGCGCTCGAAGTCCGTGACCTTCGGGAATTCGGATTTGATGATGGCGAGCGCAGCGGCTACGTCCGGCGATTTGCTCGGCGGCACAATCTCCGTAATCCGGTCGAGGATTGCCAAGGAGTCTCGTTGCGGCTGCCGCAGGCTCAGGCGTCCGGCAATGGCGTTGACGTGCGGGTTCATGGATCACGTCTCCTCGGTTTGGGCGACCGGGGTGCGGACAGTTTCTTCAACTTCTTCGCCGCGTTCTCGAAGTCTTCATCCACCAGCCGCGGCTGCGTATCGAGAAAAGCGCGGTAGCGTTCGTATTCCCGCCCCGCCTTCTCCCGGGCCAGTTCAGCGGAAACCTCGCCCGCGTGATCCATCAACCTGCGACCGGAGATTTTTAGAAACTCGTCCAATTTCGCAATCCAGTCCCACATGGTCATGGGCCGCCGCTCCAGCGCCTGCAATTCCGCATACTCGATGTAGAGGTTGACGATGCGGTTGAGCACCTGCAGTTCGTCCTCGGTCAGGTAGTTCTTGGCGACCGCCACATCGTCCCGCCGCACGATCCCGCCCGGACGCGTGGTTTGCAGGCCCATGAACGGCTTGGTCGCATCGGCGCGCTGGTGAATCACCTCCGCCGCCGTGTGACCGTGCGTCGCCCAATGAATCTTGTTCTGCACCGTGGCGAAGAATTTTTGCGTCGCCTCTGCGCCCGGGTCGTAGTCCACGCTGGTCGCGTAAATATCCAGCACCTTCTGGTAAAAGCGCCGTTCGGAAGAGCGGATGTCCCGGATGCGTTCCAGCAGTTCATCAAAATAATCCTGCTGCCCTTTGCCCGGAGGATTTTTCAAGCGCTCGTCATCCATCGCGAAGCCCTTGACTAGATATTCCTTCAACCGCGCCGTCGCCCACTGGCGGAACTGCGTGCCGCGCTGCGATTTTACCCGGTAGCCAACGGCGATGATGACCTCAAGGTTGTAAAACTCAATTTCGCGGGAAACCTCGCGCTGGCCTTCCTTTTGAACTGTTGCAAATTTTGCAACAGTTGCCTCCGCGTTCAATTCCTGTTCGTCAAAGACGTTTTTGATGTGCTTGGAAATGACCGATTTGTCCCGCTGGAAAAGCTCGGCGATCTGGTTGAGCGAAAGCCAGACGGTATTGTTTTCCAGCTTCACCACAAGGCGCGTGCGCCCGTCGTCCGTCTGGTATAGGACGATCTCTGAACCTGGCTGTGGCGGCTGTTCCATGATTTTGCTCGTTACAAAAGTTGCTGTTGACCCTTTGGCGGCGGAGCTTTGGGCAGGTTCTCAATTTTCAGGCTGTAATCGTCGTGGCTCCACTCGCATTTAGAGAGGACGGCCTTGGGAATCTTTTTCAATTCAAGATGCGGGTTGTTCTCCGGCTTGCCCCGGAAGGCGGAGCAGCAAATCAGGAGAGAGCGCCCCGCCCCGACTTCATCGTTCAACTGCGTCAACTGCTCACGGGTCAAATGTTGCGTGGTGACGTAGATGAAGCTCTTTTCCGACGAATGGCCGTGCTGCCAGTAGAGCGTGTCGCTCGGCGCATAGGTGTAGCCTTCCAGCTTGCAGACGGCCTCGGCCAGCATGTCGGGATTGAAGTCTTTGTTGATAATGAGATTGCCCCACTTGTCCGTTTTCAGCAGCGAGGGCGCGAGTCGGTAGTAGCGGAAACCACCGCCGCCTTTCCAGCCAACTGCTCCTGTGATGCCACCGGGGTCTGCACCATCAACCACCTTCTTGAGGCGTGGAATGATGTGCGTGTGGCAGTGCTCACCCAACTCCACCATGATCCAGCGCCGTCCCATCTTGTGAGCCACCGCGCCAGTCGTGCCAGAACCGGCGAATGAATCGAGAACCCAATCACCAGGATTTGTTGCAATCTGAATAATGTGATTAAGAAGTCGCTCTGGTTTTGGTGTCCCAAACGCTTCGTCGTTTGGAAACAAGTTCAGAATTTCTTTCTTGGCCTCTTCGTTGTCCCCCGCAAGTGCAGCATCCCACCACGTCATTGGCACTAATCCCTTCTCTTCACCTTTGAACTGTTTGATGCGTGGCTTTCCCGTGCCGTCATTTGGAAAGTAAACCCGCTTTTCGGCGAGGAGCTTCAAATACTCCGGCTCGGTCGCCGCCCAACAACGGCCCTTGGGCGGCTCGACTTCACCGCCAGACGGAGTTTGGATTTTATACATCTGATTCTTCCTAAAGCCTTGCGCGCTGAAAGGGATTGACCGCCAAAGCCCGCGCGTATCCTTATCAGGATTTGAGTATCCACTGTCATTTGGTGGAAGTGGGTTTCGAGAGTCTTTCCACCCAATTGCCCCGCGCTTTGCGTAGAGAAGGACATGGTCGTGCGCAGATCCTATAGCCGCCCGATTCTCCCGTGAGGTGCGTTTTTGCCAGACGATATTGGCGACGAACTGTGGTCGACCCACTACCTCGTCACAAAGGACTTTCAGATAGTGGGCCTCATTGTCGTCGATAGTGATCCAGAGCGAACCATCCGCAGAGAGCAGCCGGTTGAGGATTTCCAAACGCTCGCGCATCAAAGAAAGCCACAATGAATGTTCCACTCCATCGTCGTAATGCTCGAACGCGCTGCCGGTGTTGTACGGCGGGTCAATGAAGATGCACTTGATCTTGCCGAAGAAGTCCTGTTCGAGGGCCTTGAGCGCGAGCAAATTGTCGCCAAAGATGAGTTTGTTGTCGAAAATGTCCTGCCCCGTCACGCGATGCTGCGCGTGATACGACTTCGCCGGGTCTTCCAGCAAAATGCGCGGCTCCAGCTTGGGCCGGTTCTCCTTCCCAATCCACGTCAATTCCAGTTTTTGTTTCTTCGTCATCGGATTTTAACCGCGAATGGACGCCAATGAACGCGAATTTCCGAAAGCAGCCCCACCCCCGTCTTCATTCGCGTCCCTTCGCGTTCATTCGCGGTTGTCTCTCCGGGTAACGCGGTGTGCCGCGTGATACGACCCGGCCGGTTCTCCTTCCCAATCCAGGTCAGTTCCAGTTTTTGTTTCTTCGTCATGCGTGGGAAATCATTCGGCCTGCCATGGGATTGGGTGCGCCGGATTGGACGCCCCACGCCGATGTGCTGGCACCGCGCTTCCGCGAGCAGACGCCGCAGCAGGACGGGCGCGGCCTCAACTTCGCCGTGGCCTTCGACAATCGGATACACCTTCATGTGAGGTTTTCAAAGAGGTTCCCGTTACGCAGGTCGTCAGCGCCAGTGAAAAGTTCGTCGGCATGAAGGGCGTTGGAACGAAGCAATTCGCCTGCGCCCATGAGATGCTGACGCATGGCCTGCCGGGTGGCTTCGGAGGGCGGCAAAAGGTGGGATGCGCCTTCCTGCCAGGAAACAATGCGGAGATTGGCGTCGGTAATCCATTTCGCGTCCAGTAATTCCGGGCTGTGGGTGGTGACGACGACCTGCATGGTTTTGGCCGCCTTACGGATGAGGTCAAGTACCGCGCCGAGCGCCCCGGGATGAATCGTGGCCTCGGGTTCCTCGATGACGAGGATGCTGGGACTGGGCTTCTGAAACACGGCCATAATCAGGCCGAGTGAACGGAGCGTGCCGTCGGACATATTGAAGGCATCGAAGGTCAGTCGCTTTTTTTCACCCCATTCCTGCGAAAAACTCATGGAAAGTTTGTTGCCGTGTTTTTTCGGGGTCACGGTTTTGGTGGCGGGAACAATGGACTCGAGAATGCGATTGATCTCGGTCTTGGTCGCGATGGCCGCATTGCCGCGAAACAATTCCTGCAGCACGCTGGCGGCGTTGCTGCCATCGGGTTTGAGGGACACGCCACTGTCCGGGTCCTGCATCTCCCGAAGTTTGGAAGGTTCAATGGAATAGACGCGCATGGCTCCCAGAACTTTGAAGACATGGGCAAACCGCTCATCACCGCCGACCAGTGGCAACGCCAGTGCCGACGGCTCCAAAGCGGGGGTCAGACCTTCGACGTTGCTCTTCCATTTATCGGTGCGGTCAAACCAACAGCGGCTGCCGTCACTTTTCCGAACCAGACACTGCTCATGGACAATGCGGTAGCCGTAGTTGGGGAGAGCCTTGACTTCAAAGGCAAAACGTCCGCCTTCGATCCCGTTAATTTCACCAAACTCAAAGGCAATGCCCATGTTGGGCGGCGCACTTTGTACCGAACTCCGATTGCGAACCGAGGCAAGTCCGCCCCGGCGGTCAAAGACCGCCTGCAAAGGCGAAACCATCGCTTCGGCGACCAGGCTAAACGCGTCGGAAAGATTACTTTTTCCAGACCCGTTGCGGCCGATAATGAAAAGCGGGTTGTCGAAAGTGAGTGTTGCCGACGGGAAACTACGAAAGCGCTTGATAACAACTTTGGTGATGGGTGGAAATTTCATGTCGGTATTTCGATTTGTGCGTCAGATTAAAGCAACGGGGTGAATCCTGCCAGCTTCCAAAAGCTCGGCTCCAGCTTATTCAACCCGCCATCGTATTGTGAATAAGGCGTCCTCTTGAACGCCCTGTTTCAACCTCGCTTCGATTTCCGTCAAAAGCCCGTCTTTGCGTGTGTCCACGGCATCCTGCGCCTCAAACAATCCGCGCCGTTTCTCGGCGCGGCGGGCTTCCAATTCCTTGATACGTTTGTGGTGCGCGACTTTCGTTTCGAGGCTGGCGGCAAGCTGCGCCTCGCGTTTCGTGTCCTTGATTTCGCGGTCAATCTCCTTCAACTCATGCTCCAAGCTTTCCTTGAGGTCGCCTGCCCAGCCTTCGAGCTTTTCCATCTCCAGCTCGAAGAACTCGGCGTTTTTCGTGCTCAAGCGGAAGAGAACGTCTTGGCGCTGCTGCACGCACTGCGCATCCATTCGATCATGCACCTTGTCATCCGGGGCCAAGCTCAATTGCGGCGATTCTTTCGCGTTTAGCGAAAACAACCGCTGGCACTGATCGGGATGAAGCGCCTGGTTGTCATCTGCGACGCCCGCAAAGAGCAGCCAATCTTCCGTGTCGAACGAGGAAACGGTCATGTTCGCGAGGCGAAGCCAGCCGCTTTTGCCGACCAGCGGTTCAAGAATGGAAATAGTTTTGCCCGCGCCTGTGTATTTGAACACCAGTTCGGCGGGTGCTGGCGTGAGCGCCTTGCACTTTTCGATGATGCGTTTCGCCAGCGGGTGGCCGATGCGGTAAAGGTTGGCGTCCTCCACGTTCTTGCCGCTGCGGTAGGGGCCGGGATGAATGTTTTCCTGCGGGAACGGATTGCGGGCCAGAACGAAACTTTTTCCGTCATCTGCAAATTCGGCGTAGTCCTGCAAGTAATAGTGAGTGAGTTGCCAGAGCCAGTTTTCAAACTTGCTGAGGTAATCGCTGCTCTCACGGTCTTTGACTCGCAATTTTTCCTGAACTTCTTCGTCAAAGTTTTCGAGAAGTTTTTGCCGGGTCTGTTGAATCTTCTCGTCAATCTGCGTTTCCAATTCCTTTTGCAGCGCGTTGAAATTGAATTCGATTTGCTCCGGTGTCCGGCAGGTCTGGTAAATCTGAATGATGCGCTTTTCAAAATCGACGCCGGATTCAATCGCGCCCAGCACTTCATCGCTCGCGCCGAAGACGCCGCTGAACAGTTTGAATTTCTCGTCGAGCAACTGGTAAATGCGAACGTCGGCGGCGTTGGCCTTGTTCAAAAAATTCACCACTACCACATCGCATTTCTGGCCGTAACGGTGGCAGCGCCCGATGCGTTGCTCGATGCGCTGCGGATTCCACGGCAAATCGTAGTTCAACACGAGCGAGCAAAATTGAAGATTGATGCCTTCGGCGGCGGCTTCGGTGGCAATCATCACAATGGCTTCGTCGCGGAAATAATCGACGAGCGCGGCCCGCATGTCCGCGCTCGGCGAGCCGGTCACGCGGTCAGTGCCTTCGTGCCTTTTGAGCCATTCGCGGTAAATCTCTTTCGATTTCGCGTCGCTGTTCGAGCCGTTGAACAACACGACTTTCCCGGCGTATTCGGTCTGCTCAAGGAGGCCGCGCAAGTATTCCTGGGTGCGCTTGGACTCCGTAAAAATGATGGCCTTCTTCTGCGCGCCCTTCTCGGTCGCGGCGACAAAGCCGCGTTTCAACGCGGTGAGCAACACCTCGCCTTTGGAATTCTTGATGATGGATTGGGCGAGCGACTGGAATTGTTTTAGGTCGGCAACCTCCGCGCTCATCTGCTGCAATTCTTCGGGCGTGTAGCGCCGGTCTTCCTTTTCCGGCGCGTCTTCGTTCGTCCACTCGTCTTCGGTTTCGTTCAGCGTTTCGTAATCGGGCGCGATTTCTTCCGGGACGATTTCCACCGGGGCTTGCGCGGCGGCGACCGTTTCGAGTTTCGTGGACAGCGCGCCTAGCGTGGCAGAGATGGCGAAGGTGGATGACGCAAGCAGTTTCCGCAAAATGAGCGTCATCAGTTGGCGCTGGCTGGCGGGCAACGCAAACAGATTGGGCCGCTGCAAATAATCGGAAACGAGGTCGTAAAGTGTCTGTTCTTCGGGCGTGGGGAAGAACTCCTGCACGATGGCCTTGCGATTCGTGTAGGGGACGTATTCGAGCACCTGCCGCCGCAGCGTGCGCTGGCAAACGGGTTTCAACCGCGCCTTCAACTCTGCGAAATCCTTTTCCGTCGTGAGATTTGCGAACTGTGCCTTGAAACTTTTGAGGTCGCCGAAGGTGTAATCGTCAACGACACTGACCAACCCGAATAATTCCAAGAGCGAGTTTTGCAGCGGCGTTGCGGTCAGCAACACTTTCGGGAAGGGTGCAATGGCGCTCTTGATGGCGTTGGCAATTCGGTTGGCCGGCTTGTAAACATTTCGCAGGCGGTGCGCTTCATCAACCACCACAAGGTGCCAGTTCACCTGGCGGATGTAGGCGTCCTTATTGCGGGCGAAGTGGTAGGAGCAGATGACGATTTCATCCCGTTCAAACGGGTTCAAGTTGCCCTGCTTGATTTGCTCGTTGAACGTGCGCATTTCGAGGATGACCGATGGCAGGAAAAACTTGTCGGACAATTCCTGATTCCACTGCTTGCGCAAATTGGCGGGAACGATGACCAGCAGTTTCCGCTTCCGCTCGGCCCATTTCTGCGATAGTAAAATCCCCGCCTCAATGGTTTTACCGAGTCCGACTTCATCGGCGAGGATTGCGCCCTTGGACAACGGCGAACGGAACGCGAAAAGCGCGGCATCAATCTGGTGGGGATTGAGGTCAACTTGGGCATCGGCGAGGGTGGCTGCGAGCTTCTGGATGCTATCGGACGGGCATCGCTTGGTCAGCTCGTGGGCGAAATACTTGGCGTGGTACGCGGTGAGATTCATCAATTCAGTCGTTCGGTTGTTGATGATATTCGCATCGGGACCACGCACGATTCTAGCGGGGGGAATTTCCGCTGACGAATCTTTTCGCGCGCAAATCATGCGGGCGGGCGGGTGCATCTCAATTTCTTGCAGGTACTGTTCCAGGCCAACCTGAAAGGTTGCCAGCCATTAGCCGGGGGTTGAGCCCAGCGATACCCCCGGATCAGCGGTCCGAGGAATTGCACCCTGAAAGCGGTGCCAGTCATGGAGGAAGAATCCTACGGTGACAGCACTCCGTAGTGCGTTCGTCTGCCACCCCGCCAGGGTGTCGGAAAGCGGCGTTTTGACCGGGGATGTCGCTCGCCAACTCGCTCATCCCCGGCTAATCGCTGGCAAGCCTCCAGTTTGCCCTGCCCCCGCAAGAAATTGAGATGCGCAGCCCATGCGGGTATTGCCGAATCTGGTTCCGCCTCGCTTGCTGATCGAACCTCCGTCACGCAGCCCGGCTCACATATTTCCGTCGCCACTCGGCGCGCGACAATTTGCCGCGTTGATTCACTTCCAGCGTCTCCACGAACCACCAATCCCGCGGGACTTGCCAGGCCGGGAGGCGATCGAGAAGATGCCGCTTCAAGTCCTCGCCGGTCGCGGCGGACTTCCCCACCACGCACGCGACGATGCTCTCGGAGCGTTCGCGATCCGGACTGGGCGCGCCGAAAACGAGGCAGTCGCGCACTCCAGGATGGGTCAGCAACGCGCGCTCAACCACCTCCGGCAAGAGCTTGCGGCCGGCGACATTGATCTGGTCGCCCGTGCGCCCACGCAAGAAGACGAGGCCATCCTTGAATTCAACCAGGTCACTGGTTTGAAAACAGCCTTCACCCAACCGCCCGTCCGCTTCCGGCCAGTACGACTGCGCCACCGCGGGGCCGCGCACCTCCAGGCAGCCATCGCCGCCCAGGGCCAGCCGGACATTCCGCAAGGCTGTGCCCACGCACGCCGCGTCAGCGCGCGGGTTGGCCGAGGCATCGTAGGCAATGCCGCCGCATTCGCTGGCGCCCAGAAAATTGTGAATCTTCAATCCGGCCGCGGCGAAGATCGCCTGCTCCAGTGGCAAGGGCAGGGGAGCGCCGGCTGAAATTGCGAGTTGGACGTTGGGCGGAATCGCGTTCGCTTCCAGCCACGCCCGCCACAGCGCAGGCACCGCTGGAAGGGTGATGGCCTTTTCGCCCGCTGCTGCCTGCCGGATCGATTCCGGCAACGGCGACGCGGCCAAGGTCAACGGAATGCCGTGGAGCACCAGCGGCAAAACCAGATTTGAAAAGCCATAGGAATGCGCGAGCGAAATCACGCCGAGGTTCGGCCAGTCCCGGCGCAGCCCCATGGTGGCCACGATGTTTTCGGCGTCGGCGGCGAGTTGCGCGGCGGTGACAGCGACCAAGCGCGGCCCGGCGGTCGAGGCGGAGGTGGTTTTCAGAAGGACACACTCCGGCGGGGTGGTGGCCAATACGGGTGCGGCCTGGCCAAGTTCGAGCGGACAAATCACCGCGTGCTGTCGCCAGGCGCGGAGCACGCCGACCACGAAGTCCGCGGAACGCCCCTGGGGAAAGGTGATCGCGGGAACGGGCCCAACGTCTTGCTCCGCTTCCGCCGCCAGTTGGGCGAACGTCCAGCTACGGGCCGGGGCATGATCGCGCACGGCAATTTCAGCGCCCCGTTCCCGGGCGATCCTCCGCCAGCCTTCGTAAAGCATTGTCAGTTTGTTAACGCGTCGATAGGTTTTGCCGCAAGCATGTTATTGCGTGGCGTCCATATTTTGCTGTTGTCCCTGTGCCTGGCAGGTTGCGTCACGCCTCCGTCGTCGGCGATTATCCGGGAGCGGTTCGATTTTTCGCGGGACACCTTCGCCTACGCCAATGAGCTGGTGTGGGAATACCAATTCGACACGTCCACGGGCGGGCGCACCACCCACCGCCGGGACCCGCCTGCGGAGTATTCGCACCATTGCTTTGTGGTCGCCCGTTGCGCCCGGCAGTTTTTCCAACACGCCCGGTTTGACGCGGCTCAACCAGCGGTGTCGGCGGCCGAGTACCGGCGATTGATCCGCGCGGTGGTGGCACGCAGTCCGCGCCGCGATCGCCGGGACGCGGCGCGCGTGTTGATCCCGGGTTATGCGGATCTGCACGCGTTTAGTGCCGGGCAGTCGGAACTGCTGAAGGCGGAATGCGGCGGCGCCTGGCAAAGCTACCTCCAGCGCGGCCACTGGCGCATGATCATGCCGTTGAGCCGCGGGCATCAGGAGCGAATGGCGCGCCAATTAGTGGCTGCCCTGCAACAGAACCGGCCGCCCGTGGTGCATGTGGTCCGCTTTCCGAAGTTGTCCATCAACCACGCCGTGCTGTTATTTGACCGGCGGGAAAGCGAACGGGAGATTGTGTTCTCGACTTATGATCCGAATGAACCGGCGAAGGCGACCACCCTGACCTACGACCGGGCGAGCCGGACTTTCTTGTTCCCGCGTAATCTTTATTTTGCCGGTGGGCGCGTGGACGTTTACGAAATCTACCGGAGCGCTTTCTATTGACCGGCGGTCCGGCCACTGAGCTTGCGCGCTTTCCGCCAGCGGCTGACGCGCCAAAAGAACACGCCGAAAAAGATGGCACCGCAGCCATTGACCCCCACGGTATAGCCAAGCTTGTATTGCCTGCCGACGTTGTTAAGCGCGTAAATCGAGACGTCGTCGCCCAACAATAAGTGGGGCAAGGCGCCTGGCATCAGCGCCCCGTGGAGCATGCCTTGGACAAATCCCGCCGGCGGGGCGTCGCTTTTGACCGTAGTCGAGGAATGGTTCAAAACCCAAGTGAAGGCCGTCGCCACCGCAAACAAAACCAGCAGGCGCTGCAGCAACTTCACGCCGGTTTTCAGAGGCGATGCGACTTTGGCTTGTGTGTCAGTCATGGTTTCCGTAAGCAAGAGCATGTTTTTGAGTCACCGTACCACGCAAGCAGAATATTTCGACGCGCCCGACCGCTCCTTCGCCGAAGTAAGCGAGGGCTACCGCTTGCTTGCCAGGGTCAACCGGGTATTCCGCTTTGCCGAACCCTTCCAACGCTTGATCCCGCAGATGCTGGGGACGGAGCGTTGCCGTTCCCTGACCTTGCTGGACCTCGGGGCCGGGGACGGTTCGCTGGGCTTCGAACTTACCGGTTGGGCCGCTCGTCAGGGATGGCGCTGGCACGTCACGAGCCTCGACCTTAATCCGCTCGCACTGCGGTTAAATCGAGTGCCCACAAATGTCGCCGGAAGCGCGCTCTCTCTCCCCTTTCGGGATCGGAGTTTTGATGTGGTGATCGCTTCGCAGATGACGCATCACTTGGGGTCCAATACCCAAGTCGCGCGACATTTCAGCGAGGCGCACCGCGTGTCGCGCCACGGCGTGCTGGTATATGACTTGCACCGCAGTTGGATCATGTATGTGGTAATCTGGCTCTACTTGCATGTCTTCGGTTTTCCCGCTCACTTTCGATCGGATGGCCTGTTGTCTGTGCGTCGCGGGTGGCGAGTGTCAGAGTGGCTGGCATTGGCGGACCAAGCCGGCCTCAGCGGTGTCCGGGTTTGGCAGGAACACGGCGCCCGCATATTGTTGCAGGCCCGCAAAGCAATTTAATCAGGGCGGCGAGATCTGCTCGGGTCTTTCCCGGCGGGTGGCCCGCCACCAGCGGAGCCACCGCAGACTGTCCAGCAGGGGGTGGATTTTGCTCTGTTCTCTTTTGTAAATCGTCTGGACAGGCACGAATTCAACCTTGTGCCCAGCGGCGATGAAGGCCACGAGCATTTCAGATTCCACTTCAAAATGGACCGTGTGCAGCGGAAGCGCGGACCAGGCATCCAGCCGAAACAGACGGAAGCCGCATTGCGTGTCGGGCAGGTCACGACCCGTCAGCCGGGAAAGCCGCCGGCTTAACCAGCGATTCACCTGCCAACGGATCCAGGGCATGGTGGTGGGGTTGGCCATGCGATTTCCCACGACCAACTCCGCCTGGGTAACCTCCGCAGCGGAGAGCAAGCGCGGGATGTCGCTGGCTGCGTGCTGCCCGTCCCCGTCGAGGGTCAACACCCAATCAAAACCCAGCTCGCGAGCGAACCGACAACCACTGCCCAACGCGGCACCTTTGCCCATGGTTTGCCCGTGTTGGACGAGCCGGGCTCCGGATTGCCTGGCCAAAGCCGCGGTGGCGTCGGTGGAGCCGTCATCCACGACGATCACGTTCGGCAGACACGGACGGATCTCGGCGATGAGCGCGGCGAGGCTGCCCGCTTCATTCAAGCAAGGAATCACCACCGCGCATTGGGCCGGCCAGTCCATGGCCAGACGCTAGAATATCGGGGGGGTGCGCCAAGCAAAATCTGGTGCGGAGCCGGAGCAATCGGAAGAAATTGGTTTGCTCTGGGGTCTTGTTTCGGGCTTTTATGGTGGGGTGAGCGACGAAGCATTTTTTCCCGACAGAGCTATGTTGACCGCGCAGGGTACGGAGCAAGAAGCCTGGCATGAACGGGCGGCGGCGCTTGCGGAAGCCCAGTTTGGTCGGCGCGTATTTGTGCGCGGAGTGGTGGAGGTCTCTAATTTCTGCCGGGAGAACTGCCAGTATTGTGGCATGCGCCGCGACAACCCAAAACTGGCCCGGTTTCGCGCCCGACACGATGAACTGGCCGATCGGCTCATTCACCATCGGCCGGCGTCGATCACCGATTTGAACATTCAGGCTGGCGAAGACCCGGTGGTGGTGCGGGAAGTCGTGGTGCCCCTGATCAGGACGCTGCGGCGGGAAACCCCTTTGGGCATCAGCGTTTGTCTGGGGACCTTGAGCGCGAATTTGTACGGGGAACTGCGCGCGGCCGGCGCGAGCATTTACATCATCAAATTTGAAATCGCTGATGCCGTGCAATATCGGCGCATGCAGGCGCCTGGGACGCTCGACGAGCGGATCGAGCACATTCGCCGGCTCGCCGCGCTGGGCTGGCAAGTCAGTTCCGGGTTCATCAGCGGACTGCCTGGCCAGACCGCGCCGGAATTGCTCGCCAACTTCCGGCTCGCCCGCGAACTGCCCCTGGCTGGTTGCAGCGTCAGCCCGTTTATTCCGGGCGATGAAACTCCGCTGGCAACCGCGCCTGCGGCGGCCATCGATCTGACCCTCAATTGCATGGCCGCCCTCCGTTTAATAAAGCCGGGTTGGGTGATTCCCTCGGTGAGCGCACTGAACCTGGCGGAACCGGGCGCGGGCTACCGGCGTGGCTTGCGCACGGGAGCCAATCTCGTCACCATTAATTTGACGCCGGATGACGTGCGCGGAGATTACCTGCTCTACAAGCGCGACCGCTTCATCATGACGGAGGAACGAATCCTCGCGGCGATCGACGCGGAGCGGTTAGCCGTGTCCCGGCAAAGCCTGGAGGATTTTTACCGGCAGAGAATGTTGAATCGCTCGGTGAATCTGGCGGAACCCGAAGAGCTGCTCGCGACCAAATAAAGGTCAGGGTGGCGACCTTAGTTGGGACATCCACGGTTGGAGAGTCTTTCCCATCCGGTCCGCAAAAACCTCATAGCCCGCATCGTTCGGATGCAGGGCATCCGACATCAGCACGGGGCGAAACATGATCCCTTTCAGAAAATCCGGCACGTACAGCACACGTTTGTCCTCGGCCATTTTCTTAAACGGCTTTTCATTGTGGTCGCGCAATCCAACGCTGCGAATGCCGATGAGCACCACGAACGATCCGCTTTGGTGAAAACGGTCGATCATGCGGGACAGGTTGGCCAGAGTTTCTTCGCGCGGCAGTTGTTGCAGACCGTCGTTGCCGCCAAAACAAAGCAGCACCACGCGGGGCTTTAACTGGACGATTGCTTCCAGACGATTCAACCCATCGCGTGTCGCTTCGCCGCTGACGCCGTGATTCTGAATCGTCACGCCCAGCTTCTGCGCCAGGAGCGCCGGGTAACTATGCCCTTCAGTCGCCCCGTGGCCTTCCGTCAGGCTGTCTCCGAAAGCGACCCACGGCCCGCGCGCGGGTGGAGGATAGTTGATATAGTTCGGTGCGCGGCCTGAGCGCCACCAAACGAGCGCCAAACCGATAACGGCGATGGCCGCGATGGTTTTCAGATTGAGGCGGATCATTCGGACCAAGTATTTACCACAAGGTCACAAAGAACACAAAGCCGGCGCAGAAGATATCACCATGTGTTTCCGTCTTACTTCGGGTGTTTTGGGTCATTGTGGTTTGCAGCTTCGGCAGGTGCCGGGAATCTCCCTTGCCCGCACCCGTGCCTTCCAGTAGTTTTCGACGCTATGGATAACAACGAGCCGCCCATTTTTAATCAGCCGCCACCGGCGAGTCTGCCACCGCCGCTGCTGCCGCCCTTGATCGGCCCGGCGCCCCGCCCAACGCCGGCGTCCCGCAAAAGCCGGGGCTGGATGGCGGTGGCGTTAATCGCCCTGGCCCTGCTCGGGGTTAGTTTGGCGAGCAATCTCAACCATGTTTTTCGCGGCCTCGGCGGTTCCAGCCGGTCAGCGCACGCTGACGGTCGCAACTTCGAAGAAAAGATCCTCGAAGACAGCGGCTCGGCCAACAAGATTGCTGTTTTGGATGTGGCCGGCATTATCACGAGTGCTTCCCTGGAGGGGAACGGACAAAACATGGTCACGCTGATCAAGGATCAACTGGCGCTGGCGGCCAATGATCGCGCCGTGAAGGGAGTTTTGTTAAAAGTGGACTCGCCCGGCGGCGAGGTGCTGGCCTCCGATGAGATTTACCGGGCGATCAGCACGTTCCAAAAGAAGTCCGGGAAACCCGTCGTGGCGACCATGGGTGGCGTGGCCGCTTCGGGCGGCTACTATGTCAGCGCACCGTGCCAGTGGATCGTGGCGAGCGACATGACCATCACCGGCAGCATCGGAGTGATCATGAGTGGTTACAACTTCCGCGGCTTGATGGACAAAGTCGGAGTTCGTCCGGAGGTTTATAAAAGTGGCAAATTCAAAGACATGCTGAGCAGCTCCAAGAGCGAGGACGACATACTTCCCGAAGAGCGGCAAATGGTGCAGAAGCTCATCGACGAAACCTTCGCCAAGTTCAAAGGTGTGGTCGCTGCGGGTCGGAAGCAGGCGGCGGAAAAAAACCAGGGGAACGGGCAAACCTTGGTGAGCAATTGGGAAGAGTATGCCGATGGTCGCATTATCTCCGGCAATCAGGCGAAGGAACTTGGGTTTGTCGATGAGCTGGGAACTTTTCAAACGGCCGTGGAGCGCATAAAAACCATTACCAAGCTGTCCGAGGTCAATTTGGTGCAATACCAGCAGCCGTTTGATTTTACGAGCCTGTTCCGTCTCTTCGGCAAAAGCGAGGCGCGCAGCATCAAGCTCGATTTGGGAATGGATCTGCCCCGGCTGCAGGTGGGGCGGATGTACTTCATGACGCCGACGTTTCTGAATTGATGAAGGACGCTTGAACAAATCCCGGGCTTGATTTCCCTTCCCGCACCACTAGGGTTTCCGTCATGGATCGTGGAAATCTGCTGATCATTGCGGACAGCGAACACACCGCCGACATGCTTTTTGCTGCGGGAATGTTCGTGCCCGATCCGTTTATCTACCTGCGTCTCCGAGGAAAGTGTCATCTCGTCATGCACGACCTGGAGATTGACCGGGCGCGCAAACAGGCGCGGCATTGCCGGGTGCTTTCGCTTAGCCGTTACCTTCAAAAATTGCGGCTGAACGGAGCCAAGAATCCGGGCTTGCCCCAAGTCGTGCAGGCGATTCTGCGTGAAAGACGGTTAAAAAAGATCCAGGTTCCTGAACACTTCCCCGTTGGTTTGGCGAAAAAACTGCGCGACCTAAAGATCAAACTCAAAGTAAAGCCAGGCCATTGCTTTCCGGAACGGGAATTCAAATCAGCCGATGAGGTCAAGAAGATCAGCGCCGCGCTGATGATGGCCGAGGTCGGTATGGCGGAGGGGTTACAGGCATTGAAATCCGCCCGGGCTGGCAAAGGCGGGCGGTTGGTCTACCATAATGCGCCCCTGACTGCGGATAAACTACGCGCTATTATAAACGTGGCGGTCATCCAGGCGGGCGGCCTGGCCAGCCACACGATCGTGGCCGGAGGCCGGCAGGGATGCGACCCGCACGAACGCGGCTACGGCCCCTTGCGCTTGAATGAGCCAATCATCCTTGATATTTTTCCGCGCTCCCAAAAAACCGGTTACTACGGTGACATCACTCGCACGGTGGTCAAAGGGCGCGCCAGCGAAGCCTTGCGGAAGTTGTACCACACGGTGGTCCGCGGGCAGGAGTTGGGGGCGGAACAAATGCGGGCAGGCACCCGGGCGGCGGCAGTGCATCAGACCATTCAATCGTTTTTTGAAAGCCAGGGCTACAAAACCGGCAGAAACAAGGGGCGAAAGGAAGGCTTCTTCCACGGCACCGGCCACGGCTTGGGCTTGGAAATTCACGAAGCCCCGAATATTGGGCCTACCTCGGACGAGGTGTTACGGGTTGGACACGTGGTTACGGTTGAACCTGGACTGTATTATTCCAGCCTGGGTGGCGTGCGTTTGGAGGATGTGTTACTGATCACCCGGAATGGATCGCGTAATCTGACCAAGTTTGAGAAAGTTCTCGAGGTGTGATTGAAGCACGGCACTAGGAGCCAGTCTTTTCCAGTTAGCCGCGCATGCGCCTTCGAGACCCGAAGGATTCATGTCGGCACCCGGACTTCACGCCGGGCCGATGATTCGCGAAAGGTTGAACGGCGCGCGCTGAATAGTGTCCCATTCCTGACTCTATTTTGAGATTTTAAATGAAACTCTGGCAAATCGGCAAACGGGTTGCGTTGTTCCTGTTCGTCAACATTCTGATCGTAACAACCATTGGGTTGGTGTTGTCGCTCTTTGGGGTGGGGACGCGCCTTCCCCAGTCCAGTTACGCATCATTGCTGGCTTTTTGTTTCATCTGGGGCATGGGCGGGGCCTTGATTTCGCTGGCCTTATCGCGTTTGATGGCCAAGTGGTTCATGGGGGTGGCGGTCATTGCCCCGGACACGCAGGACGCGGCGCAGCGCGAACTGGTTCAATCGGTCCATTCCCTCGCCCGCAAGGCCGGGCTTACAACGATGCCACAGGTGGGCATTTACTCGGCGGACGAAGTCAACGCCTTCGCCACCGGACCATCCCGCTCCCGTTCGCTGGTGGCGGTCTCCAGCGGACTGCTCAACCAGATGCGCCGGCGAGAAGTGGAGGGAGTCCTGGCGCACGAGATCGCCCACATCGCGAATGGCGACATGGTGACGATGACCCTCATCCAAGGCGTCATCAATGCCTTCGTCATGTTTCTGGCGCGCGTCCTGGCTTTTGCGGTTTCCCAGGCCATTCGTTCCCGCGATGAAAACCGCGGGGGAGGTGGTTTCATTCAATACCTTCTCGTCATGATTTTTCAAATGGTCTTCTCCCTCCTTGGTGCCGTGGTCGTCTGCTGGTTTTCCCGCTGGCGCGAATTCCGCGCTGACGCGGGTGGTGCCCAATTGGCGGGACGGGAGCAAATGATCGGTGCTTTGACGGCCTTGGGCCGGCTCCACGACCAGCCGCCGCCATCCATGGGCAGTGATGGCGGACAAGCGTTTCAAGCGCTGAAGATTTCCAGTCCGCCAAGTCGAATGATGCGCTGGTTCGCCACTCATCCACCGTTGGAGGAACGCATCGCCCGGCTCCAAATCGCGGTCGGGTGAAACTTTCTTCGGCGCCGGCACCTAATTTTCTTGCGAACACCCAGACTTCTGCTGATTCTTTCCATCTAGAATGGACGCCAAACCCAAAAAGCCAATCCCCGTCACGCGCCAGAACGCCCCGCGCCGCAGAGCGGCACCAGCCGTTTGCTCCCCGGAAGCACCTGCGGCTGCCGTGCTGGCGGAGGTCGCTGTTCCAGGCGAATTTGCCGAGCCGGCGCCCACCCCGGAAGAACCGAGTTCGCTGCGGCGGCCGGAGGAGAAAAGTCGCACCACCTACGATGGCGACACGGCCATCAAACTATATTTGCGGGAAATCGGCCTCGTCAAACTACTCACGCCGCAGGAAGAGATCGAACTGGCCGCGCGCATCAAAAAGGGCGACAAAAAGGCGCGTGAACACATGATCAAGGCCAATCTGCGGCTGGTCGTCAAGATCGCCCATGATTACGACGGTCTGGGATTGCCACTGCTCGACCTCATCAACGAAGGCAACATTGGCTTGATGAAAGCCGTGGAGCGGTTCGATCCAGCGAAGGGGGGTAAACTCTCCACCTACGGTTCCTGGTGGATCAAACAGTCGATCAAACGCGCCTTGGCCAACCAGTCCAAGACCATTCGCCTCCCGGTGCATCTGGTGGACAAAATCTCCAAGATGCGCCGCGTGGCGATGAAGCTTCAGGAATTGTTTGGGCGCGAGGCAACCGACGAGGAATTGGCGGAGGAGATGGGCATGACCGCTTCGCGCGTGGCCCAGATGCGCACGGCGGCGATCCGCCCCGCCTCGCTCGACGCACCCATCGGCGATGACGATGATTCCAACAGTTTTTCCGAGGTGGTGCAGGACGAAAATGCCCATACCCCTTACGAACGACTGGAAGACAAGACCGTCAGCTCCATGCTTCAGGAAATGGTCAAAACCTTGCCGCCACGGGAGGCCACCATTCTCATTTTCCGTTTCGGTTTGGATGGCGGCAGCGAGCGCACGCTCGAAGAAGTGGGTGAAAAATTCGGCGTCACCCGCGAGCGGGTCCGTCAAATTCAAAATATCGCCCTGCGCAAGTTGCGCAAGAAGATCGAAAAGCTCGAATCCATCAAACACTAGGCTGTTCGCGCTGAAGCCCTCCCGCATCTATGAATCACTCCGCTGTTACGGCCGCCGATCTCCGGCGCGCCATCCGCAACGTGCCCGATTTTCCCAAGCCGGGCATTCAGTTCAAGGACATCACACCGGTGCTGGCCGACGCGCGGCTCTTCAATGGCTGCATTGATTTGCTCGCCGCCAATTACCAAGCAGGCTCGGTGGACGCCGTCGTGGGAATCGACGCGCGGGGCTTTATCTTCGCGGCCGCCGTGGCCGCCAGGCTACGAACGGGCTTTGTTCCCATCCGCAAAAAGGGGAAACTGCCGTACGATACGCACGAACAAAGTTACGAGCTGGAATACGGCTCCAGCACCGTCGCCATTCACACGGATGCCGTGACTGCCGGCGCCCGTGTCTTGCTGGTGGACGATTTGCTCGCCACGGGCGGTACCGCGGCGGCGGCCACGCAACTGCTTCAAAAAATTGGCGCGAATATTCTTGAGATTCATTTCCTGATCGAACTCGGCTTCCTCCATGGCCGTGACAAGTTGCAGAACCTGCCCATCAAATCGCTGGTGGTTTACTGAACTGGGATGTTCTGCGCCGGATTTTCCGATTGAATTAGGTTGCGGCCTCCGGTCAAGCTCCGGACTTCTGACATGGCCTGGCTACAATCACTCGACGTCGCGCTGTTCCGATTCATCAACCAGACGTTGAGCAATCCGGTGTTCGACTGGCTGATGCCATTTCTAAGCGGCAACCAGCTGTTTGTGCCGGCTTTGGTCCTCACGGCCACGGTTTTGATCTGGAAAGGGCGAACCCGCGGAATTCTCTGTGTTGCCTTCCTGCTGCTCTCGGTGGCCCTGGGTGACCCGCTGGTTTCGAACCTGATCAAACACGCCGTCGAGCGTCCACGCCCACCCGTTGATTTGCCGGACGTGATTCTGCGGGTTGGATTGACGGAGACTTTCAGCATGCCCTCTTCGCACTCGGCGAATTGGTTCGGCGGAGCCATGGTGGCCTGCCTCTTTTTTCGCCGCAGCGCGCGCTTCATGTTCCCACTGGCAGCGGCGGTCGGCTTTTCCCGCATTTACAATGGCGTCCATTACCCGAGCGATGTCCTCGCTGGCGCGATTCTCGGTGCCGGTTATGCCGCCGGCGGGGTCTGGGTTGCCAATGCCTTCTGGCAGTGGCTGGGACCGAAATGGTTTCCTTTGTGGTGGCCCCGCCTGCCTAATTTGTTCGAACCAGACCGGCCGCGTTCCACCTCGTTTCCGCCGTCCGCTCCAGCCGCTTTGGACCAACACTGGCTGCGTCTGGGCTATCTGTTGATTCTGGTTTTGCTCTGCGCCCGCTGGGCTTACCTGGCCAGTGACAAAATCGAACTCAGCGAAGACGAAGCCTATCAATGGCAGTGGTCCAAGCATCTGGCGCTTTCCTATTACAGCAAACCCCCGCTCATTGCGTACACGCAGTGGCTTGGCACGGCTCTATGGGGAGACAACGCATTTGGAGTCCGTTTCTTTTCACCTTTGATCGCGGCGATACTCTCGTTTTTATTGCTCCGTTTTCTGGCACGTGAGGTGAATATTCGCGCCGGTTTCTGGTTGGTGATGGTGGTCACCGCAACGCCCTTGCTCTCCGTCGGTTCCATCTTGATGACCATTGATCCGCTCTCCGTCTTGTTCTGGACGGCCGCCATGATTTCCGGCTGGCGGGCCGTGCAGCAGGATTCCACGAAGCATTGGGTCTGGACTGGACTTTGGATGGGACTGGGGTTTCTCAGCAAATACACTGCGCTCTTTCAATTGCTTTCTTGGGGGGCCTTTTTCCTGGTCTGGCCGCCCGCAGTCCGACAACTGCGTCGCCCCGGCCCCTGGCTGGCGTTGCTGCTTCTAATTGCCTGCACCCTCCCCGTGCTGATGTGGAACCAGCAGCATGATTGGATTACCCTCACCCATCTCCATAGCCGCGCTGGCTTGGAAGAATCGTGGCAGTTTAAGCCCAACTTTTTCCTCGATTTTACGCTGGCAGAAACCGGCCTCTTGAATCCGGTTTTCTTGATCGCCGCCCTGTGGGCCGCCACTGCTTTTTGGCGGCGCGGACGGGATTGTCCGCTGCAGCTTTATCTCTTCAGCATGGGCACACCGTTATTTTTATTTTACCTCCTGTTCACTTTGCGCGCGCGCGTGCAGCCGAATTGGATCGCCCCGGCCATTGTCCCCATGTTTTGCGTGATGGTGATTTACTGGGAAGCACGTTGGCGTGCCGGAGCGCGCCTGGTTCAGCGGTGGCTGGTGGCTGGCTTGCTGCTGGGCTTCGCGGTGGTGATCGTGTTGCATGACACGCATCTGCTCGGCAAATTGACCGGCCATTACGCGCCGACCAACCAGGACCCGTTGACGCGCGTTCGCGGTTGGAGCGCCGCCGCCGAAGTGGTGGAAAGGGAGCGCCAACTGTTTCTCGCGGAAGGTAAACCCGTGTTTATCATCGGCGAGCATTACGGCATTACGGGGTTGCTTTCCTTTTATATTCCCACGGCCAAGGCCGGGGTGCCCGATCACCCACTGGTCTATTATCAATCGGCCGACAAGCCGGAAAACCAATTCTATTTCTGGCGGGGCTACCAGGCTGACCGGCGAGGCCAAAATGCCCTCTATGTCCAGGAGTTCAAACGCGGCATCCAACTTGGACCACCGCCTCCCCGACTGACTGCTGAATTCACGTCGGTAATCGATCTGGGAATCCGCGAGGTGCTGGATCGCCGCGGGCGGGTGATTCACACGCTCCGGATGTTCGCCTGCCGAGGTTTGCGCTAACATGTCCGACACCCCTAGTCAGCGGATTTTCCCGGTGCGCGACTACGACCTCGCGACCACGCTCGCTTCTGGCCAGGCTTTTCGGTGGCGTCCGTCGGGCCGGGGATGGGAGGGCGTCATCGGCAACCGCTGGGTTCGCCTGCGTTCCGTCGGGGACCAGATCGAGGCGGACACCTGCGCGCCCGCCGGAGACTGGCGGTGGCTCCTGGATTATCTGCAATTGGAGGTCGATTTGTCCCGGGTGCTGGCGGCCTTTCCGGACGATGCCCCGCTGCGGGCCGCCACGACGGCCTGCCGCGGGCTGCGGCTGCTGCGCCAGGAGCCATGGGAATGCCTGGCTTCGTTCATCCTTTCCTCGACCAAGCAAATCGTGCAAATCCGGCAAATCATTACGCTGCTTTGTGAACGCTTTGGAGAACCGGTCGCTACGCCGACGGCCACGGAAGCGGTCCGCGCATTTCCCCGTATCGAACGAATTGCCGCTTGCAGCGAAGCCGAGTTGCGCGCCTGCAAAATGGGTTTTCGCGCGCCGTATCTTCGCGCGACTGCGCAAATGCTCGTGCGCGGCGAAGCAAAACTGAATTCCCTCCACGACCTGAGGTGCGATCAGGCGCGCGCCGAACTTTTGAAATTTCCTGGCGTGGGGCGGAAGATCGCGGATTGCGTCCTCCTCTTCGCCTACGGTTTCCCCGAGGCGTTTCCGGTGGATGTCTGGGTGATGAAAGCGTTGCGCCAGCTCTATTTTTCCCGCCGCCGTCCGAGTTTGAAGCGGCTGCAACATTTCGCCGCCACGTATTTTGGTTCGCAAGCGGGCTACGCCCAGCAGTATTTGTTTCACTATGTGCGCGTGATGGAAAACCGATCCGCGCGCGCAACGTCAAAAGCCAATTGAACCCCAACGCTTCCAGACATGCCGACAAATGTTGATGTGCTTTTCACTCCGGCCGAGTTCGCGGCGCTGCGGCAGTGCGATCTCAGCGGCACCGTGTGCGTGGTGTTCGATATTCTGCGCGCCACCACAACCATGGTGACCGCCCTCGCGAATGGCGCCGAGGCGATCATTCCCGTGAGTGAAATTGCGGAGGCCGTGGCCCTGCGCCAGCAGCGGCCCGACCTGTTGCTGGCGGGCGAGCGTGACGGACTGCGCATCCGGACGCGTTTGAGTGGCGGCGTGGACTTTGATTTGGGTAATTCGCCTCGTGAATTCACGTCGGAAATGGTGCGGGGCAGAACCATTGTGGTGACCACCACGAACGGCACACGCGCCTTGCGGGCTTGTGTCGGAGCGGAAAAAGTGTTGATCGGTAGCTTTTTAAATATGGGTGCCCTGGCCGGCTGGCTGCAACGCGAGCAACCGGCGGATCTGCGGATCGTGTGCAGCGGGACCCACGAGGAAGCGGCGTACGAGGACACAGTGGCAGCGGGAGCGCTTTGTGAATTGATTTTTTCCGGCATTGGTGCAGGGCAGGGGAGTGACGCGGTCGCCATGGCACGCCAGATTTATCGTGCCGCGCAGGATGATCTGCTGGCGGCGATGCGATATTCCCGCAATGCCCGCCGGTTGCTGGCGATTCCCGAACTGCGCGATGATGTCCGCATCTGTGTGGGACGCGACACCCTCGGTCTGCTGGCGGCTTTGGATCCCGCTGGAGCGGTGCGAACACTGGGACGGCCGTAGTTGTCAGCCGGGAGTAGCATCCGACGTAAGTCGGATCATGCTAGACCAAATCAAAATTAGCGCGGTGGCGAAATCCTGCGGGCTTTCGGACATCCAGCGCGTGACTTCGCCGGGCGTAAACCAACCGCCGCGTTCAATTTCCTCCGGGTGCAGCGTGAAGGGACCTTCGGATTGGCAGCGGTAGACCCAGACAAATTCCTGGCCCGTATCCGGGCACGCATCGATTTTGAACAACTTCTCCAGCGGTGCGCTCAAGGTCAGCCCGATCTCTTCGCGCAGCTCCCGCAGCGCACACACGTCATACGTCTCCCCGCTGTCCAAATGCCCGGAGGCGGAGGAATCCCACGCGCCGGGAAAGGTATCCTTGCTCATCGATCGTTTTTGGAGGAAAAGCTCACCGCGTGCGTTAAACACCAGCACATGCACCGCCCGATGTCGCAAGCCCAGTCGATGCACCTCCCGGCGCGGTTGCTGGCCGATGACTTCGTCCAGATCGTTGACGATATCGAAGATTTCTTCGCTCATGGAGTTGATTTAATCCCGGCGACTGACTTCTGACCACCGCAAACCGCAGCCAGATAACCAGCACGCTTTGTGGCGTGAACGGAGCACCGCTCACCAGCGTGGCAGTTCGCGCGACGAGGGAATCCATGCCGAGCTGGTACTCGGCGCTCCGTCCACGGGAAATGCCGCTCCACAACTCGCACCCAGGCGGCTCGACAAAACCGGCCTCGCGGCCTATATTCGAAGCCATGCCCGATGAATCCCGCAAGGTTCCGGCCTGATCATCGGCGGATCTCCATGTCTAGGATTGAGACAGTTTTGCGCCGACGCCGAAAGTCGAGAATTCATGTGTGCCTGGCCAAATTGATGGCCGGCTGCGGATTGATCGTGCTGGGTGGATGCACCACGGTGGACACGACCCATGTGTCCGAGCGGCCGTGGAACCAGCCAACCCGAGACGAATTGCGGCAGAGCTGGTGCTGGCCGTTTGGGTTTTTCGATGATGCACGGCGCGGATCCAGACGGCCCGGAGATCTTTATCCGTAGTTACGCAGCTTGGTTGGCACGGATTAATCAGGAGCAATGACAACGAAGACTTCAACAAAAGGGAATTGACCAAGCGAAGCAGCAATGGGCGGTGGACGCCAAGCAACTACCCACGGCGGTTCCGGTATGCAGCGACATCTGCGCCACCAACTTGTACATTCACAGGCGGCCCCGATGCCCGCTCGGCGGCACTTACTCGCTGAACGCAGTCAGCGCCAAGCCGAAATGCTCCAAATTGGGACAAGCCAAAAACTGCAGAAAACTTTCCCCTTTTCTTCATGGGGAACGCCGCTATCTTCTGTCGCCTTGGAATGCGGGGCAGGGATCACAACCAGATTCCTCCGCCGCATCCGGAATTGTATTTGTACGATGGACGCAGCGCATATTAGAAATTTCAGCATCATTGCCCACATTGACCACGGAAAGACGACGCTTTCCGACCGGCTCCTCCACCGCACTGGCACCATCGCCACGCGGGATATGGAAGCGCAGTTGCTTGACTCCATGGACTTGGAACGGGAGCGTGGCATCACGATCAAGGCCCATCCGGTCACGATGCTTTATCAGGCAAGGAACGGAGAGACCTACGAGCTGAACCTGATCGATACACCGGGACATGTGGATTTTTCCTATGAAGTGTCGCGCAGTCTGGCGGCCTGTGAGGGGGCATTGCTCATCATTGACGCGGCGCAAGGAGTGGAAGCGCAGACCGTGGCAAACGTGCACCTGGCGATGAAACAGGAGCTGACGATCATTCCGGTCATCAACAAGATTGATCTTCCGCACGCCAATGTTCCGCTGACCAAAACCCAGATGGAAGACATCTTGGCAATCCCGGGCGAGACCGCAATTTCCGCCAGCGCCAAAGAGGGGATCGGGATCGAGGATATCCTGGAGGCGATCGTGGCGCGCATTCCAGCCCCGAAACCGACGGGAGAAAAGTCCTTGCAGGCACTCGCGTTTGATTCCTATTTCGACACGTACAAAGGGGTGGTGACGCACGTGCGGATTTTCAATGGCGAATTGAAGGCGGGCATGACCGTCAAGCTGCTGCATTCGGGCAAGAATGTGGAGGTGAAAGAAGTCGGCAGCTTTAATCCCAAACCTTATGTCCGCGACCGGTTGCAGGTCGGTGAGACCGGCTATTTCACCGCGAACATTAAAAGCCCGAAAGAGGTTAAGATGGGTGACACAGTGACCGATGCGCGGACGCCATCGCCGGTGCTGCCGGGTTTCAAGGAAATTCATCCAATGGTGTTCAGCGGGATTTACCCGATTAACACTTCGGATTACGAACATCTCAAAGCAAACCTGGGCAAGCTGCAATTGAATGACTCGGCGTTCGTGTATCAACCGGAAAGCTCCGTGGCCCTGGGCTTCGGTTTCCGTTGCGGATTCCTGGGCCTGCTCCATTTGGAAATCGTCCAGGAACGGCTGCGGCGCGAGTACAATATGGACATCATCGCCACGTATCCGAGCGTGGTGTATCGCGTCACGATGACGGATGGCTCGGTCAAGGAGATCGATAACCCAGCCTATTTGCCGGAGGCGAATTTCATTCTGAAGATCGAGGAGCCGATGGTGAAAACCTTCGTGATTTGCCCGAACGAATACATTGGCGACATGATGGCTTTGATCTCCGAGAAACGCGGCGTGGTGGATCACACGGAAACGCTGGACTCGCGACGCGTAATGCTGACCAGCCTGACCCCCCTGAACGAGATCCTGATTGATTTTCATGATCGCATCAAAAGCACCACGCGCGGATTTGGGTCGATGGATTATGAATATGCCGACTATCTGGAGTCGGAAATGGTGAAGTTGGACATGCTGGTGAACGGGGAGTCGGTGGACGCCTTTTCGTGCATCGTCCATCGCGACAAGGCGGAGGGCAGGGGCCGGGCGCTGGCCGCGAAGTTGAAGGAGGTCATTCCCACCCAGCAATTTCAGGTCGCCATCCAGGCGGCCATCGGTGGCAAGATTGTGGCGCGGGAAACCGTGAGCGCCATGCGGAAAGATGTGACTGCGAAATGTTATGGCGGTGACATCAGCCGCAAGCGCAAACTTCTTGAAAAACAGAAGGAAGGAAAGAAACGCATGAAGGCGTTCGGCTCCGTGAACATTCCACAAGAAGCATTCATTGAGGTGCTCAAGGCATGAGGCAGCCAGGCTCAATTCCGCAGGCCGGGGGCGGGGTTACGTTATGATACTGAGATGGTTTCTATCCAGCACGGTTCGGCAGGCGACGGATTTGTGCAGCCAGGTAAACAAGATTCTCAACGCGCAGCGCGATATCTTGTCGCCGCCCGCCATCGCCGCCATCAGCCAGTCGACGGGCGCACTGAAAATCGCCTTGCGCGAAAAGAATGAAAAGAGCGTTTTGCTCGAACGGATGAAGCAGTTGGAAACGGTGGCCAACCAATGGTTGAAACCGTATCCCCACGCGTCGATGCGCGAAAATGTGGAGGTGATTCTGGTGGCCGTGGCCGTGGCTCTGGCGATCCGTACTTTTTTTCTGCAGCCTTTCAAAATACCCACGGGATCCATGCAGCCGACGCTCTTTGGGATCACGCATGAAAACCATCCGAACGATGCCAGCTTCACCCCGCCGACTGGCCTGGATAAATTCGTCGATTCCTGGTTCCGGGGTATTTCCTACTTTCATGTCATCGCCGAAGCGGACGGAAATCTCGAGGCCGTGGAGGCCCCGAAGACCGTCATGCCGTTTGTCAAGAAGCAGCGATTTCTCGTCGGGAGCAAGTGGTACACTGTTTGGTTTTCCGCAGACGTCGACGTCCTGGAGCGCGCCGGCTTGCGCCTGCGCGGCAGCGGTGAGCCGGTGCCGCACTCCTTCCGGCAAGGTGAAGACATGCTCAAATTGAAAGTGGTGACCGGAGACCACCTTTTCGTGGATCGGCTCACTTATAATTTCCGACGACCAACCCGCGGAGAAATTGTAGTGTTTGAAACCAAAGGGATCAAACATCCAAATGTTCCGGAGGATCAGTTTTACATCAAACGACTGGTCGGCCTGGGTGGCGAACAGATTCGGATTGGTCGGGATCAACACCTCATCATCAATGGCCAGCGCCTCGACGCCTCGACGCCGCAGTTTGAGAATCTCTACAGCTTCGAACCCCACGCCGGTGAAAACCAGTATTTCGGACATGTGCCCACCGAGTTGTTTAGTGATCCGAACCGGGATTACTCCGTGGCCAAAAATGGCTATTTGGTGATGGGCGATAACACCCGGAGCAGTCTTGATTCGCGCTATTGGGGTGACGTTCCCAACCAAAATGTCATCGGGAAGGCGTGCTTTGTTTATTGGCCATTTTTGGCCAATCAGAAAAAGGGCGGCGGCCGCTTCGGGCTGACGAGCCATTAACAGCCCGCATCCGCAATTCAAAAGGCATCGATTAATACTATTCGCACAATGTTTGTTATATTCACTAAAGAGCTGATTGGAGTGGTTTGATTTTCAATTTAAAAGGGGCCGCAGGATACCGCAGTACACGCGCGCCTTAAATCGCCGCCGGCTGGTAAACCCGCAGGTATTGATCACAGGTGCGCTTCCAGGAAAAATCCACCTTCATCCCATTCTGGCGAAACTGTCGCAGCAACGCTGGAGTGTCATAGAGCACCAGCGATTTCCGGATTGCCTTCGCCAACGCGCCGACCGAATACCGGTTGAATTTTATCCCGTTGGCGTGAACCGGATCTTCGTTCAGATCCACGACTGAATCATCCAGCCCGCCCGTGGCGCGCACAATGGGAATGGTGCCGTAGCGCAGGCTGTACATTTGATTCAAACCACACGGCTCGAACCGCGATGGCATCAGAAAGAAATCCGCGCCGGCCTCAATGCGGTGCGCCAACGGGTGATCATAGCCAATATTTGCCGCCGCCTTCCCTGGAAAGCGCTGGGCCATGGCCTGGTAAGCTTTCTCAAAAACGGGCGAACCGCTGCCCAGGAGCACAAACTGCATGTCGGTCGCCAGCATTTCTTCCAAGGCTCCCAGTTGAATATCCACCCCTTTTTGATCCGCCAAACGCGTGACGCTCCCGAACAACGGGATGTTCGCGTCCACCGTCAGCCCAGACTCGCGTTGTAAATCCCGCTTGGCTTCGGCTTTGCCTTTTAGATTTCGCGCGGAATATGAATGCGGCAGGCAGGGATTATCTGTCGTCTTCCATTCGTCATAATCGACGCCGTTTAATATTCCCTGCAACACCTTCGGGCGCTGGCGCAAAACCGCATCCAAGCCGCAACCATAGGCTTCGGTTGTGATTTCCCGGGCATAGCGAGGGCTGACGGTGGTGATCGAATCGGCATAAACAATTCCCGCCTTCAGACAGTTCATGCCCTGGTAAAACTCCACGCCGTGGAGATTCAGATAGTCGGCCGGAAGATTGGTCAGCGCATAATCTGACCGGGGAAAATTTCCCTGGAACGCCAGGTTATGGATGGTCAGACAACTCTGCGGCGCATTCCCCCACCCTCCGCTCAAACGCTCGTGTAGAATCAACAATGGAACCAGTCCTGCCTGCCAGTCATGCACATGGACCACTTGCGGTTGCCAGGGCAGGTAACGCGCCAGGTGAGCCACGGCCTTGGAGAAGAAGATGAACCGCGCTGCATTGTCGCTACAATCCGAGCCGTTTTCCTGGTAGAGCCCGGCCCGGTGGTAAAACCCCGGGTGATCCACAAAATAGATCGTCAGTCGCTCGCCCAACCCCAATCGGCGCACCCGGGCCTGGACTAGTTCCGGACCCAGCGGAACCGACAGGCGGTAGTCCATCGGTTCGATATGGGGAAAACGCTCCTGAACCCCGTGATAGAGCGGCGTGACTACCCCGACCTGATGTCCGGCCTCCGCCAGGGACTTGGCCAGCGCCCCGACCATGTCGGCCAGTCCGCCTGTCTTCGAGTAGGGATGCACCTCACTGCTGGCCAGCAGAATTCTCATGGTTTGATCCCGGATCGCTCCGTCACGGGCACGCCTTGATCCGAGCCGTTTTTAAATACGACTGCAGCGGCAGCGGGATCGAAATACTGCCGTCCGCCTCCTGCCACGTTTCAATGAGGGCCACGAACAGGCGCGCCAGCGCCGTCCCGCTGCCGTTGAGCAAGTGTGGGAATCTGTTTTCACCCGCCTCGGTCTTGTACCGAAGCTGCATTCTCCGCGACTGAAAATCTTCGCAGTTCGAGCAACTTGAAACCTCGAGATAGGCCCCCTGCCCCGGTGCCCACACCTCGATGTCATACGTCATCGCGCTGGCAAACCCCATGTCACCCGTGCACAACTGGATCACTCGATAATGCAGCCCGAGCCGTTTCAGAACCTCTTCGGCGTTCAACACCAATTGCTCCAATTCCGCGTAGCCGTGCTCGGGCTTGACGATCTTGATCAACTCCACCTTGTCAAACTGGTGCACCCGGATCATGCCGCGCGTGCCGACCCCGGCCGCGCCCGCTTCCGCGCGAAAACAAGGGCTGTAGGCGCAATATTTTATCGGCAACTGGCTCTCCTTCAAAATCTCCTCGCGATGGATGTTCGCCACGGGCGCTTCCGCCGTCGGCACCAGGTAGAGTTTGCCCATGGTCGTGACATCCTCACCGGCCTGCACCGCGTAGGCTTGGTCGCGGAACTTTGGAAATTGGCCAACACCGGTCATGCAATCGGCGTTCACGACGTAGGGCGGCGACACCTCGGTGTAACCGTGTTCAACCGTGTGCAGGTCGAGCAGAAATTGTATCAAGGCCCGCTCCAGCTTCGCGCCCCAATTCGTGTAGAGCAGAAAACCGCTGCCCGAAAGCTTGGTGCCACGCGCGAAATCAACCAGCCCCAGTTTTTCGCAGATCTGCGTGTGCGCCTGGGGCTTGAAATCAAATTCCCTTTTGGGCACCGCCGAAACGCGCACCACTGGATTGTCTTCCGCGCTCCGGCCGATCACTACTTTTTCGTGCGGAAGATTGGGCAGGCTCAGCAACAATCCGTCGCGCACCGCTTCCACCGCTTTTTCCTGCTGGTCGAGCGCCGCTATTTGTTCCCCGATCCCGCGCATTTCCAGCTTCTTGACCTCGGCTTCGGTGATCTTTTTTTGCCCCATCAACGCGCCGATTTCCTTCGAGACGCGATTGCGTTGCGCCTTCAGTGTCTCGGCTTCCGCGAGCAGCAGGCGGCGCTGCTCATCGCGGGCAAGCAATTCGGCAATCCTGGACTCATCCCCTGCCCCGCGCGTGGCGAGGCGCTGCCGCGCCCAATCCGGCTGTTCCCGAATCCATTTGATATCCAACATTCAGCCATTATAGGAACCGGCCCTGACAGGGCAAGCCGATTGCAAACCGCCGATTGCAAACCGCCCCGGTGGTTCAATCCCGCCGCCACTCGTCGATCAGGGAGGCCACCAGCGCGGTCCAGCCGGTTTGGTGGGATGCCCCCAACCCTTCGCCGGTGTCCCCATGGTAGTATTCGTAAAACAACAGCAGATCGCGCCAGTGCGGGTCTTCCTGAAATTTCTTCGAGCGGCCATGCACCGGGCGGCGTTGCTCGGCATTCCGCTTGAAGAGGCGGATCAGCCGCTCGGCAAAGCCGCCTGCCATCTCATCAAGATTGAGCGCCGCTTCATCGGCGCAACCGGGAATGGTGAACTTTCCGCCGTACGCCTTGCGCAGCTTGCGCAGTGATTCAATCATCATGAATGTGGTCGGAAACCAGATCGGCCCGCGCCAGTTGGAGTTGCCGCCCTTGAGCTGGGCAATGGATTCTCCCGGCTCGTAGCCGATGCTGCGGTTGCCGAACGCGAATGGATGTTGTTCGTGATACTTGGAGAGGCTGCGGAGCCCATACGGTGACCGAAACTCGTTTGGGTTCCAGACGACGCGCAGCAGGCGCTGCATCTGCGCCGGGTTCATGACCGCCAGCACATGCACGGTGTCGCCGTTCTCGTGGAGCGTGGTCACGCATTGCTCGACGAGGTCCGTCCGGTTTTTCAAAAACCAATGCATGTTGGCGCGAAATTCCGGAAACGGCTCCAACCACTTTTCCTCGAGCCGCTCGATGGCAAACAGCGGAATCAACCCCACCAATGAACGGACGCGAAACTTGTCATAAGACCCATCCGCATGGCCGAGCACGTCGTAAAAAAATCCATCCTCCTGATCCCACATTTCGTAACCGCGCTTGCCCATGTGCTTCATCGCCGCGCCGACATAGACGTAGTGCTCGAAAAACTTCGTCGCCAGGCCCTCGTAAACCTTGTTCTCCTTCGCCAGCTCGAGCGCGATCCGCATCATGTTCAGGCAAAACATCCCCATCCAGCCGCTGCCGTCGGATTGCTGGAGAATGGATCCATCGGGCATCTTCTCGCTGCGATCCACCACGGTGATGTTGTCCAACCCGAGGAATCCGCCTTCAAAAACATTATTACCGTCGCTGTCCACCTTGTTGACCCACCAGGTGAAATTGAGGAGCAATTTGTGAAAGCATTTTTCAAGAAAGGCCCGGTCGGCTTTTCCGGCGCGAATGCGATCCATATTGTAAACCCGCCAGACCGCCCAGGCATGCACCGGGGGATTCATGTCCGAGAATTCCCATTCGTAAGCGGGAATCTGACCATTGGGATGTTGAAATTGCTCGAACAAAAGCAGCCAAAGCTGCTGCTTGGCGAACTCCGCGTCCACCAGCGCGAGCGGCACGGCATGAAACGCCAGATCCCACGCGGCGAACCAAGGGTATTCCCACTTGTCCGGCATCATCAGGATGCGCTTGGAATTCAGATGCTGCCAATGCTGGTTACGAACCGTCTTGCGCGACGCCGGCGGCGGCTGGTCGGGATTGTCGCCGTTCAGCCAGTCCCCCACGTCAAACAGATAAATCTGCTTGCTCCACAGCAGTCCGGCGAGCGCCTGCCGTTGGATGCGCCGCTCGTCCTCCGTCGCCTTGGGCGGATGCACCGACTCATAAAACTCATCCGCCTCCGTGCGCCGGATCGCTATCACGTCCTCCACCTCCGCCAGCGGCCGGGCCAGCGCCTCGTCCGTCAACCGGAACCGCAGAACGATCGAGCCCCCGGCGGGCACCATCTTCGCCGCGTAATGCAGGCCGGCTTTCGTGCCACAATTCTCCGGATTGACACAATTTTCACCTTGGATGATGTGCCGATGAAACGCGTCTTTGACAAACGGGCTGCGGCTGGGCGTACCCGGACCAAAAACGCGTTCGGCATTGGTTTCATTATTCGTGAATAGCGGTTGCGCCCCGGCTTCACCGTACAGGCGGCGAAGGCCCAGCTGGTATTCAAAGGGCAGTTGTTTTATCCGGTGGCATCCCGAATCGTCCGCTTGTAGGGTAATGACATTTTTCTTGCGCGGCCCGAGTTCGATGCGCGGCTCGGGCCGTGGCGTGCTGCTCCACGCCCAGCGATTGCGAAACCAGAGCTGTGGCAGAATATGAATCGGCGCCGGGTCGGGCCCGCGATTAAAAATTTCCATCCGGATGCAGATATCCTCCGGCGACGCCTTCGCATATTCGACCACGACATCGAAATAGCGGTCCTCGTCAAAGACCCCCGTGTCGAGCAGTTCGTATTCCGGATCCGTGCTGGACCGCCGGCGATTCTCCGCGATGAGCCGGGCGTAGGGAAATTCCGCCTGGGGGTATTTGTAAAGCCACTTCATATAGGAGTGGGTGGGCGTGGAGTCGAGGTAGAAGTAATACTCCTTCACATCCTCGCCGTGATTGCCTTCGGTAGGGGTAAGTCCGAACAACCGCTCCTTCAAAATTGGGTCGCGGCCATTCCAAAACGCGAGGGCAAAAACCAGGATCTGGTAGCGATCACAAATCCCGGCCAACCCATCCTCACCCCAACGGTAGGCTTTGGAACGCGCCAGATCATGTGGGAGAAAACCCCAGGCGTCGCCGTCCGCGCTGTAATCCTCACGGACTGTCGCCCATGCCCGTTCGGCCACATACGGCCCCCACCGGCGCCACGGCGTGATGTGGTGCTGAACCGGTTCCTGCAATCGTTGATGCTCTTTGGTAACAGGCACGAAAATTTACGGCGTGATTCGGCCCCGGTAAAAGCGGCGGGGATATAAACTGGCGTCGGGGTCACTGAACACCCCGACGCCGTTGGGGCTCAGGATGGTTTGGATCGTCTGCCATTGAATGAGGTTCGTCGTGGCGTCGATGTAGAACGGTTGCGTCAAGGGTGCCACATGCGCCGGGGCCCACCAGCAACAGGTCCAAGCGGCCGCCTTGGAACACCGGCTTCGCCGTGAAGCGCACTGGCTCGCTCACCCCTAGTTGCGCCGCCCCGCTCACCTCCGGGTTGAGCCGAAATAGCTGGCGCTTGGGCCCGAGCTAGGGGAACGGCTTGGAAAAACACCAACGCGACTACCAATATCCATCGAGAACCGCCCACAGCCGGCTTCTGCTCCGCAGTTCTGGCGGGTGGCTCTACCTGCGGAAATTTGGATAAAAACATAGTTCCTTGGAATCCAGTCCCTACCGGCGAAGCAGCGCCCCAGTTCTGGAGCCAGCAAAGAAATTCATCTAATGGTGATTTCACCCTAAAATCAGGGTGTTTGTCAAAGTCCAAATCGGGCCAATTGTTCATTCTACCCACTACACGAACGAGTTGGCGGTACTTGCAAAAAAAAGAAACAAAATATCCGAAAAGCCGAAGTTCAACCAAGAAGTTTTCGGTGGATCGAGCAGCGCCAAAGGCGCGTCCCATAACAGCCTGGGGAGACGCGGGAGCGTCGCCCCAGGTGGAAAACAAACCGGGATCGAGGGCTGTAGGCCCGGTCAATCGCCCCAGGCTGGTATGGGGTGCGCCTTTGGCGCTGAGAGCCAGCCTGAAGAACGGTCCATTCCACCGAGGCCAGCCCAGCCCCTACCCGCCAAGGAACACCCTTGACCGTCCGGTGGCAAAGTGGCACCGTCTCGTCATGGCACATGTAATGGAAGTGCCGCGCAAGCGGATTACGGCCCGCGTTTCGGACAAAGTGCGCGTGACGCTGGCCCAGGCGGCGGAGCTTTTGGGCGCGACGGTCAACCAGTTCGTCGTGCAAACGGCGTATCAGGAGGCGCAGCGCGTGATCGAACGCGAATCCGTCATCCGTCTTTCCCAAAAGGACGCGCGGAAGGTTCTGGCCTTGCTCGACCATCCGCCCAGGCCCAACCAGCGGCTGAAGGACGCGGTAAAAGCGTTCAAAGGCACGGTGCGTGCGTAAAATCGAACTACTGGCAAAGTCGCACGACCGGGACGGATTCGACTGCGGGAGTGAACCGCTCAACGTGTTTCTCAAGCAAACAGCGTGGCAACACGCAGCGCGGGGAATCTCCCGGACTTTCGTACTGGTTGAGGAAGACGCCACCGAACCGAAGCTCATTCTTGGCTTTTTTTCCCTCAATCTTTGGCAGATAAAGTCGGAGTCGCTTTCGCCCCCAGAAGCGAAAAAGTTGCCGCGTGATGTTTTCGGGATGAGGCTGGGCCGGTTGGCCGTCGCCAAGCCATATCAACGTCAGGGGATGGGGAAGTTATTGCTGGTGGCGGCCCTGGGGTATTTAATCGAGATTTTCAACAGGGCGGGCGGGATTGGCTTGTTCGTGGATGCGAAAGACGTTGAAGCCAAATGTTACTACGAGCAATTCGGTTTTGTTTCCCTCCCGTCCAATGAACTTGAACTGTTCCTGCCGGGCAGGACCATCCAAGCGGCGTTGGCGCTCAATTCTTAGCCAACCATGCAGTCGAAACCGAAGCGAAACGCGCAGATGGGATAGCGGCAAGTGGGGCCCGTAAATATTCACCGAAGGGTGAGGCAATTTCTGCTGCTCCGTCGGCTGTTTTCATCTGCGTTTATCTGCGTCCATCTGCGGTTGGAAAAAGGATCGACGGACCCAGCGCGGCTGGGCATATCCATGAACACCGTGCCGGTAGAATTGGAGCGGCGGGACCCAGAAGTAGCCAGCGCCTTCGCCCATGACCTGGAGCGTGACCACGCGAGCCCGCCGGCACCAAAGTCCAAATGGGACTGATCCTCGACACTTCGACTTCGATTCTGATTGCCGAGCAGCGGGGAAAGCACGAGCTGCCTGGCTTGCTTGGGCAGTGGACAACTTCCCAGCCGATCCTGAAGGCCAGCAAGTGGAAGTTTTTATTAAAATGGTCGGGGCGGTGAGATTTGAACTCACGACCTTCTGAACCCCATTCAGACGCGCTACCAAGCTACGCTACGCCCCGAGCCATTGCGTCCCGTCAGGGCGACGGAACAGCACGCATACTATGGTCTCGCCATTTGAATTCAACAACATTCACAGAAGCGGGTGGAGTTCCTCTTCGGTTGGAAATCCTGGCACCTTGGCGTTGAGAAGAATCAAGGTTTCATTCGAGTGCACTCTGTGGCTTAATGCGCCGATGGAAACCGCGACCGCCAAAATCAAAAAGCTTACGCGCCTGCGCCCCCAGCTCGCGATTGTTCTGGGCAGCGGCTTCCAGCACGTGGTGGACCAGGTGCGCGTGGCAGCGGAGCTGCCCTATGACCGTCTGCCAGGCTTCCCCCCTGTGAACGTGGCCGGACACGAAGGCCGGTTCCTAGTGGGCCATCTGGGGGAAACGCCGGTGGCGCTCCTGTGCGGGCGGGCGCATTATTATGAAGGCCATTCCCTGGCGCAGGTGACGTTTCCGGTGCGCGTGCTGGCGGAAATTGGGGTGCGCGATCTGCTCCTCACCAACGCGGCCGGCGGGATCAACCGGCGCTACCAACCCGGTGAATTCATGCGGTTGACCGACCATATCAACTTCATGGGCGCCAATCCCCTGCGCGGCGGCGCGCCGCCCGGCGGTGAAGCATTCGTTGATATGTCGGATACGTATGACCAAGCCCTCGGCACGCTGCTGAACCGAGCGGCCAGGGCGGCGAAAGTAAAATTGCATCGGGGGGTTTACCTGGCGGTTTCCGGGCCGAGCTATGAAACGCCGGCGGAAATTCGCGCCTTCGCCCGGCTCGGTGCGGATGCCGTGGGGATGAGCACCGTTCCAGAAGCGATGGTCGCGCGCCAATACGGCCTGCGCGTCGCGGCGATTTCCTGCATCACGAATCGGGCGGCAGGCCGGCAGCAGGGGAAGCTAAGCCACGACGAAATCCTGCGGCAGTCGCGGCGGGTAGGAGCGCAAGCAACCCGGTTGCTGTTGCGTTTTTTAGGACTTTATGACCAAGCCCAACCGGATCCCGCTCTACACTAAAGCGCGCCGGAGATCCGCCGCGCGGGCGGCAAGGGAAAGCGCCGTCGCCCACCATTCGTAGTTTGCGGTGGGCGCGGCCGGGCTGACTGCGGAAGGTGTTGACGCAAGTTCCCCACATTTAGATTGCGCATTGGCGGAGCAAGAGGACAAATATCCGACATCAATTCGAGCAGATACGAATGAAAGACGAGCTCATTTTTGCACTGGAAAACGCCGCCTGGCCCGCAATTTTAATCGACGGCTCCGGGGTCGTTCGCCGCGCAAATCAGGCCTCCCGGGCCATGTTCGGAACCACCATGGAGGAGAATTTCACGCACCTCAGCGCCATTTGGTCGACGGACAACGAGGCGAAATCGGAATTTTTCCTCGGGCGGATGGAATCGTCCACGGCGCGGATGCACCGGCTGAAATACTGCGTTAAAGGGGGTTCCACCTCGATTTTTTCCACTTACATTGCGCCGGTGAACCTGGGCGGGCAGAAATATTATCTCTTCCAGATGTTTGCCGCGGCCGCCACCCTGGCGGTGGCGGCAAAATCGGAGCACGCCGACACCGCGCTGGCCCACAAGCAAAAGCTGGACTGCGCCCTGCAACTGGCCCGGACCATGGCTTTGGATTTCAACAACGCCCTCACCGGCATTCTGGGACACACCTCCCTTTTGCTCAGTTCCATGGAACCGGAGCATCCCTGGCGCAGTTCGCTCATTGAGGTGGAAAAGGCGGCGGGGAAAGCGGCCGAAATCGCCCATGACCTGGCCACCTTTAGCCAGCAGGAAAAGGAGACGCGCGTCCTGGCGCCGGGAAATCTCAACGAATTGATCCGCCGCACGCTGGCAGTTTACCAACCCACCACCCTCGCTGGAATCACGTGGGAACTACAACTGGAAGGCAATTTGTTGGCGGCGCATTTTGATGAAGCCAAGCTGCATCAGGCGATGATCAAACTTCTGGAAAATGCGGCGGAAGCGGTGGGCGGGGCTGGCCGCATCATTGTTCGATCCCGCAACCTGAGTATGGACGAAAAGTCCCGGCCCACCGGCGTGCCATTGACCGCAGGACGCTATGTTTGCCTGGAAGTCGTGGATAATGGCTGCGGGATCGACGCGGTGCTTTTGCCCCGGATCTTCGATCCGTTTTTCACGAGCAAGACCGGCCACCGCGGCCTGGGTTTGACCTGGGTGTACGGCATTGTCACCAATCACGGCGGCACGCTGGAGGTCACCAGCGAACTGCGTCAGGGCACGATTATTCGGGTCTATCTGCCTGCCGCAGGGAGTGTGGTCAAGGACAGTTGTTTCACCAAGGAGGAACTCCGCGGGCATCAGACCATCCTCATGGTGGACGACGAGGAGATGCTGCTGAGGATGGGGCAGATGATCCTTTCCGCCTACGGCTATCAGGTGTTGACCGCCAGCAGCGGCCACCAAGCCCTGGAAATCATCACCCAGAAAAAGCAGTCCATCGACCTGGTGATCACCGACCAGGTGATGCCCAACATGAGCGGCCGCGAACTGATCGACCACCTGAAGGTTCTCGCGCCTGGCCTGCGCATCCTTTGCTCGAGCGGATTTGTGCGTTCCGGCAAAGACAAGGGGGATGAAGGCTACCTGCAAAAGCCGTTCACCAGCCAGGAATTGCTTAAGAAGGTCAAACAGACGCTGGCCTGAGGCAGACCGACATTAGTTGACGTGATTGCGGTTTTCAGTGTTTAATTTTTTTCATGCAAATCGAAAGCCTAAAAGTGTATTGTGACCTCGCGGAAACCGAGAGTTTCACCAAGGCCGCCCAGATCAACGGCGTCACCCAGTCCGCCGTCAGCCAGCAGATCAGTTCGCTGGAGCGCCAGTTTAAATCGATGCTGATCGAGCGCAGCAAGAAGAAGTTCCGCCTGACCCGCGAAGGCCAGGTGCTGTACGAATACAGCAAACAGATCATTCAGACGTACGACCTGCTGCACAGCAAGATTCAGGAAATCAAGGACATCATCTCGGGAACCATCCGCGTCTCCACCATTTACAGCATTGGTCTGCATGACCTGCCGCCCTACATCAAGCGGTTCATGAAGACCTACCCCACCGTGAATGTGCACGTGGAATACCGCCGGTCCAACCAGGTGTATGATGACGTGTTGAGCAATGTGGTGGACATGGGGCTGGTGGCGTATCCGAACAAGGACCCGCGCCTCGAAGTGGTGGCCTTGCGCAAGGACAAGCTGGTGCTCATCTGCCATCCACAACACCCGCTGGCGAAATCCAAAAGCATCAAACTCAGCGCCCTCGCCGGCCAGAAATTCATCGGCTTTGAACCCGACATCCCCACGCGCAAGGCCATCGACAAGATTTTGAAGGACCGCAACATCGAAGTGCTGCATGTGATGGAGTTCGACAACGTGGAAACCGTCAAACGGGCGGTCGAAATTGACGCCGGCATTTCCATCGTGCCGCTGGGCACCGTCGCCCAGGAAATCTCCAAGCAAACGCTGGCGCAAGTGCAGTTGGAGGACAGCGAATTCTACCGGCCACTGGCCGCGATCTACAAAAAGAACAAAGTGCTGTCTCCGGCCATGAAACAGTTTCTGAATATCGTCAAGGAAAGTTAGCCGCCGGAGTTTTTTTGCCCGCCCGGATGGCGGGCCGGACCTTGGGCCGGAATCCCGGCGGCTTGCTCGCGCTGCGGAGGCGCTGCTATTTTAGTCGCGCTGGATTCAAAGGCTTCAGGTCTTTCGGCACAAACATGCCATCCTGGCGGATCAGTTCGCCGTCAAACCGGATTTCTCCCCCGCCCCAATCGGGCCGCTGGATCTGCACCATGTCCCAATGGACCGCCGAGCGATTGCCATTGTCGCACACCTCATACGCCTGCCCCGGGGTGAAGTGGAAAGAGCCGGCGATTTTCTCATCAAACAGGATGTCGCACATCGGGGTTTGAATGTACGGATTAAACCCAATGGCAAATTCGCCGATGAACCGTGCCCCGGCATCCGTATCTAAAATTTCATTCAACCGGCGGGTGTCGCTCCCGGTGGCTTTCACCACTTTCCCCGCCGCAAATTCCAGCCGGATATTTTCAAACCGGGTGCCGGAATAAATGGTCGGGGCGTTGAATTGAATATGACCGTTGACCGAGTCCTTGACCGGGCAGGAAAAGACCTCGCCGTCCGGAATATTGCGCAGACCGTTGCAGGCCCGGGCGCCAATGCCTTTGATGCTAAAGGTCAGGTCCGTGCCCGGCGCTTTGATCTGGACCCGGTCGGCCTTTTGCATCCGGTTTTCCAGCGGCACCATGGCCCGGGCCATCTTGCGATAGTCCATCGTGCAGACAGCAAAATAAAAATCCTCAAATGCCTCGGTGCTCATGCCGGCCGCCTGGGCCATGCTCGGCGTCGGCCAGCGTAGCACGCACCAGCGGGTTTTATTGACCCGATAATCCAGGACCGGCCGCAGGGTGCGCGCGTGCAGCGCCATCCGGTCGCTGGCCACATCGGCGGTTTCGCTGGCGTTATGGCTGCCGCGGATGGCGATGTAGGCCTGGACTTTTTTCATCCGGTACATCTCGACGTCCCGAATCATCCGGGCCTGCTCCTCATTCGTTCCCCGGAGCATTTCGCGCGTGACGCGGGTGTGCCGGACCTCGATCAACGGCGTGGCTCCCGCCGCGCGCACGGCGCGGATCAATTCGACGGAAAAGTCATCCGGCACATCAATCATGTCGAGCAGGATATGCTCGCCCTTTTTCATGGCGGTGGAATATTCAACCAACAGTCGGGCCAGCTTGAGGTAACGGGGATCAGTCATAGTTGTGTGCGGCAAAGCTAACGAATTGGGGAGGTTTGTCGAGGCGCTTGTGATTTTTCCAATCGCCGCCAGGCAACCTCCCTTTTCCGAGTCTCGGCGCGCAATAATTCCTCCGCCGACCACCCACGGCCCTGCGCGTACTCCGTCAGCTCAAATAGTTGCCCCGCCACCGACGGTTTAGTCCGACGCGACCCGGCTTTGCCGTCGGCCAGCAGTTTTCCTTTACGCGCCTTCCTTACCAGCTTCTCCGCGCGCAGCAACGCCGGTAAATGTTTCGGGATGCCATCGAGAACCGAAGGCCGCGCCTGCCGGGTGCCGTGCTTTTCGGCCTTCTTGATTTGCTCCCAATTCGCCCAGACTTCGGCCACGTCTTTCACTTTCACATCGCCGAAGACATGCGGGTGGCGGCGAACCAGTTTGTCCGCAATCTGCCGGGCGACCTGCCCGAAATCGAAGGCGCCGCGCTCCTGGGCGAGTTGGCAATGGAAAACGACCTGCAATAACAGATCGCCCAATTCCTCCCGCAGCTCATGGTCGTCCCCCGCCTCGATTGCGTCCATCAACTCATAGACCTCCTCCACCGCGTGGAAACGCAGGGTCCGATGCGTTTGTTCGCGGTCCCACGGGCAACCCGCCGGGGAACGAAGCTGCGCCATGATGGTGAGCAAATCCTGGAGGGCCGAGTTCGTTTTCATTGCGGGCACTTTAACATCCACCACTCAACGCCTGAACTTCAATCGAAGCCAGCCTCGCCCCCCGCATGCTCCCGCCTTGGGCGTAGCAAAATTGAAGGTTGAGGGTTTGTGAATTCATAAAATCACTAGGTCATCCCGATGCACAAGTTCAACCCGGACGAGCTTCCGAGCCCGGATTTCGTCGGCGCTGAACTTCGCAATGCCACGGGCAAATTCGGTGCCATCCAAGTCGCAGAGCCGCACGACATCGTCGGCCAAAAATTCCCCCTCGCACCGCGCGACGCCCGGCGGCAAGAGGCTTTTACCGGCTTCACGCAGCGCTTGCTTCGCACCGTTGTCCACGAATAGCGCGCCTTTGGGATGGTGGAAAAATGCGATCCAGCGCTTGCGACCCGCCAGTTTGTTCGGCTGCGGAACGAAGATCGTCCCCTCTTCGCTTCCCGCCAGAACACGGGCCAGCACGGACTTCTTCTTGCCCGAGGCAATGACCAGCGGGATGCCGGAACGCATCACAATCTTGGCGGCCTGGATCTTCGAGGCCATGCCGCCCACCGCGGTGGCGCTCGTCGTGCCGCCGGAAATTTTCTCCACCGTCTCGTCCACGCGCTCAATGGTGGGAATGGTGCGCGGATCATCCTTGCCAAAATTCTCAATCACGCCATCCACCGTCGTTAGAATGACCAGCAGATCCGCCGGCAGCAGCGAAGCCACGAGGGCCGAGAGTTTGTCGTTGTCGCCGAACTTCAGCTCGGTGAACGACACGGCGTCGTTCTCATTGATGATGGGGATGACCCCGTGGTTCAGCAGCGATACGAGCGTGTTGCGGGCATTGAGATGTCGTTCATGATGCTCCAAGTCCTCGTGGGTGAGCAACACCTGGGCCACCTGCAGCTCAAACTTTGCAAACAGTCGCTCGTAAATCGCCATCAGTCGTGATTGGCCAATAGCGGCGCACGCTTGCAATTCCGCCAGTTCGCCCGGTCGCTTTTCAAAACCGAGCGCCCCCATCCCCGCGCCGACGGCACCGGAGGTGACGATCACGATCTCCTTCCCCGCCTTTCGTTGCTCGGCGACCTGCACCACCAGTTGCTCCACCTGGGCCGGGTCCAACTGCTTGCGGCTGTCGGTTAGGACACCGGTGCCCAGCTTCACCACGATTCGGCTGACATTTTTTAACAACTCAGAGCGCATGTTCAGACCGGAGGCTAGAGGTTTGAGGCGGAAGGCGGCAAGCAGAAGCTTTCGCATGAATCTCCCGCTTGCCTCCCACGGAGTGACTGCCATACTTATCCCATGCGCGATGAATCACTGCACTTTCTTCAAAAACTGGTCAACACCCCCAGCCCTTCCGGACACGAAGCCCGCGGCCAGCGCGTGTGGCTGGATTATGTCAGCCCGTTCGCCGAGGAAACTTTTTCCGACGCCTACGGCAACGCGGTCGCCGTGCTGAACAAGGGTGGTTCCCCGCGCCTGATGCTCGCCGCCCATGCGGACGAAATCGCCATGACCGTGAATTTCATCGACAAGAATGGCTTCATTTACGTCCGCAAGCTCGGCGGCGTCGATGCCGCGATCACCAAGGCGCAGCGGGTGAACATCCACACCAAGTCTGGCCCGGTGAAGGGTGTCGTCGGCAATGTCGCGCCACACCTGACCAAATCCGATGGCGAACGCAAGATCCCCAAGATTGAAGACCTGTTCATCGACATCGGGGTCGGCAGTCGGAAAAAGGCCGAGAGGCTGGTGCGCATCGGTGATCCGATTACGCTGGTGGATGAGTTTGAATTGCTGCGCGGCGACCTGGCGATTGCCCGGGCCTTTGACAACCGCATTGGGACGTTTGCGGTGGCGGAGGCGCTGCGGTTGTTAGGCGCGCACCAGGGCAAACTCAAAGCGGAGATTTGCGCGGTCTCCAACATCATGGAGGAAGTCGGCCTTTTGGGCGCCCGGCAGATCGCGTATTCGCTCAAGCCGGACGTGGCGCTCGTGGTGGATGTGACCCACGCCACCGATTATCCCACGGTCAGCCAGGCGCAGCACGGCGACGTGCAGATCGGCAAGGGGCCGACCATCACGCACGGCGGCTGCAATCATCCCATGGTGGTGGAACGGATCGAAAGCGTCGCCAAGGCCAAGAAAATCCAGTTGCAGCACGAAGCGATGTCATCCTCCAGCGGCACGGACACCGACGTGATATTCTGGACGCGGGGCGGCATTCCCAGCGCCCTGATTAGCCTGCCGAACCGTTACATGCATTCGCCGGTGGAACTGGTGAGCTTGAAGGATCTGGAGAAAATTCCCGAACTGATGGCCGGTTTCGCGCTATCCCTCAAGACAGGTGAGGAATTCAAGGTCAAGATTTGAACCGAATCCAGGCCTATGCAACCGAACCCGACCGACGCAGAGGCGCGGAGAGCGCCGAGGATCGCCGACTGAAGGCTGATCTCGTGTGCACCCTTTTCAGTGCACCCGGTGGCGAATAATAATTCGGCGCCGCTCCGCGTTCTTTGCATCTCGGCGTTTGTTCCCTTCCGTTTTGACTGCCTGGTTCCGGTTAAGCCGCGCTATTTTTTGAGCGGGGCATCGGCCCCTTCCAAAGTTTTTCCACCAGTGCGCGGACCATTCCCGGCGGTTGGTTTAAGTGGCACCTTCGGCGGTTTGAACAATCCATCCGTCAGGAGGGCAATCCCGGCGCGGACGAAGACCGGGAGCAGTTTGTTCTGTACATCCTGTTCGGTGTTGAGTCCGGTAAAAATCTGATTCTTCACCCGAAAATCAAATTCTCGCGGCGGACTCGTTTGCCCTAAATCGGTCTGCGTGATCTTTCCCAATGTCAGATTCAATGTATCCACCCCCTGGAATTCCATCAGCAGGCCATTGGTTTTTCGGAGCGGCGCCGTTTGCAGCCGGGTGAATAACTCCATGATGTTCGTGCGTCCCGCCTGGCTCTTCACGAGATTGAGCTCGGCCAGATTAAACCGTACCAGCTTGAAGCGCAACTTCCGGGCGCTCAGAGCGTCCCGATCGTATTCCAAATGGAGTTCGGGCAGGTCAATCAGCGGCGCACCCCCGAATTCCGCGGTATTGTAGAGCTTGAAATTTTCCAGTGTCAATTGGGGGTGGAGCAGGCCGATGTCCAATTTACCGATCTTCACGTTCAAGCCGGTGGCGCGGCGGATCCGGCTTTCGGCGAGCGAGGTAACCACCGGGTCAAACAGAAGCACCGTGGCGACCAGCAGCACGACCAGTAAAATCAGGAGGCGAAAACCCCATTTGAACAATGTTTTCATGGCCGTTGGCCGGCTGCCCGCCGCCGGGAAGCTTCTCGGTTCACGCGCGGCTAGAGTTCAATGTCTTCGGGTCGGACTTCGAGACATTCATCCTGATCTTCCCATACGACCGCCGGGTAATGCTCCAGCAAATTCCCCGCCAACTGCGTGCCCGCGAAGGAAAGCAGCTTTTCCGCACTCACCGCGGCCGCTTCAAAGGCCCGGTCGTAATTACCCACGCTTTTGCGGCGACGATCCTCCCAGTGCGCGACCGCATGGACCGGCGCGTATTCGTCGGCCCACTTTTTGATCGCGGTTTGCGTCTCCGACGCAATTTCATCGAACGGCACCGCCGTGGCCGAGCAATGCTGGCAGACCAATCCCGATTCCAGCACGTCCCGGGTCAATAGTGGCAACAGCGGGGCGCGGCAGCACGAAGCCTCCAAATAGTCGCGCGGCGGCGTGGCCAGCCGCTTCAGCCAGATCTGCCGCTCATGGGCCAGTTGCGCTGCAAGCCGGTAGGCGCCGAACAGCGGGTGAGAGAACCGCCAGGCGCGACCGTGCAATTGTCCCAGCGTTTGCGCCATCCAACGCGCCAGCGTCAAGTCATCGAAATCGCGAAAGACAGCTCCATACTCCTGCCAGAGCTGGTCCAGCGGTGAATCAGATTCTTCAGCCATGACCTCAAGCATGCGATGCATCGCCGAAAACTCAAGGGGCAATGTGGGATCGAAACTCCCCGGGGAAAACCACGAATCAACCGAGCGCGATTGGTGTTGCATCCGCAGCGTTACGGGGTACGGGTGGCGGAATGAGATCTTCCCGCTGCGGAGACCCGGTTTACCCGAAAAGCGCCGGTGCCCCAAGGCCCTCCAAAACCTGGCGGAATCATGAGGCTCTCCAATCACGCGGTAGCGTCTTGGACCTGGCATTGCCGACAACTTCGGGGTGAAAAAACAGACGCTGGGCGTGGGCCTGGCCGCACCTGCTTCGAGTTTCGGCTAAGGCCTCTGACTAACATTCCCCAGCCAGCCGTCAACCTGGGGGAACAACTCGCCCAACGACCGCCCACGGCAGCGTGCGGACCGCGACTGCCCCGAATATTTGACAACCTTTTGTTGCATATGCAACAAAAGGTTGTCAAAGGTTCGAAAGCGGACGTTGGTGTGGGCGGACTCGCCCGGGTGGCTGGCCCGGTACCAGGTTGCGACTGGGAAGTCTTCCGTCGGGACCGGGGGGGCGGCACGGGGTGCCCAATCGCGTCGCAAAAAATCTCGAAACGATGTGGGTAATGTTCAGGTCTTGGACTGCGTGCGCGGCTGCGCGGCTGGACGGTCGAGCCATTCCCCAAACCAACCGCATTCGTGTCCATTCGTAGTGGTTCGACTTCCTTGTTCTTCGCCCATGCTTTATAATTCCGCCATGGCGAACCCGTCTCCTCTCTTACTGGACGCACCGCTGGCGGCCAGGCGCGGCATTGGGCCCGAGCGTGCCACCCAACTCGCCCGGCTCCGCTTGCACACCGTGGGTGACCTGCTGCTGCATCGGCCGCGGCGCTACGAAGATCGACGACATTTTCTCGCCATCTCCGCCTTGAAGCTCGGCGAACCCGCCACCACCCGGGGCCGGATCGTCGCCCAGGGACTCAAGCGTTATCGCGGCGGAAACAAGTCGGTTTTCGAAATCATTATCGAGGACGGCACGGCGCGGCTGCATTGCCGCTGGTGGAACCTGCCGTTCATGGAGAAATATTTTTCCGTGGGTGACGAGGTGTTTGTGTTCGGCAAGCCCAATTCGTTGAAACCGCGCACCATCGACCATCCCGAAACCGAAGTCATCCACGCCACCGATGAATCCTCCATCCATCTCAACCGGATTGCGCCGGTCTATCCCTTGACCGAGGGCCTGCCCCAGCGCTGGCTGCGCGCCTTGATCTGGCGAACGCTGGAGGAGTTCAAAACCCCGGGCCTTGAATTACCCCCAGCCCCGCTCCTGACGGGCTTACCCACCCGCGCCCGCGCGATTCAGCTGCTCCATTTTCCAGATGAGCTCAGCGAGGTCGAACTGGCCCGACAACGCCTGGCGCTGGACGAGTTCATCGAGTTGCAGCGGCAAATTCAAACCCGCCGCCGCAAGTTGCAAGCCAATGCGCGTCCCCTGCCCTGTGCGGGCGACAATCACCTCATCCGACCCTTTCTGCGCCAGCTCGGTTTCCAGCTCACCGCAGCACAAACGCGGGTGTTGCGCGAACTCCGCCAGGATCTCGGCGGTGCCCAACCGATGCGGCGCTTGCTTCAGGGCGACGTCGGTTCTGGAAAAACCGTGGTGGCGGCCTGTGCTGCGTTGATGACGCTGGAGAGCGGCTATCAGGTTGCGCTCATGGCACCGACGGAAATTCTAGCCGAACAACATTTTCACCTTTTCCAACAGTGGCTCACACCCCTCGGCCTCGCAGTCGACTTGCGCACGGGCAGCCGCCGGACGGAAGTTGGAGGTCAGCCCGAGTTAACGGTCGAGGGGAGAATCGTGCCCGCCCGCTCAACTCTCAACCCAAACTCATCTCCACCGCCCCCTACCCTCACCATCGGCACGCACGCCCTCCTTGAGTCCGGCTTCACCCCCGAGAATCTCGGTCTGGTCATCATCGACGAGCAACATAAGTTTGGCGTGTCGCAGCGGGAAAAGCTCGTGCGGAAAGGCCACTATCCGCATTTGCTGGTGATGACTGCCACGCCCATTCCACGCACGCTGGGACTGACGCTTTACGGAGATCTGGACATCTCCACCATCGACCAACTGCCCGCGGGTCGCGGCCGAATTCAAACTTATGTGCGCACTTCGGACAAGCTGCCCAAAGTGTGGGCGTTCCTGCGCGACCGACTGGCGGAAGGCCGGCAGGCTTACGTGGTCTATCCGCGCGTCGAGGAGGCGGATTTGAAGTCCGGCGTCAAGGCGGTGACGCAAGAATTGGAAAAGCTGCAAACGGAATTGACGCCCTATCGCGTCGGCTTGTTGCACGGCCGCTTGAAGTCCGGGGAAAAGGAGCGCGTCATGACCGCCTTTCGCGCCCACGAAATCCAGGTGCTCCTGGCTACCTCCGTGATCGAGGTCGGCGTCGACTGGGCCAACGCCACCGTGATGATCATCGAGAACGCAGAGCAGTTTGGCCTCGCGCAATTGCACCAACTCCGTGGGCGCATCGGGCGCGGGGCGCATGATTCGTATTGCATCCTGGTGGCCGCCGCGAAGACCGACGAAGCGAAGCAACGCTTGCGGGCCTTGGCGGAGACCACCGACGGATTTCGGATCGCGGAAGCGGATTTGCAATTGCGCGGACCCGGGGAATTGCTTGGCCAGGAACAAAGCGGCCTCCCTTCGTTTCGCTTTGGCGATTTGGTCCGGGATCGCGAATTGATCGAACGCGCGCGTGACTTGGCGAATACGATTTTGAAGTAATCCCAACCCGCTGCCCGCCAGGCAATGCCGCCCGGATATTGTCTTGGATTTCTTAACCTTTGGGTTAGCTTCGGTCCATGAAAACGCAATTCTCACTTGGTTTGGTTGCCGGCCTGGCCCTGGTCGGGTGCGACGACAAGAAACCCGCCCCTCCCGCCCCTCCTCCGACACAACCCACTGTGGGTGTGAACCCGCTCAACGCGCCCGCTGACTATTTGAACATGCTGGCCAAGAGCAAGAAGCTCGCAGATAAAGTGATCGATACCGCCGCGCTGAACAGTGCGGTCCAGCTTTTTGGCGCGCAGGAAGGCCGGCTGCCCAAAGACCTCGGCGAATTGGTGACCCTGAAGTATATCCCGGCCCTTCCCGCCCCGCCGACCGGCATGAAAATCGAATACGACGCGAAGACCGGCGATGTGAAAGTAGTTAAACAGTAGCAGCCGACCAGCTCGGTACCCGCCCGATCAGCGATTGACGTTCGCCTTCGGGGCGTGAGATTAAAATTCATGCACCTCCGTCTTGCCGTTGCCCTAGCGCTCACCGTGGCCAGCAACCAACTCGGATTGCAAGCGAACGCCACCGACACCGGCCTGCCACCTGGCGTGGTAAACACCCAAAACCAGACGGACCATCCGTTGACACCGGAGCAATCGCGCCAGGCCATCACGGTGCCGGAAGGTTTTCACGTCTCCCTGTTCGCCGGTGAACCTCACGTGCTGCAACCCATCGACTTCGATTTCGACGACCGGGGCCGCCTCTGGGTGGTCGAGAATTTTTCCTATCCTGATTGGAAAAAGGAGAACAGCGATCGCATTACCATCTTGACCGACACGGATAACGACGGCCAGTTCGACACGCGTAAAGTATTTTACGATCAAGGTCATCGGCTGACGAGCCTCGCGTATGGATCCGGCGGAGTCTGGGCACTGTCACCACCCGAATTGCTTTTCTTTCCGGACGCCAATGGCGACGATGTCCCGGATGGCCGCCCCGTGGTTCATCTCGACGGCTGGACCACCAACGCGCTGCACAACATGGTCAATGGCCTGACCTGGGGGCCGGACGGCTGGCTCTACGGAAGGCACGGGATGCACACGCCTTCCTTCGTCGGCGCGCCGGGCACGCCCACCAACAAACGCACGCCGATGGATGCCGGGATCTGGCGTTATCATCCCAGCAAAAAGATTTTCGAAGTCGTGGCCCGCGGCACGGTCAACCCGTGGGGACTCGACTACAATGATGTCGGCGACCTGTTCTTTTCGAACAACGTCAACGGCCATCTCTGGCATCTCGTGCCGGGTGCGGTGTATGAGCGCACCGCCGGAGTGGGGTTCGCCCCGTACGCCTACCAGGAAATGGGCTATTGCGCCGATCATCTTCATTTCGCGGGCGCGAACTGGCGGGCCGGTTGGGTCGAGTCGCGCGGCGGCCAGGGCGAACACGGCCGGCTGGGCGGCGGCCATTCGCATGTCGGCGCCATGATTTATCTCGGTGACAACTGGCCGGCGCGCTACCGGAACAGCATCTTCATGTGCAACACCCACGGCCACCGGATCAATAACGACCGTTTGGAACGGCGCGGCTCCGGTTACGTGGGGCGGCATACCAATGATTTTTTACTGGCCAATGATGACTGGTTTCGTGGGATAAAAATCAATTACGGCCCCGACGGCGGGGTGTTTGTCAGCGATTGGAACGACCTCGGCGAATGCCACGACAACGACGGGGTCCATCGCACCAGTGGGCGTATTTACAAAATCGTTTACGGCAAGTCGCGCCCTCCCGGCCCGTTAAATCTGGCCGCGCTGGACGATGCCAGACTGGTCCAGTTGCAACTCCAGGCGAACGACTGGTATGTGCGCCACGCCCGCCGCCTCTTGCAAGAACGCGCTGCCGACGGACGCTTGAAAAAATCAACGCGCCCAGCCTTGCTCTCCCTGTTGCGCCACGAAAAGGATGTGCCCCGCCAGTTACGCGCGCTCTGGGCACTGCATGTCACCGGCGGCGTGGATGAACCCGTGCTTAAAGATCTGCTGCGTCACCCCAGTGAAAACCTCCGCCGCTGGGCCATCGAATTAGGCTGTGAATCCAAGCGGCCACCCGCGTGGTTGATCCGCGAGTACGAGCGCCTCGCCAGCTCCGACCCTTCTCCGATGGTGCGCTTGGCGCTGGCCTCGGCCTTGCAAAGAATGCCCGTGGGCGAGCGATGGGATTTGGCCGAAGCGCTGCTGGCGCACCCGGAGGATGCGGGCGATGCCAATCTGCCACTCCTGATTTGGTACGGCCTCGAGCCGTCCGTCGGCGCTGACCACGCGCGCGGCCTCAAACTGCTGGCTCACTGTCCCATGCCGCAGGTTCGACAACTCATTTCGCGGCGCTTGACCGCTCCGGGCAGGAGCCCATAGTTGCCACACCGCAGCGGCCGGGTCACAACTTCTGTCCGAGGGCCCGGCGCAACAAATTCTGCGTGATGCGCTGGACCCGCTCATCTGGGCCGTGGGGCCGGCTCCAGTGCGACCAGGGGAGCGTGTGGCCGGGCGGATGCGATAATCCCTGAGCCCAAAAAATGGTCGCGGCATTGAACACAAAATTGCCTTTTGGTCCCGGATAAACCGTGGCCGTCCATTGCTGCGGCCGGTCCCCGCCCACCCAGGCCGTGCCCGCCCCCACCACTTCCAGGCCGGGAATATTCGCCGGCTGACCATGATACTCCCAACCAATGAGACCGGGAATGCGGTCGCCTTTTTTCATGCCGGTGCCCGTGAAAATCCAGTTGTCCGGCTGGGTGCAAATCCAATCGCCCCCCCCGTTGACCGGTTCCACGTTGCGTGCCCCCATGAGCAACCCTTCGTCCGGTCCATGCTCGGGAAACGGGCCATGATCTTTCTGGCGGTCGATGGCATAAACATTATCGGCGCCGTAGGGTCCACCGCGAAACATGATGCGATTCGGCCGTCCATCCGAACTGGCCCGAAACGGCGTGACCCAGCAGACGGAATTGCCGGAAAGAAAGAGCAGGTTCACCCCAGCGTCGCGCATTTTTTCCACGCTGCGAAACTGACGGATATCCCAATACTCGTCATGTCCGACGCTGATGAACGCCTTGCATTTGAGGCCGCGCTCCGGCGTCAGCAGGTCGCTGTTGGTGCAGTAGCTGACATCGTAACCGTGCTCCTCCAGCCAGTAAGCCAGAGGGAATTCAAACGGCAGAAACTCACCCGCCCCAACGGTGAGCGGGTCATTGACGATACCGGTGTACTGCGCCTCGCGACCGTAGGGACGATCAAAACTCACATCGGCCCATGGACCCTGCCCGCCTTTGGGGTGCGTGTAAACCGAGTAGTTGTTGGGCCAGCGGTTATAGGCCTGCCACGTGTTGTCCGAGCATTGGAAAAGAATATCCGCTGGACGTTCGTCGCGAACAATGAAAACCACGTAGCTCTGCCAATATGCCTCCGCCGCACTTTCCGGGATTGTCGTCATGCGCCCCACATAGACGCCGCTGATCCAGTCGGCAGGAATCTTGAGCTGGGTGGTGGGCTCCCAGCGGCATTCGTGCAGGTTCTTTTCGCCCGGCTTCGGCGTCGGCTGGGTCTGCGCCGGAAGCACGCCCAGGTCCGTCATCAACCGCGCTCCCCGTCCGCCGTAATAGCCCAGGCGGAATATCTCCAACTGAAACTTTCGCGCGGGGGTGGCCGACACCATAATATCCAGCGTTTCCCCGGTGCGCACACTTTGGCGCGAACAATAGCCTTCAATCCAGGTGGAGCGAAAACCGCCCGCGTCGAGACGCACCCGCGTCAACTGCCAGTCGCGGGCACCCGGTTTCTCATTTTCGAACTGGATCACGGACTTGGGGCGGGCACCGGCGGCCGCCCCGGTGGCTGTTGGTTGGACGACAGCGCCCGCCAGCAGAACGGCGCTGCCCTTGATAAATTGGCGGCGAGTGTTTTGAATGGTGTCCGCGCCCAGAGTTGTGGTCTTGGTCCGTTTTCGGGAATTTGCGTTGTTCATAGTTCAACGATTTTAGTTTCGCCCGATCCGTCACTGTTTCTGGGCCCAGGGACACATCCAAACAACATTCGGACGCGGCGGAATCGCGGGATGACTCAATAGTTCCTCGTTCACCCCACCTTGGCAAGTTCATCCGCTCGGGCGCATTGCGTCCCACTCGTGCCGGATTTTACACCAGGGTGTGGCGGCACCCGCATGACGCGCACGCTTTTACTCGCCAACGTCCCAGCGACGGTTTAAAAGTTTTCGGCAACGGACAACGACCATCGCCGATCCAGCATGTCCATATTTTACGAAACACACGCGCACTTGGATTATCCCGATTTCGCCATCGACTTGCCGGAGGTGATCGAACGGGCACACGCGGCGGGGGTGACCAAGCTGATTTCCATCGGGACGGATCTGGCCAGCAGCGAGCGGGCGGTGGCCCTGAGTGAGCGATTCCCCTCGGTCTTCGCTGCCATCGGCTGGCATCCGTGCAATGCATCCGAGGCGCCCGAGGATTTGCGGCCGGCGCTGCGGAGATTAGCCGGACATCCCAAGGTCGTCGCCATTGGCGAGACGGGGCTGGATTACCATCATCTACCGAGCGAAAAGCCAGAGTTTACTGTGGCCGATGACGAGCGTTACAAACGGAAACAGGCGATGGTTTTTCAACAGCAGCTGGAAGTAGCGGCGCATTTTAAATTGAACTGCGTCATCCACCAGCGTTTCGCACTGGAGGACGTGCTGGCGCAGATGCAACCATGGGCCGGCCAGTTACGCGGCGTCTTTCATTGCTTTGTCGATTCTCCGGAAGCGATGCAGCGCGTTTTGGCGCTCGGATCATTGGTCAGTTTTACGGGAATCGTAAGCTTCAAAAATGCCCAAAGCGTGCGCGATACGGTAGCCGCCACCCCCCTCGATCAATTGATGCTGGAGACCGATTGTCCCTATCTTGCACCGATGCCCCATCGCGGAAAGCGTTGCGAGCCGGCCTATGTAATGGAGATCGGCGCCGTGGTCGCGCAGGTGAAGGGCTGCACGGTGGAAGCACTCGGCACAGCCACGTGCGCGACGGCGGAGAAGTTTTTTCCAAAATTGGCCACGGGTTGATTTCGTTTCCACCGGTTTCAACGAAACTCGAGCAATCGGATGGGGAAGATGCGGCGAATGCAATTCCCTTGTATCCGCAACCTGCAGGTTGCGCGGCTGGGGCGTGGGACCCAAACGCAGGCGCAGCCTGAAGGAGGCAGCGACCGGGCGGCTACGAAGCGTTGGCCAGGCGCGCCAGAATGATTTCCACGGACAAGCCCTGAATCAGGATGGTTTTGTGTCGCGAAGTAGATCCACGCACGAGCTGCACCGCCCCGCGTGAACAATTCAATCGCTCCGCGAGCAAGCGGAGCAAGGCTTCATTTGCCGCCGCTTCCACGGGTGGAGCCATCACTTTGATTGTATCCGTGTTACTAACCCCGTCTAGTCGGGCGGCGCCGGGGATGGGAGAGTTGGGGCATGGAACGACGAACACGTGGGTGCCGGACTGGGGCAGCCA
>JAYTXL010000445.1:0-2850 GCA_043742955.1 Verrucomicrobiota bacterium | reverse complement strand
GAGGATGATGGCGTCGTAGCGGTGGTGGCTGTTGTCGGTGTTGATCCGAAGCTGGTTGATGACCTCGAAGGTGTTTTTGCACCAGTCCTTGATGTTGACCAAGGTGTGGTTGAGCGGCGTGCCATCGTCGCGGACGAAACTGTTTATCTGGCGGAGGGTGCGGGCGGCGGTGAAGACGTCGGGCGTGATGATTTCCTCCAACAAACGCGAGAACTCGCCGTCGGTCAGCGTGACGCGATTGAGGGCCTCGAATTTCTCGCGGAAGTTTTTCTCCAGCGCGGCGCGGTCACGAATCTCGGGGCGATAGGTGTATTTGAGACTGCGGAGCTTTTCGATGAAGGCGTCCTCGATGCCTTGCTCTTTCAGAACAAGAGCTTGAGGCTCGTGTGGCGGGTAGTTGCTGGTGAGGGGCGTGGGCATGGTGGTGTCGGCAGACGTCACTGAAACAGCAGTCGTCGGAGATTGTCGAGATTCTTGTAGTTGGAGACGGCCCAAAGCTGCACTTCAAAGTTCAAATCAGAGTCGTTGGTCGGTTTTGGATGGTTTCGCCGGGCCATGTTGGTCGCTCACTTTTTGGTTTCTGGTGCGGTTGAGGCTACTCATTGTCTCGCGGCGCGACAATGGTGGACTTTCAAACCAAATCACAGCCATCCCATAGGAAATGACCGCGAAATGCGTGGTTTTATTGGCATTTCACGATATTCTGTCATCGCATTTTTTTTGGCTCCTATAAAAACCATGAAAACTCACAAAATTCGCGATTTTGGGCCGAATCCTGTGGGATGGCTGTGAAACCAAATCACGACCGCCGTGACCGCGTCCGCCGCCAAGCATCGGGCCGTACAACTTTCTGATCCGCACGCTGATCCTCTACTCAATCGTAATCGCTCGAACCCATCCGCCGCCGCGAATGAATGCTATTTTTTGCGGGCTTGGCACCCCCCGTTTTTTCCTGAATCTTTTGCCAGCGCTGGTTCCAATCGGGCCAGCTCGCATCCCAGGGTTCACCCACCCATTTGCTCCGCGCCCGGGGCAGCAGTTCATCCAGTTTGGCGCGTTCCTTTTGAATGCCTTCCCGGTCGCGCCATTTGAGGTAGGCCTCCAGCAGACTCAGCCGGTTATCCGGAAAATCCGGGCTCAAAGCGACCGCCCGTTCCAGATGGAGCCGCGCCTTGGTGCGGCTCCCGATACTCGTCGGCCAGCCCGGCGCGTCAAAATAAAGCAGGCCCAGGGAGCGATCGGCACCCGCATAATCCAGCGCGGAATCCAGCGCGATGGCCTGCTTAAGCTCAATTTCCATCTCATCCACGATCGGCAGCGCCCCGAGAAACTTGGTGCGGGCCAACTGACCCAGATTCAACGCCAGGTAATAGTGCCCGGGCGCGAGCTCAGGAAGCCGCGACGTCAAGGAGCGGCAAGCGGCAATCCCCACCTCAGCAATGGCGGCCCGCTGCGTGTCGTTGGTGGCAAATTCCGCCCAATCGAACGCCGCGCGACCCAATTTCCAAGCCGCCTCGGCTTGGGTTGGCTCCCGCTGCAACCGATCACGGGCGGCCAAAAACGCCCGGCTGGCCCGATCCGCAAAATCGGCTGTGCCGCGGGTGGGCGAACCTGCCGGGGCATTGGTTTGGGCCAAAACACCCCCGCATGACCCCCACAGGAATACGCCTAAAAACGCCAGGAACAACACGTTGAGGGCGAAACCACGGCCCATGGCTGGGCTGCCCCGGACCCGCCCGGAGCCCGTTCCCAAACCGTCACAATTAGTTATTGCCAACATATCGACCCGACCTATACTGACAAAATGCGATTTAATTGGAAATCCTTTCGGCTGGCAACTCTGGTAGTTTCCACAGGATGGCTGGCGACCGGTTGCAGTGGGGTCAATGCCTCGCACACCGTTTCGCCGGCGACGTTCCTCCTGCCCGGACTTATGCAGGCCACGCCCGCCCATCCCCGGCCCGTGGAAATTTCCGCCCTCGCACCCAGCCAGCCCATCTTGGGTCAAGTAAACTAAATTTTATGCGTTTTCCCCTGGCGCTGACGGCGAAGATCGCCAAGCACATCATTAAGCACAAGCTCGCGAAGACCCCAAGATTCGCCATGGTCCTGCAGCTGGAACCGTTGCACACCTGTAATTTGACGTGCACCGGCTGCGGCCGTATTCGCGAATATTCCACCAGCCTCAAGGACATGATGAGCCTGGAGGATTGCCTCGGGTCGGCCATGGAATGCGAAGCGCCGATGGTGAGCATTTGCGGCGGCGAGCCGCTGATTTATCCCAAAATTGAAGAGCTCGTGGCTGGTTTGCACGAACAGGGCCGCGTCATTTATATCTGCACGAACGGCATGTTCATGCGGAAAAAAATGCGGGACTATCTGGCGGCGCATTACTCGCCCAAGCTGGAGCCCAAACTTGCGAAGCTGCTCGCGGAGAAATTAATCACCGACAAAGAAGCCGAAACGATCCGGCAGGCCGACGACAAGGCGCGCGCCAAAGTCACCATCACGCCGAGCAAATGGATGTATTGGAATGTCCATGTGGACGGCCTGGAATACACGCACGACCTGATCGTGGAGCGCGAAGGCGTTTTCAAGGAATGCATCGAGGCGATCAAGATGGCGAAGATCATCGGCTATCAGACCGCGACGAACACCACGGTCTATAAGGAAACCGACGCGAAGGAACTCGAGGAGATGTTCGAGTTTCTCAGCTCGCTCGAGGTGGATGGCCACACGATTTCGCCTGGGTACGAATACGATGCCGCCAAGAAAGACATGGTCAAGCGGCTCGGAAAACAGCCCGAGGACTTTTTCCTCACGCGCAAAATGACGCGCCAGAAATTCGCG
>JAYTXL010000444.1:0-18469 GCA_043742955.1 Verrucomicrobiota bacterium | reverse complement strand
ATCGTGGGCATCTACCAGTTCTATTTCTGGTGCCAGCGCAACCACGTCACCGCGCCGCGGGAATTGCGACTGCCGATTGACGACCGCATCCCCTACCGGCCGCGCTGGGTTTGGATCTACAGTTTTCTCTACTACCCGGTCATCGTGTATATCAACCTGGTCCTTTCCTCGCCGCGCCAGTTTCTCTACGTCGCCATCAGCTTCATGCTGCTGCTCGGCTTTCAGATGGCGTTCTTTACGTTCTTCCCCGTGGCCACTCCCGCCGAATGGCGCGTGGGACCGGTGCGCCGCGGACGCTCGGAACGCTTGCTCGCCTTCGTGCAAAGTTTCGATGCCCGTTCCAACAGCTTTCCCAGCATGCACACCTCCGTCGCGACACTGACCGCCCTGCACCTGCTGCCCTTCATCGGGCCGTGGGTGTTCGCGTTTCCGGTGCTCATTGCGCTGAGCTGCCTGTTCACCAAACAGCATTACGTCGTGGATTTGCCGGCGGGTGCGCTGCTGGGGTGGTTCACTTTCGGCCTGTTCAAAATGATTTATTAACCCTCCGCTAAAAATGAAAATTCATTTTATCCTCCTCACTTTACTTCCGGCCATGGCCGCCCTCGGTGTCACGGGTTGCCGCGCGCCCATGCCTTCGAGGCCAAAGTCGCTCATGCAAGTTGCCTCGAGGGAACCAACCGCCCCACCGGAGAACCTGGCACCTTTGGGCCGAATCCAGATCATAAGGCGTTTCGATGATACCACATTCCGGGTGCAGTTGCCGCCTGTCCGCGGCCACGCCACGCGCGACGCCTTCCACCGCGGACTCAAGGCCGCTCAGCTCCCTCCTCTGAAAATCCCGCAGGGGGGCGGAGATATGGGCAGCGCGCTGGTGCTGGCCGGCGTGGCGGCCACCTACGGAACCATTCAAGCCTCGGCGGCTATTTTGACTCCCGTTAAGGCGGCTTGGAAGGGTCTCTCGGTAAGTGGTAAAGGAATTCCTGGCTTCCAATATTATCCAGCCATGCGGGCGCTCACTAGTGCTCAGTCGCACTACCGCCCGACGGAGGAGGTCATTCAGAGAATTCTGGCCGCAGCCCCACCGCCCGGCCTGCCCCGCATTCAATTCGTCACCAACAGTGAGTCCGCCACGGCGGACACCCTCCTTGAGTTGTACGACGGCGAACGCTCGCTCCGCGGAGACCCCGGGAGCGACCGCCGGGTGCCGTTCCGTTTCAATTTCAAATGCAGCCTGTTCCGGGCGCACGATGGCGCGCTGCTGCATGTTTTCCGTGTGGCTTACACCAGCGAAAGCCGGCTCTTTTCCCAATGGGGCGCGAACGACGCGGCGTTGTTTCATGAAGCCGTGGAAACTGGCATGGCCCGTGTGACGGAGCAAATTGTCGCCCACCTGTCCGCGCTGGATGCCCATCCAAATTATGTCCCGCCCTCCTTTGAAACCCAACCGGCGCGCGTCCGCTACGCGCCGATCCCGATAGCATCCCAACCGCAGCCATGACTCCGCCCATGCTGAATCCCATCACTGCCTGGCTCGGCCTGCTGCTCGACTTCATCCCCGGCCGGCTCATGGGTTTGAAATTTCATTAAGAAAATTGGCTCAACGGCGACACGAGCTATCCGCGCCCCACTATCCGCCTCGGCCACGTCTCCTTCGCCGGCCACCCACCGGAATGCCGCCGGTTTGAATTTGTCGGTCGCCGCCGCCGTCCATTTTCCAGCAAAATACCCGGTGGCCGTCCTTGCCATGGTGCGGCGAATACCGTTGGGGCTCGACGCGGGATTGCGACCTCTGGTAGACGAAGCCGAAACTTATGTGCATTTTTTTGCGTCCCCGCCCCCGCCGGTTTGCCTTGCAATCCCTCGCCCTCGCCAGTTGCCTGCTGGCCTGCGCGGCCTCCGCGCAGGAGGCGAAGCCGGCCGGGAAATCGTGGCAGGACACCAAATCCCCGTTGCTCCAGGCTGACTTCCCCTTCACGGGCGCCTGCATTACCGCCAAGTTTCCCGGCCAGAATGTCGCCCATAAGGGGCTGGCCCTCATTTTGGAAAACGAGGCCTTCCTTTGTTTTGACACGGATCTGCTCCGCATGTCGGCGGGTTGGACGGGCAATTACATCACGGCGAAAGGGGTGGCGTATGACGGCGGACATGGCGGACATCCGGAAATCGCCGGCGCGCAATCTTTTGGCACCGCCGTGCTCCCGGGTTGGGCCAACGATAGCGGTGAGTTTGTCGACCCCCGCGCCGAGCCGTTCGGGCCGTTGCCGGAAAAATGGTGCCGCTGGGATGGGCTTTACGTCAATGGCATGAGCGTGGTGCTGGCCTACACGGTGCATGGCACAAAAGTCCTCGAGCAGCCGGCGAGCGTGGTGCGGGAGGGTGAATTAGGTTTTGTACGGACGTTTAAAATCGAGAAAGTAAAGCAGGATCTGGCGATGCTGGTGGCCACCGTGGAGGGCGGGACCGGGGCGGGTCAAGGCGACCAGGTTTCGCTCACCGGTGCAAAAGGCCTCACGCTCGCCTCGTTGGTGGGGGCTCCCAAGGGGGGTGCCCTCGTGGTGGCGGGGAATCACCTCGTCCTGAAATTACCGAAGGGCACCGCCGCCGGGACCTTTAAGCTCGTGATCTGGAAGGGCGTGGCGCAGGATCAGCCGAAAGTTGCGGGCCTGCTCGAAGGCAAACCTGAAATCGCCGATCCCCGAAAAGGCGGGGCGCCCCACTGGCCCGAACCGGTGGTGACGAAGGGCGTGCTCAACACCAGCCACACTCCCGATGGCGCCTACGCCACCGATTCACTCACGCCGCCCACCCCCAATCCGTGGAATCGCCGGGTGCGCTTCGGCGGAATGGACTTCTTTGCCGATGGCAAGCGCGCCGCGCTCTGCACCCACGAGGGCGATGTCTGGATTGTTTCCGGCCTGGACGAAGGCCTGGAGAAACTGAGCTGGCGTCGCTTCGCCTCGGGCGGCTACGAGACCCTGGGATTGGCGATCGTCAACGACGTCATCTATACCTCGGGCCGCGACCAGATCACGCGCTATCACGATCTCAATGGCGACGGCGAAGCTGACTATTATGAGAATTTCAACAATCAATACATGTCCACCGAGGGTTTCCACGAGTTCCTGTTTGACTTGCAGACGGATAAGGCCGGCAACTTCTATTTCGCCAAGGCGAACCCGGTGAACGGCGGCGGCCAGGGCTTTGGCAACCAAAAGGCCAACGTGGGCAACGGCACCGTCTGTGCCCATTCCGGTTGTTTGTTCAAATTGAGCAAGGACGGCAAAAAACTGGAAATTATTGCCCGCGGTTTGCGCGCCCCCAATGGCATCGGAGTCAGCGCCACCGGCCAGGTCACGACCAGCGACAACGAAGGCACTTGGGTTCCCACCACGCCTATCAATTGGGTGGCCGGCGGCGATTTTCTCGGGGTCAGCAACAAGCTGACGTCGAGCGCGGCCGCGACCACCTGGCGTCCCCCGCTTTGCTGGCTCTCCAAGCAGGACTTCGACAACTCCGGTGGCGGGCAGGTCTGGGTCACAAGCGATCAATGGGGGCCTTTCAAAGGCGAATTGCTGCACGAATCGTACGGCAAATCCTCGCTGTTCCTCGTGCTGAAGGAACAGCTCGCGAACGGCCAGATGCAGGGCGGGGTCGTGCGTTTCCCACTGAAATTCACCTCCTCGGCCATGCGGGCCCGCTTTAATCCGAAGGACCAGCAGCTGTACGTCGCCGGCCTGAGTGAATGGCAGAGCAATGCCGCCAAGCCAACCGGTTTTGACCGCGTCCGATACACCCGCAAGCCGGTCTATTCCGTGAACGGTCTGAAGGTTGTGAAGGGGGGCGTGCAACTAACCTTCACGCAACCGCTCGCCACCTCCTCAGCCTCTGATGTCCAGAACTTCAGCGGCAAACGTTGGAACTACGAGCGCGCAGAACATTACGGGTCGCCGGAATTCTCCGTGGAACCCCCCCGGAAAACCGGGCGCGACCCCTTGAACATCACTGGCACGAAACTATCCGCCGACGGCAAGACGCTCACGCTGGAAATTGCCGATCTCAAGCCGGTGATGCAGCAGTCGCTCAAATTTAATCTCATGGCCGCCGACGGCACGCCCATCACGCAGGAAATCCAGCACACCATTCATGCGATTCCTTGAACCGGCGCCGGAAAGAGTCTAAAAATCGGCGGCGGCGGGTGTCCGCCTCCAATGTTTGTTGCTTGAGCGATATGCCCATCACGAATTTGCCGGCTGAATCCGCCCGGGTGGGGCGTTACCATTTGGTATTTGTTGCCGCATTTCTGTTTTTTCTCAATGCCGCTTTGGCTCAAGTCCCGGCCAAGGCGGTGCCTGGCCTGGTCGTTACCTACACCGCCGGGGACCGGAGTGAGGTCGCCTCCGCGCTGAACGTCTGGCTTAATCTGCCCGCCAACTCTGCACCCGCCCCGTTCGTTCCCGTCGGAAAGTTCACCGCGGTCTGGGACGGATTCATTAACGCCGATCTACGCGGTGATTTTCTATTCCGCGCTGAATTAAGCGGGACCTTTAAGCTGGAACTGAACGGAGTCGCGGTGCTCGAAGCCATCGGTGATGGCCAAGCGCCCTCGGCCGCCAGCAAACCCGTGCGCTTGAACAAGGGCGCGAATTCGCTGCGGGCGTCGTTCACTTCCCCCGCGACCGGCGATGCCATGGTGCGACTGCACTGGTCGGAGAAAGGCGTGGTCTGGGAGCCCATCCCCTTCGCCAGTCTGACGCGGAGCCAGGAAAATGCGCCCCTGGCCAAGGCCGATCAGTTGCGGCTGGGTCGCGAATTATTTCTGGAACATCGTTGCGCGAAATGTCACGCGGGAGCAGATGCGGCTCAGGCGTTGCCCGAATTGGCAATGGACGCGCCCAACTTCGAAGGCCTCGGCGCGCGCCGCCACTTCGGCTGGCTCACGTCGTGGATCCTCGATCCCAAAGCACAGCGGCCCGGGGCGCATATGCCGAAGTTACTGGCCGGTCCCACGGCGGAAAAGGATGCGGCGGCCATGGCGGCTTACCTGGCCTCTTTGAAGGCGGAAGAAAAGGCGGGGCCTGCGGCCAAGGCGGACGCCGAGGCCGGCAAGGCGCTGGCGGTGAATCTGCATTGCGCGGGCTGCCATAACCTGCCGGAAGCCAAGGAAACCGATGTTAAAAAGATTTCACTCGCGCACGTGAATTTCAAATTCCCGCCGGACAGTCTGGTCGCCTTCCTCAAAAACCCGGGCGCGCATTATGCCTGGACGCGGATGCCGAAGTTCAAGCTCAGTGACGAGGAAGCGCAGCAGCTGGCCGCCTACCTGAGTTCAAACGCGCCGATGGCGAAGCAGGCCGGCGCGCCGACGGAGGCCGCCATTCTGGAGCGCGGCCAGAAGCTGGTGCAGTCGACGGGTTGCTTGAACTGCCACAGTTTGAAACTCGCCAACCAATTCAAAACCAAGGCGCTGGCGGAACTGAAGTCCGATCGGTTTCAAGAGGGATGTTTGCGGGAATCGCCGGTGGAGACATCGGTTGCGCCGGCGTTCGCGTTCACCAAGGCGGAGGCGGGGGCATTGCAGGCATTTCTAGCCACGGATCGCGCTTCACTCTCACGCCACGCGCCGGTGGAATTCAACGAGCGGCAAACGCGGTTGCTGAACTGCAACGCCTGCCACGGGCAGCTCGAAGGCTTTCCCGTCCTGCCCTTGATCGGCGGCAAGCTGAAGCCGGAATGGATGCGGCAGTTCCTTGCGGGCGAAGTCGCCTACAAACCGCGTCCGTGGGTGTTGCATCAGATGCCGGCATTTCCGCAACGCGCGGAGGCGCTGGCCGCAGGCCTCGCGCTGAGCCACGGCTACCCACCCCAGACGGCCATCGAGCCGCCGGCATCGCCCGAGCTCGTAAAGATTGGCCAGAAGTTTGTGGGTGCCGACGGCGGCTTCTCCTGCATCTCGTGCCACGCGGTGGGGGAGCAGAAGGCGACGCAGGTTTTTGAAAGCGAAGGCATCAATCTCGCACGTTCGGCGGCGCGTTTGCAGAAGGATTACTTCGTGCGCTGGCTGATGAATCCGTTGCGCGTCGAGCCGACCACGAAGATGCCCGTCTATTTTGATGAGGAAGGCAAAAGCCAACTCGCCGACATACTCGAAGGCAGCGCGGCAAAACAGATCGATGCCATCTGGCAATACCTGCGGCAGGGCGACAAGATTCAGCCGCCCGGGGCGCCATGATGACGCGAGGGCTGGGTTCCATCCCGGCCATCGAATCAAGGTAGGGCAGGCTGTCCTCAGCCGGCCGCGAACCTAGCTAAACTGGCGTCCCCCGGCGCGGTGAGGACACCGCAGCCCTTCCAATTTTCACCGCGGATCCTCCGCGCTGCCTCGGAGATGGTTGAAATTTCCCGCTTGCGCGCAGCGTCGGCGCAGGGACTATTCCACCATGAACCAATTCTCGAACTGGTGGCCGGCACTTGTAATGGCCGCTTTGCTCACCGCGCCGCTTCACGCCGCAGACAAGCCAAACGAACTCACCGCCGCCGAAAAAACGGCCGGTTGGAAACTGTTGTGGGACGGCAAGACCCTGGACGGCTGGCGTAGCTTCAAGAAACCCGGGCCGCCGTCGAGCGGTTGGAAAATCGAGAATGGCATCCTCACGCATGTCCTCAATGGCAACGGCGGGGACATCATCACGGATCAAACCTTCGACAACTTCGAGTTCTCCTGGGAGTGGTCGATGCCGCCCAAATCCAACAACGGGATCAAATATTTCATCACCGAGGAGCGCAGTGCGGCCATCGGACACGAGTATCAGATGATCGATGATTCGCTGGTGAAGGACCACGCCGAATCGAGCACGGCGTCGTTTTATCTGGTCGCCGCGCCGAAGCCGGACAAAGTGGTGAAGTCCTTTGGCGAATGGAACCATTCGCGAGTCCTCGTGCAGGGCAACCATGTCGAGCACTGGCTCAATGGTGCCAAGGTGCTTGAATACGAATGCGGCAGCGACGCGATCCTGGAGCAGGTGAAGCAGACGAAGTTCAAGACCACCGAAGGCTTCGGCAAGAAAATCAGAGGCCACTTGCTCCTGACGAGCCACCACGACGAGTGCTCGTTCCGCAATTTGAAAATCCACCAACTGCCGACGAAGTAGGAAACTCGGCTGGCATTTTGACCACGGATTGCACGGATAAAGAAACCGAGGAAAAGCGGTGAAACGCGGCTGGTTCGTAGCCGGGAAAATCCGTGATCACCCCCCCCGGCACTGTTTTGATTGAAATCGGCGGTCACCGCCTTGCCTGTAGCCGCATGCCTTCAGGCTGCGTCCCTCAGGATGCGCCCAACACGCCTTGACCATGCGCAGACTCACGCAGCCTGAAGGCGTGCGGCTACCGGGAAATTCGGTTTAAACGCAGGAGCGGTGCCGAGAACGAATTCCATTCCACCGCCGGCCGGGCCCGTCGAAGGTGGCTCAGGCTTTCAGTCCCTTGACGCGGTAGGCACCGATGTCCCCTTCGTGCTTGGTCGGGATCATGAGTTTCTCCGATTGTACGAGGCGAAATACGCGCTGGTAGACATCCGGACTGATCAGCACCTCGCCGGCCTTCGCGCCATTGCAATAACGGGAAGCACGGTTGACCGCGTCGCCGATGACCGTGAATTCCATGCGGTCCGCCGCGCCAATGAAACCGTGGAACACCTCGCCGCAGTGGACGCCGATGCCGATCTCGCAGACGGCTTCGCCGCGGGCGGCCCGGCGGGTGTTGAGTTCCGTCGTGGCCGCCTGCATGGCCAGCGCGGCTTGCACCGCCTTCTCGTGCTGGTGCGAGTCCGGTTCCGGGCTGCCGAAAATGGCCAGCACCGCGTCACCCACAAATTTGTCGATGGTGCCGTCGTGTTTGAAGATCGCCTCCACCAGGACGGAAAAATAATCGTAGAGCATGTCCACGATGTCCTCGGTGTCCAGTCCGGCACAGGTCTTGGTGAAACCCCGCATGTCGGAAAACAAAATGGTGACTTCGGACTTTTCACCACCGGGACGCAGTCGGCCGAGTCGATTTTTCTCGATAATTTTCTCCCGGATTTTTGGCGAGAAATTGGTGAGTAATCGTTCCAGCACCTTGGCGTTCTGCTTCAGTTCGTCCTGCAGTTGGTGGTTCATGACGGCCATGGCGGCGTAATGCGCAATCGCCAACATGAAGCGCAAATCTTCTTCGCTGAAGGCGCTGTCGCGGTGCGGGTTATCCACGCACAGCACGCCGAGCGCCTGGCCTTTCCACAGCAACGGTGCATACATTCCCGATTCGATCTGAAGACGGCGCATGCTTTCACCGCTATCGCCATCCAGACCGCGTCGCCAGATGAAACCGCGCCCTTCAGACATCGCCCGTTTGGCCAGGGTCTGACTGACGGACGGCTCGTCGGAACCGACATGCGCCTTGAGCAGCAGCTTGTCATGCCGCCGGTCCCACAACAGCAACGCGCCGCGCTCGGCACCCGGCAGCACCTCCACCACCCGCTGGATGATGATCGGCAGCAGTTCCTCCAACCTCGCCTGGGCACCGAACTGCAAAGGCAGATCGAACAACAAAGACAGCCGATTCTTGATCTCCGTGTCTGCGGTGGCCACCGGGATCAGCGTCGGCGCATTCGCATCAATGATGGTCGAAATGTGTACGGTCGGGGTGTTGTCGTCGCTGGTGACGGTCGCGTTGAAAAGCGGCGGCGGAATTTCCACTTGCAGCGTGGTTTCGCCAATGCGGATGACGTCGCCCGGATGTAACTGGCGCTGGTAGGTGATTTTCACTCCATTCACCAGCGTGCCATACTTGCTGTTGAAATCCTCCACCCAAAATCCGTCGGCCTGGCGCCAGATGCGGGCGTGTTTTCGGGAAACGGTTATGTCCGCCGACAGGTCGATGTCCGGCAAACCAGTTGGGCTGGGGCGGCCAATCAGGGCTTCGTCCTTGTCGATTTCCAGGACGCTGGCCAGGCCGTTGAATGAAGATGTGATTCGCATGCGGGGCGCTTGGGTTTGGATGGCGTTATGTGCCCACAACTAGGCAAGCGCTGTCAAGCCACGGCAATGAATTTGCGGCGGAGCAGGCCGGCCAACCGGGAGTACGCCTCCAGATCCGAGCCCGGGTGATGATCCAGAATCCCAGCGAGGGTCTTGTGCTCATGCACCAACTGGCAGATGTCCAGTTCCTCGGGCGACAAATCGCGCAGCTGTCCGGGCAGCGGTTGGGCCAGTGCGAGCCGGGCGTTCGGCGGCGGGAGTTCGCCGTCGAGCCCGGATAATTCATCCCCTTTCTGCAAGCCCTCCAGCAGCAACGAGTCGGTATTCTCGGTGATTTTAACCGTCGGCTGGCAGTCATCTGGCGGTTCGAGCTTGAAACTGCCACTGGTCCAGCGGAGCAGGCGGTAAACGGTTTTCTCCGGCTGCTTCGCGGTGCGGTCATTGATGGCCGCGTGCGTGATCTGGCCTTCCACCAAATAAATTTTCCCCGCGCCGAGATCGGAGCGAATCGTCAACATGCCGCTCTTGCGCGAGTTGGAGAGTAGTTGCAGCAATTCCACCAGCGAAACCTCCTTGAGCTGGCCCGAGATCAGCGGTGCCGGGGCCCGGGTCTTTTTCGGCTGGGCTTTGGCGGCTTCCTCCTTCTGGCTGGTTTGTTCCCACCACTCCTGCGCCTGCGGGCTGACGGAATGCTGCGCCGACACCATGAATTGAAAGGCGCCGATCCGGATCTGGTCTCCCTCCTTCAGCGGGGTGCGCGTGGTTTTTTGTCCGTTGACAAACGTGCCGTTGGCCGACCCCAGATCCTCCAGCGTGACCCCGCCGTCCGCCACGAGGATCCGGGCATGACGGCGCGACGAATTGTCATCCTCCACCAGGACATCGGCGGTGCTCAGCCGGCCCAGCAGCAGTTCCCGGTCGGCTTGGAGTGAAATCTCCCGGCCGGTTTCCTTGCCGGAAAGAATCACCAGCGCCAGCGGAACCGGTCCGCAGGCCGGTTTGCTGGTGGAGGATTTCTTCATGGAGGCGAAGGGTAACGGCTGATTTCCGTGGGGTCAAGAAAACCGGGCACAGAAAACCGGGCACGGCGCGGAGGCAGAACAAAAATCCCCTCGCCAATGTTTTTGAAAATCGCTACAAATTTCGCCGATGGAACCCGAGAAAAAGCCGACCTCCTCCTCAACTGGCGCCGAGTTTGGCCGCCAGGTGGCGGAGCTGGTTCCCGGTCAGAAAGTGGGCGGCGGCCGTTACACCCTCATCAAATTCCTCGGCAAGGGCGGCATGGGCATCGTTTGGCTGGCCCAGGACGAGCGACTCGGCGAGACGCTCGCGCTCAAATTACTTCCTGCGCAGATCAGCGGCGATCCGGTGGCGCTGGATGATATGCGGCGGGAGACGCTCAAGAGCCGGCGGCTAACGCACCCCAACATCATCCGGATTCACGATATTTTCGAGTCGGATCAGGAACCGTGTTTCATTTCGATGGAGTATGTGGACGGCCCGAACCTGAGCGGGCTGCGCCTGCAACAGCCGCAGCGGTTGTTCACCTGGGAAAACTTGGCGCCCCTGGTCCGGCAGCTGTGCGACGCCTTGGAGTACGCGCATGGCGAGAAGGTGATTCACCGCGACTTGAAGCCGGCGAACATGATGCTGGACAGCCGGGGGCGGTTGAAGCTGGCGGATTTTGGGATTGCGGCGGTGGTGAGCGAATCGATGAGCCGGATCTCGCTGAAGCATTCGACGAGCGGGACGGTGGCGTACATGAGCCCGCAGCAGATGAACGGGCAACGGCCGCAGCCGTCGGACGACATTTATGCGCTGGGCGCGACGCTTTACGAATTCCTGACCAGCCGGCCGCCGTTTTATCAGGGGGACATCATCCACCAGGCGCAAAACATCGCGCCGCCGCCGCTCGCCACGCGTTTGGCGGACTTGGAACTGACGAATGAAATTCCGCCGGCGGTGGGCGCGATGGTGATGGCGTGCCTGAGCAAAGACCCGGCGCAACGTCCGGTGAGCGCCGGGGCAGTGGCGGAGTGGATTGGCTTGCAGACTTCAGCGGAATCCAAATCCAAAAACCCGGCGCGTGATCAGGTCGAGGCGGCTCAGCCCGTGGCCGAGGAATCCGCGCCGACCGTGCTGGTTGGGGAGGACTTGGCGGCTGGGGGGAAGAGCAAGGTTGGCTTGTGGATCGGCCTGGGAGTGGCTGCGCTGGTGGTGCTCGGGCTGGGTGGATTCTTGCTCTTCGGCAACAAAGGCAAAAACGCAACGAATGTTAAATCCACCTCAACCAAAAGTGCTGGTGTCGGCACATCGGCACAACCCGATGCGGCTTCGGAGCGCAGGCCGGAGGCAACTACCGGTTCTGCTTCGCGGCCGCTGCCCACGCCCAGCGTGGACCACACGGGCTTCAGCCCCCTCTTCAACGGCAAGGACTTGACCGGATGGGACCAATCGTATTCCGGTGGCGCTTGGAAAGTGAGTCCCGGTGGGCTGTTGGTGGGTGATTACAGTATCCAGGCTTCCGCGCGGGCGTTGAACTACTTTGTTGACGCGGAGGATTTCGACGTGCGGTTCAGTTCACGGTTCACGCAACCAGGGCAGGGTCAGCTCGGTATTGGTTTTCGCCTCAACCCGGGCAGTCAGCAGTTTTACCAATTGAGCAGTTACGCCGACGGGACCATCACTTTGATCAAAAGCCTGCCTGACATCCGTTATCTTGAAGTCGGTTCCCGCACGGTTCTCACCGCGCGCAACGGCAAGGATGTCCCCTCCGTGCAGCCGATCTTTGCTGAAGGCCAGAAAAAGCCGCTGTTTACACCCACCGACTGGAACCAGTGGCAGGTCCGCGCCAGTAACAACGTCATCACCGTGTTTCTCAACAGTCGGCCGGTGGTGGAACTCGTGGATAACGGCGTGCAGCCTGCACTGGAACACAAGCAGTTCATTTTTCACCTCGCCCGGGACAAGTCAACCAACGCCGTGGAACTGAAAGACATTCAATTCCGGCCGATCGTTTCAGTCGCTTCGGCGTCGCCAGCCACACCTGCCGCCAAGCCAGCAGTGGCTTCCCTGGCGCAACTCACTCCCAGTGCGAACGAAGCGGGATTCGTATCCCGATTCAATGGAAAAGATTTGACGGGGTGGGAGCAAGGGCAGCGGACAGATTGGAGCGTTCGCAGCAACACGATTGTGGGCACCGCTGGGCTAGGGATATTCAGAACGCTCAACCTGACCCCGCAAGCTTATCAGGACTTGGCCGACTTTGAACTGCGGTATTCAGTGCGGATACCGGCCATGACCAGCAGCAACGAGCGGGTGGCGCAAGTCATGTTCAGAAGCACTCCGAGCGATGCCACCTACACTACCGCTCTCAGCTCTGCGGGCAGGCAGGATATCTCGCGGTATAACACACCTGCTCCCTTTTCGATCTTTGGGCGCGAACGTGCCGTGGCTCGATCAGAAGCGGGCAAAGAAATTCTGGCTCGCGAGCCGAATATCTTTCCCCCCTTGAATCCACCCTTGCGCGCGGACGCTTGGAATGAAGTCACGTTGATTGCGCGCGGCAGCACGATCTCCCTGTGGGTGAATGGATCGCCCGCCTGCGAACTCGTGGACAACGGCCCGTACCGCCTGGGCAAAGGCACGATCGCTCTTCAAGTGGGTTCGCTCCAGAACGGAAGCGCCACCGCGGAGTTCAAAAACATCCGCATCAAACCGCTGCCGGCCAAGTGAGCGCCACGGCCGGAACCAGAACTGCTGGTCAAAGCAGCGTGAACGGTTGAAAGAATTCTGCCGCCGTCGAGAGCAATCGGCGCGGACGAACCTCACGAAATTGCACCGGGGCCTTCAGAATCCGGCCACAGTGCCGGTGATGCCGGGTGCGGTTGAAAGTGGGTGGGTTTCCGCGGCCGCGTGGGGGCACGCGGCCTACAGGGCGGGCTGTAGGCCGGGTCCCCTGACCCGGCGTCCGCCCGCCAGATCACCTACTGTTAATCACACTTGGTGATCCCGGTCTGGTTCATCCACCGCGTTAGAATCCGCTCGCCAGCGTTGGGGGGCACCGCTACAAACTTCGCCGGTGAACCCAGAGGAAAATCCCACTCCCTCCTCCACCGGCGCCGCGTATGGCCGCCGGGTGGCCGAGTTTGCGGCCGGCCAGAAGGCCGGCGGCGGCCGCTACACCCTCATCAAGTTCCTCGGCAAAGGCGGCATGGGCATCGTTTGGCTGGCCAAGGGATGAGCGGTTGGGGGAGACCTGAAGCCTGCCAACATGATGCTCGATGCGAAAGGTCGGTTGAAGCTGGCTGGTTTCGGCATTGCGCCGGTGGTGTTCGGACTGGCCATCGTGGCGTTGATGATGGGAGCGCTGGTCGCCGCATTCACTGCACGGTTTCTTGCCGGAGCAGTTCAAGCTGGAGGCTTGCCAGCCATTAGCCGGGGATGAGCGAGTTCGCGCGCGACATCCCCGGTCAAAACGCCGTTTTCAGGCACCCTGGTGGGGTGCCAGAGGATCACGCAACTGAGCGCAGCGACAAGGCTTTGCACACCGCTGGCACCGCTTTCAGGGTGCATTGCTCGGACCTCTGATCCGGGGGTATCGCGGCGCTCCACCCTCGGCTAGAGCATTTACGCAAATGATGTAGCGCAGGCGTCCTCGCCTGCGAGTTAAGGCGGCGTCTCGCCGCCAAGCCCCAATGCGCCGGGACGGTGCTTTAACTCGCAGCCGGGACGGACTGCGCTACGCAAAAGATGGAAACGCTCTAATGGCTGGCAACCCTCCAGGTTGGCCCGGAACCGCACCGGCAAGAAACTGAGCTTCGCCGCGCGCTTCTCCCAAGCAAAACCGCGGCTCGACATTCGTCGTTCCGGGATTACACTCCGGCCAACTTTTATCCAAGGCGCGCTGGTCTTCGCGAAGGACGTGCGCCGGGAGCAACCAATGGCCACAGCCAAGGCGGAAATCATCATAAAAATCGACGGCCAGACTCCGGCACGCCAGGTGTTGGATCAAGGGGAGTATGTCATTGGCCGTGACGAGACGGCCTGCCACATCCTTGTGGAAAGCGAAGCAGTTTCGCGACAGCACGCTAAATTGGTGATCGGCGACGGCCAGTTTCACATCGAAGATTTGGGCAGCACCCTGGGCACGTTCGTCAATGGCGCGCCGGTGACGCAACGAACAGCTTTGTCATCCGAACAAAAGGTGCAACTGGGCAACGCGTCGTTGGAATTTCGTTTTCTCCCCACGGAAAGCTCCACCTCACCACCGGAGGCAGCCCTTAAAGGCCGGCATTACCAGGTGGGATCAACGATCGCCCAAGGCGGGATGGGAGCGATCTTAAGCGCGCAGGATTTGAAGATCAAGCGCACGGTGGCGATGAAAGTGATCCGTTCCGACCAGGGGCCGGCGGACCTCGAAGGTGTCCAGCGTTTTATCCGGGAAGCCGAGGTCATCGGGCGGTTGGAACATCCGAACATCGTGCCCATCCATGAACTTGGTGTAAACGAACAGGGACAGGTGTTCTACACGATGAAGTTGGTGAAAGGAGTGACGCTGCGGCAGGTGCTGGTTGAAATCAAGGCGGGCAAACCGGAAACGCTGGCCAAACATCCGTTGGGCCAATTGCTGACGGTGTTTCAGAAGGTATGCGACGCCATGGCGTTTGCCCACGCACAGGGGGTGATCCATCGGGACCTCAAGCCCGAGAACATCATGCTGGGTGAGTTCGGCGAAGTGCTGGTGATGGACTGGGGATTGGCGAAGATATTGGGGGCAGAAGTATCGCCCCCTCACCCCGCCCTCTCCCCCGATGGGGGAGAGGGTGCCCGCAGGGCGGGTGAGGGGGAGGCAGTGCCGGAGGGTTTTCAAGAGCAGACTGACTTGGGTGCCGGCGACGGCTTGCAGACGATGGATGGAACGATCATGGGAACGCCCAGCTTCATGGCGCCAGAACAAGCGGAGGGGAAGGTCCATGAGATGGATGGGCGCACCGACATCTTTGCATTGGGCGGCATTCTGTATTCGATCCTCACGTTACGACCGCCGGCCACCGGTGCCACCATGGCGGAGATGCTGGCGAACATTAAAAGCGGCTACATCGCGCCGCCGGTGTTCTATAATCAAACGCAAACCGCGACCCAGGGCGAGGCAATTACTTTGGGACATTGTCCGGACGGACAGGTGCCGGAGGCATTGTCGGCGGTGGCGATGAAGGCTTTGGCGACGCAACGGGAGGCGCGCTATCAGACGGTGGAAGAATTACAAAAAGACCTTGCGGCGTACCAGGGTGGGTTTGCCACTTCCGCCGAAGAAGCTGGCGCGTGGAAACTGATGTTGCTCGCCCTCCAACGAAACAAGACCCTCGTCTCATTCTCAGTTGCTGCGCTGGCCATCTTCCTACTTCTGACGGGCCTCTTTGTGTTTCAAGTCGTTCAGGAACGCAATCGAACCAAGACAACGCTGACGAAATTGCAGGGAACCGCCCCGACGTTCTACGCGAATGCCCAACAGTTGTTGAGCGAACAGAAGTTGACGAATGCGTTGGAGCGCATCACCTACGCGACAGAGCTCGCGCCAAACCAGGCGGAATATCACGCACTCCGGGGAAGCCTGCTGCAAGCCTTGCTCCAAATCAAAGACGCGCGCCAAGCCTACGCGGAAGCCGTGCGCTGCGACCCCAAATACCGGTTCGCGGACGAGAATCTGAAGCTGTGCGAGAAACTGCTCAAGGACAATCCCGGTGCGAAGGAACTTACGGTGGAGAGCTTGGAAGAACTCCGTGCCGCCATGCTGGCGCAAGGCCGCAACACCGAAGCCATCGCGATTGGGCAGCGCTCCGGCAACATCTCGGAGAAAAGCACGGCGGATATTTTAGCGAAGTGGAAACCTGTATTTGAAAAAAACGGCTGGAAAGGAACGCTCACCTCGAATCCCGATCGCACCGTGAAACTGGTGATTGACGATCCGGCCGCCAATGATCTCAGCTTCATCAAGGGCATGCCCTTGAGCGAACTCATCCTCGCCCGGCATTCAATTAAGAATCTGGCACCGTTACGCGGCAGCCTTTTGAAAAACCTGTCGTTCTCCGACGCGACACTTCATGCCGGCCAACCTAGCAACCGTGGCACAGCGATCAGTGATCTTTCTGATTTGCAGGGACTGCCGCTGAAGTCTCTGACCTTGTATAATCTCACCAACCTCACTGATCTCACCCCGCTCAAAGGCATGCTGCTGGAAAGCTTGGATTTGGGAGGCTGTGGAAAACTGGAGGATTTAAGACCAATAAAAGGATTGCCTATTAAATGGCTTTCTCTTGACGGGACGAAGGTCAGTGACATCAATCCGCTCAGGGGAATGCCACTTCGGAATTTATTTCTCAATGGTTGTTTTACTCTGAATGATCTGAGCGCACTGGAAGGAATGAGCTTGGAGAGCTTAAGTTTAGGGTTCTGTCACTTGGTTAAAGATCTCCGCCCCCTAAAGGGAATGCCGCTGCAACAACTTGTCCTGATGGGATGCGGGAACGTCAATGACCTCAGTCAACTGGAAGGGATTAAACTGGATTGGCTTGACATCACCTATCTCCAAGTTAGCGACATCAGATTTCTCAAAGGAATGCCGCTGCAACGACTGGGAATGAAAAATACAAAGGTCGCGGACATCAGTCCTTTGGAAGGCGCACCGCTCATTGAACTTCGTATAGAGGGAACCAAAGTCACATCACTAGCCTCGCTGCGGGATTCACCGCTGACCATCCTTTGGATTGATAACACACCCCTCAAAGACCTAACTCCAATTCAAGGCAAGAAACTGACCGCGCTGCATGCCTCGTCCACACCGGTCAGGGATCTGGCCCCCCTGAAAGGAATGCCGCTCACCATCCTTGATCTCAATCAAGCTACGTCGGTCAGCGACATTAGCGCGTTGCAGGGTGTGCCGTTGACCAAGCTGTATTTGGCGGGCACGCAAATCCGGGATCTGAGCGTCCTCAAGGACATGCCGTTGGTGGAACTGGATTTGTCCGGCTGCACTTTCATCAAGGATCTGGGTCCGTTGGCGACCTGCCGCGCGTTGGAAAAAGTGGCTTTGCCCCGGCACCTCACGAACCTTGAACCCCTGCGCAACCTGTACGATTTGAAATTCATCGGCTACGCGAATTCCGAAAAGGACTGGGACAAGCTCCTGCCCGCCGCCGATTTTTGGAAAGCCTACGACGCGCGGAAGAAGTAACACCATTTCCCGGTGCTCGGCGAGCGCGAGAGCGTTTTGGACTGCGGTGCTGCTGCGCCGCTTTGTTGCGTGGACGATGGAACCAGGACTGCGCGAGGGATATGACACGTCTCGCCGGAAAGCGCCGGAGCACCGGCGCAGTCCAAAACCTGGCGGAAACACGAGGCACCTTGGCCCGCGCGACAGCGTCTTGGACTGCGCGCGCTCCTGCGCCGCTTTGTTGCGCGGGCGATGGAACTAGGACTGCCCGCCACCGATTTCTGGAAAAGCTAAGCAGCGCGGAAGAAGTAAGCCGCGGTGCGCCAACCCCAGAACGTAGGGCGGGCATCCTGCCCACCTCCCTGCAAGCCAGTATTTGCCAATGCCATCCTCCGTTGCCTCCGTTCGCTCCTGTCCAAATCGTCTTGGCAGTTCGAGTTGAACGCAGAGGACTCAACAGTTTTCAATTTTGGAATCCGGGTTGAATGGCGAACCGGGAGGGTCGGGGAGGATGCCAATTCCAATCACGATCCAATTGCCGCACTCAAAAAGCGCTCGCGTATGAAGGGTGAAGCCGCTACAAGGCTTGGCTGTGGAAGCTGAGGAAAAACCCACTCCCTCCTCAACTGGCGCCGAGTTTGGCCGCCGGGTGGCCGAGTTTGCGGCCGGCCAGAAAGCCGGGGGTGGCCGCTACACCCTCATCAAGTTCCTCGGCAAAGGCGGCATGGGTGTGGTCTGGCTCGCGCGGGACGAGCACCTGCGCGATGACGTTGCGCTGAAGTTTTTGCCCGCCGACATCCACCACGACCTGGAAGCGTTGGAGGACATGCGGCGGGAGACGCTCAAGAGTCGCAAGCTTTCGCATCCGAACATTATCCGCATCCATGACCTGCATGTGGCGCCGGATGAGTCGCCGTTCATCTCGATGGAGTATATCGCGGGCGCGCCGCTCAACGCGCTCAAGGTGCAGCAGCCGCAGCGATTTTTCGCCTGGGGATATTTGAAGCCGATCGTCAAGCAGTTGTGCGATGCGCTGGAGTACGCGCACAAGCAAAAGGTGATTCACCGGGATTTGAAACCGGCGAACATGATGCTCACGACGGACGGAGTGCTGAAGCTGGCGGATTTTGGGATTGCGGCGGTGGTGAGCGATTCGATGAGCCGGGTATCGCAGAAGCATTCGACGAGCGGGACGCTGTCGTACATGAGTCCCGAACAGATGAACGGGCAGCGACCGAAA
>JAYTXL010000443.1:0-6893 GCA_043742955.1 Verrucomicrobiota bacterium | reverse complement strand
GGCGCGCGCGGAAATCATCGCGGAGCCGCCAGCCCGAGAACTGGGCGGACTCAAGGACGAGATCAGAGGCGCGGGCCACCCCGTGAGTAAGCCAGAGCGAGGTGCAAAGTACAAGTTGCGAATGTGTGACGGCATCGTGACGGCGCGGTGACACCAACGCATAATCCATGCCGAACACAACTGGCGTCTCGCCCGTGTGTTCCCGCCCGCGCAAGGTTGGCCGCCAAAGAAACTCACGGGCGGGACGCCCGTGCCACTACGCCGCAGGCGCACGGCGTGAACGTACGGCCTGCTATTTACCGGCAGTCATTGGTAAATTGGTCTGACGCGGCGCTCGACAAAGTGGACAGCACCGCGCGTCCGGTCACCAAACTGTGACTCCTCAACCCATCGGTGCGCGGGCGGTCGCCGCCGAACTCATTCGTGTGAATTCGTGTCCATTCGTGGTTTCCCGCTGCCGGGATACGACTACGCCAAAATGTTTTTCACCACTTCGCCATGGACATCGGTTAGCCGGTGATGGCGCCCCTGGAATTTGAAGGTCAGTTTCGTGTGGTCGATGCCCAGGCATTGGAGAATGGTCGCGTTGACATCGTGCACATGCACCGGATCCTTGACGATGTTGTAGCCGTAGTCGTCGGTTTCGCCCACCGTGATGCCGCCCTTGATGCCGGCCCCCGCCAGCCAGATCGTGAAGCAGCGCGGATGATGGTCGCGGCCATACATCGTCTTGGTTAACTCTCCCTGGCAATACACGGTGCGCCCAAATTCACCGCCCCAGACGATGAGCGTGTCGTCGAGCAACCCGCGTTGCTTGAGGTCTTGAACCAGTGCGGCCGAGGCCTGGTCGGTGTCGGAACATTGGCCGCGGACGGCGTTGGGCAAATTGGCGTGATGATCCCAGCCCATGTGAAACAACTGGATGAAACGCACGTCGCGCTCGGCCAAACGGCGCGCGAGCAGACAGTTCGCGGCATAGGTGCCCGGCTTGCGCGAGTTCGGGCCATACATTTCAAACGTGGACGCCGGTTCCTTCGAGATATCGATCAGATCCGGCACGGAGGTTTGCATGCGGTACGCGAGCTCGTATTGCGAAATGCGCGTGGCAATTTCCGGATCGCCGAGGGCGGCCAGCTTCATTTGATTCATTTTCGCCAAATCATCGAGCATGTCGCGCCGCGCGTGCGCGTCGAGGCCGGGCGGATTATTCAGGTAAAGGACCGGGTCGCCGTTGGAGCGGAATTTCACACCCTGATGTTTCGACGGCAAAAATCCGCTGCCCCACAAACGGTCGTAGAGGGGTTGGTCATCCGGTCGGCCGGTGCCACGCGAGATGAGCACGACAAACGCGGGCAAATCCTGGTTCACGCTGCCCAGCCCGTAGGAGAGCCAGGAGCCGATGCTCGGCCGCCCCGCCTGCTGGCTGCCGGTCTGGCTGAAGGTGATGGCGGGATCGTGGTTGATCGCCTCGGTGTGCATCGACTTGATGAAGCACAGGTGGGTCGGCCACTTTCGCCGTGTGCGGCAGCGCCTCGCACAACCACGCCCCCCCTTGACCATGTTGGGCAAATTTAAAGGTCGACGGTGCCACGGGAAAATTCTTCTGCCCGGACGTCATGCCGGTGAGGCGTTGGCCTTTGCGGATGGAGTCGGGCAAATCCTGGCCGTGCAACTCCGTGAGCTTCGGTTTGTAATCAAACAAATCCATCTGCGACGGCGCCCCGGATTGGAACAGGTAGATGATGCGCTTCGCCTTGGGCGTGAAATGCGGGAGCTCCGGCAGGCCGAGCACCGGGGTTTTTGCGTTGGTCTGGCCCGCGAAGAGTTCCGGATTGAGCAAGGACGCGAGGGCGGCTGCGCCAATGCCGGTGGCGGTGTGGCCGAAGAACTGCCGACGCGTGAGCAACAACTGGTGTTCGAGAAGCGGGTTCATGGACTGAAGTGTGTTTGGAAAATGGGTGGTGCGGGCGACTCGCCCGCCCCGGTTGGCGACTCGCCGACCGGAATGAGAAGGACATTGTCTTGCAAACCACCGTCCCCGTTGAATGAGACGACTATTCCCATTCCGTCCGGCGAGTCGCCGGACGGGACAGGCTGGTAGCCTGTGCTACCTAGCGCCGGGTTTCCGGGAGTGTGGTTACTCTTTGGTGACGATTTCATCGAGGTTCAAAATTAAATTGCACACCGCAGTGCCGGCCGCGAGTTCGCTCAGGTCGAGCTTTTCGTTGCGCCGCGATTTGCCGACTTCCACCAATTGTTTCGCTGCCGCCGGATCCTTTTGAAATTGGGCGAGGCGAGTCTGATAGGCGTTGACCATGATGCTGAGCTCGGCGGGCTGCGGCGGTCGGGCGGTGGCAAGGCGGAACACGTAACCAATGCGCCGCTCCACAGTCGCGCCGCCCTCGGTCAGCATCCGCTGCGCGAGGGCGCGCGCGGCTTCCACGTAGGTGATGTCATTCATCAGGGCCAGCGCCTGTAACGGCGTGGAGGTGCGCGAGCGGAAGACGGCACAGATTTCCCGGCCGGGCGCGTCGAACGTGGTCATGGAAGGCGGCGGCACCGTCCGTTTCCAAAACGTATACATGCTGCGCCGGTAGAGGTTCTCGCCTTCATCCACGATGTAACCGCGGGAGTTGGGGTTGTAGAAAAGTTCCTCCCACAGACCCGCCGGCTGGTAGGGCTTGACCGAGGGCCCGCCGATTTTTTCCGCGAGCAACCCGCTGACCGCCAGCGCCTGGTCACGGATCAATTCGGCCGGCAAACGCAGGCGGGGCCCGCGGGCCAGCAAACGGTTGCCCGGATCTTTTTCCAACAACGGCTTCGTCACCTTGGACGCCTGCCGGTAGGTGGCGCTCATCACAATCAATTTCTGCATCGCCTTCACATTCCAGCCAGTGCGGATGAATTCGGTGGCGAGCCAATCGAGCAATTCCGGGTGGCTGGGCCGCTCGCCTTGGGAGCCGAGGTTCTCCGCCGTCTTCACGAGGCCCGCGCCAAAGTAGCCCTGCCAATAGCGGTTCACGGCCACGCGCGCGGTCAGCGGATTCGCCGGATCAACGAGCCAGCGCGCCAGGCCTAGTCGGTTGGGGGGCGCATCCTTGGGGAACGGGGTGAGGCTTGCGGGCACGGCGGCGGAGACTTTTTCGCCGGGCTTGTCGTATTCCCCGCGAATTAACATGAACGTGTCGCGCGGCTTGTCCAGTTCCTGCATCACCATGGTGGTGGGGATGCTGGCCTGGGCCGCACTCTTTTGCGCGACCAAGGCGGTGACCTGGGCCTGGGCGGCCTTCAGCTCGCTGGAGTTGGTCCGGTAATGCGCGGCTAGTTCCGCCTGCTGTTTGTCGTCGCGCTGCGTGGACGGCACCAACAGCACTTTCGTGATGGCGTCGGGCAACGCCGTGGCGCTCACCGGTCGCGGCGCGGCGGTCACGGCCAGCCGGAAACGCCCGATCAACGAGCCCACGCCAAAATTCTGCTCCAGACTAAACGTGAACGTCACACCGCCGTCGTAACCAATCGGTTCCTTCGTTTCAAACACGGCGATATGCGGTTTGCCGACTTCCGGATAAAGCGCCCACCCCGTCTCCAGCTTGCCGTCAATGGCCGAGGCAACGTCATAGCCCTGCTGGCTAAAATCGGCGGATGGATTTTGCAGGGCGACCGGTTTGAGCGCGGAGGCGTTGTTGCGGGGAGCGGCCTGCACGCGCAATTCTGACAAGACCGGGTTGCCGTTTTCATGGCGGCCCGGGCCTTTGCTGGGCAGGCTGTCGTCCGGCAGCAGTTCCAAACGCACGGCCGTAATGCCTTTCAAGTCCGTGGGCGCGACGAGGGTGTAGGTGTCCTTCTCCGGCCGTTTGCCGCTGGAAAGAAATGAGCCATCGGCCTGTTTCGCAAGGGTTGCGCCCCCGGCGGAAATGGCACTGACCACCTCCACCACCTGCCAGGGCGTGGCGATGTTCGCCGCGGTCTTTTCCCACTCCAATTCCAGGGCGGGCAAACGCAGCTCGACTGCCTTGACCGCTGCTTGGGCGGCGGCGATTTTTCCATCCAGGGCGACAATCTGGGCCTGGATCTCCGGTGAGGGCACCGGGATCAGCGGCACGGCATTGCCGCCACCGCCATCGAGGCCGTTTTCATTGACGCTGTTGAAGAACGCGTAGAAGCGGTAGAAATCCTTCTGGGTGAGCGGATCATATTTGTGATCGTGACAGCGGGCGCAACCCATCGTCAGACCGAGCCAGACGGTGGCCGTGGTGTCGACGCGATCGATGACGTATTCCACGCGCCACTCCTCGGGAATGGCCCCCCCCTCGGCGTTGATGCGGTGGTTGCGATTGAAGCCGGTGGCCACGCGCTGTTCGAACGTCGCGTTGGGCAGCAGATCGCCGGCGATTTGATCCACGGTGAACTGGTTGAACGGCTGGTTCTGGTTGAAGGCCTCAATGACCCAGTCGCGCCAGCGCCACATCTGGCGGTCCATGTCCACTTGATAACCATTGGTGTCGGCGTAGCGCGCCCCGTCCAGCCAGTCCATCGCCATGCGCTCCCCGTAGTGGGACGATTGCAATAGGCGATCCACCAGCTTCTCATAGGCCTCGGTTGAAGTGTCGGCGAGGAAGGCGTCCACTTCCTTCAGGGTCGGCGGCAGCCCGGTCAAATCGAGCGTAACCCGGCGGAGCAGTGTCAGTTTGGCGGCCTCGGGTGAGGGTGAGAGGTGCTCCTGTTGCAGCCGGGCGAGGATGAAGTGATCGATGGGATTGCGCGGCCAGGAAGATTTCCGGACGGTGGGCACCGGCGGACGTTCCGGCGTTTGGAAGGCCTAATGCGACTGCCATTTCGCCCCCTGCTCGATCCATTGTTTGAGCAGTTTGATTTGCGTCGCGTTGAGCTGGCGGCCGGATTTGGGCGGCGGCATTTTTTCCTCCGGATCTTTGGAAAGGATGCGTTTGTAGAGGGGGCTGGCCGACGGCTTGCCGGGGACGATGGCGTGATAGCCGCCGAGATCCGCGAACGCGCCCGCCTCGGTATCCAGCCGCAACTTGGCTTTGCGCTTCTCCGGATCGGGTCCGTGGCAGTGAAAGCAAACGTCCGAGAGGATGGGACGGATGTCGTGCTGAAAATCGACGCGGCTGCCCGGCGGGCGGGCTGACTCCGGATCCTTGGCGCCGCTCAGGGCGGGCCATCCGGCCACCAGCAGCGCCAGCAGGACGACAGGCCGCCGCGGAGGGCGGCAGCGACGGTTTTCGCGCGAATCAAATCGGGTCATTCCATGGAACAGCTAACGTGTTTTCGGCAATTGCGCCAGTGCAAAACTGATTGCGATTGGCCGCCGGGCATGCTGAAGTAAACGAAAATCACAACCAACGAATTCAAATTATCGGCATATGTTTGGCGAAATCAAAAACACCCAGGGCGAACGCCTTGATTATTCGATCCATCCCAGCAGCCAATACTCCAAGCATATCGTGGTCTTGGGGCATGGCGTGACGGGTAACAAGGACCGGCCGTTCATGGTAGCGCTCGCGGACGGTTTGGCGGCCGCCGGAGTTACCACCGTGCGCCTCTCTTTCTCCGGCAACGGCTCGTCCGGCGGGCGATTTGTGGATTCAAACATCTCCAAAGAAGTCGGTGATTTGGGGTCGGTGCTCGATGCTTTGAAGGGGTATCAAGTGGGCTACATCGGCCACAGCATGGGCGGGGCGGTGGGCGTGTTGCGAGCCAGCCAGGATTCGCGGATTCAATTGCTCGTTTCCCTGGCCGGGATGGTGCACACCCGGGCGTTCGCGCAGCGCGAGTTCGGCAGCGTCACGCCGGACGCCGGCTGCATGTGGGACGAACCGGCATGTCCGTTATCATCGACCTACATGAACGACCTGACGCAGATCAATACGGTGGTGGAACATGCCCCGCAAATTCACGTGCCCTGGCTGCTGGTGCACGGCACGGAGGACGACGTGGTGCCGGTCCAGGATTCGCGCGACATTTTTGCCCGGGCCAACGAACCCAAGCAGTTGATCGAAATCCCCGGATGCAGTCATGTGTTCAGCGGCGATTTCACGCCGGTGATGATCGGGCACGTGACGAGTTGGTTCCGGGCGCAGTTGAAGTAGTTGAAGGTTCGTCCACGGGTGGCGAATGGCATCGGGTGCAACCCGCCGCGAAGCGGTATCGAACAGCGCCAACGGCGCGTCCTTATACCAGCTTGGGGCGTCGCCCCAGGACGCCAGACGCTCACATCGTGAGGGCTTAAGGCCCGTTCCATCGCACCCGCACACATCCCACCCCATCCTTCGCTACGCTGCTTCGGGACAGACTCTACCATAGCCAGGACTCATTTTTGCATCTGCGGTAGTCCGCGAAAGCACCCACCCCGCCAAATTCGCCCCGCTCTTGTCCAAGCGCCATTCAGAACACCGGCACGAGAAAGCTGGGTGCTGTTCGCCCGCAAAGTGACACGACACGTGCCGGCACCTCCCGGCCGTTTCTTAGTTCACCAATTTAGTGGCAAAAATGAGAACCAACACTTGCCCGTCCCGATCTCAGCTAATCACCTATTTGGGTCAATGTTTAGGACCATTTTTTGAAATTGCCGGGTGAGCGTTGCGTTGTTGCTTACACAAAATCAGGAGTGGTCAACGAGCCTTGCGGGAGCACGGCTACCGGACTTCGGGGTCAAGCGAGCCAGTCTCCGCGCGGCGGGAAAAAGCAAATTCCGATCAGTTACTTTCACTTGGCATGGGTGTCGGATCTGATATTCTCCGGGTTCAAAATTGGGCAACCCACTAAGTTAAATCTAGGTTCTTCCGGGATTTCCGGGGTCTATTTTATTGGCTGGAAACGAGGTCAGTGTGCCGAGGGCCTCGCAAACATTGGCCGGAGTGAGTTTCGCCCGT
>JAYTXL010000442.1:0-4668 GCA_043742955.1 Verrucomicrobiota bacterium | reverse complement strand
ACGGGCGAAACTCACTCCGGCCAATGTTTGCGAGGCCCTCGGCACACTGACCTCGTTTCCAGCCAATAAAATAGACCCCGGAAATCCCGGAAGAACCTATTTTGAGAAACCGGAAGTGGGGGAGCATCCCAGTTTCTTGCAGGCGAATTCCCCAGCCAACCTGAAAGGTTGGCAGCCATTAGCCGGGGGTTGAGCGAAGTGATACCCCCGGACCATTCGGTCGATGCATCGCACCCTGAAAGTGGTGCCAGCGGTGGACCAACAGGAGCGCGCAGCCCGGTAACGAGGGTCGCTGGCACCCCATCGGGGTGCATGAAGGCTACGAGCTGACCGGGGATATCGCTCGCGGACTCGCTCCTTCCCCGGCTAATGGCTGGCAAGCCTCCAGCTTGCTCAAATCTCGTTTACGCTGCAAAAAACCGAGATGCAGAAACCGATATCCGCACCGAAAGCAGCGATGGATCCTCCGACCATTGGATGGGGACCGTCGTCGACAGCGATCGAGCCAGTGTGCGGCTTGCTATTCGCTTGCACCGCCTGCGCGCGGCCCGTTTACTCACGGCGCTTGGACGAAAGAATTTATCCACACCGCCGCAAAGCCACGCAGATGCTGCTGGCGGCCACGATCTTTTGGGGCCTGAGCTTTCCCGTGATGCGCTCGCTCTCGCTGGTGCAGGAGCAGGTCTTGCCGCAGGCGAACAGTTGGTTCATGAGCTCGGCCACAGTGATGGTGCGGTTTGTAGTTTCAGCCTTGATTCTGATCGCGTGGAGCTGGCGAACACTGCGCCAGATGACCTGGCTCGAAGTCTGGCAGGGCGTCGGGATCGGGTTCTTTGGCGGCGCCGGCATTCTATTTCAAATGGATGGCCTCGCCTACACCTCCGCCTCAACCTCCGCGTTTTTGACCCAGAGTTACTGCATCCTGATCCCGATCATCGTCGCGTTTCGCGAGCGGCGTCGGCCTTCATGGATTGTGGCGGTAAGTTCGCTGCTAGTGTTGGCGGGGGTGGCGGTGCTGGCGCAATTCGACTGGCGGAAAGCGCATTTGGGCCGGGGCGAATGGGAATCGCTGATCGGGTCGCTGCTGTTCACCGGGCAGATTCTCTGGCTGGAACGGCCGGGTTTCGCGGCGAACCGGGTGGCGCACTTTACGATCGTGATGTTTCTCGTGATCGCGCTGCTGGCGCTGCCGGTGTGCGGCCTGACGATGAACCATGCCAGCGATCTGCTGGTGATCTTTCGTACACCGGCCGTGCTGGGGCTGACAGGCATTTTGATTTTTGCCTGCACGCTGATTGCCTATGTGGTGATGAATCGCTGGCAGCCGCACGTGCCGGCCACCGCTGCGGGGCTGATTTACGCCGTGGAGCCGGTCTTCGCGAGCCTGTTCGCGCTGTTCCTGCCCGCGTGGTTCTCGGTGCTGGGTGGATTCAACTATCCCAACGAAACATTTACGCTGAATCTACTGCTGGGCGGTGGTTTGGTCACGGCGGCCAATGTGCTCATTCAAATACAGCCCCCAAAAAGCACGCCCGCGCCGGGCCGTGGTTGAAACGGGCGGGCCGGGGGAGATCGTCACCCTTCGGACAAGCTTGCGGATTTTACGCCATTAAGAACAAGGTGCACATGCATGATTTGCATGCGACCCTCCTGCACCTGCTCGGGTTGCACCATGAGAAGTTGACGTATCGCCACGCCGGGCGGGATTTCCGTCTGACGGATGTGAGCGGAACCGTGGTAAAAGTCATTCTCGCGTGAGGTGTTTGGGCAAAAAACGGTGAGTTTTTGAGGAATAAATAGATTGAGCCCGTCTCGGAGTTGTGTTTAGTGTCCCCCAATAAAGCGGCTAAATTCTGCCCCCGACCTGAGTCGGTTGGTCAAAGTGGAACTCGCCGGAGACGGAATACGTCTTTAGAAACCCAGAACCAGACAACATGAAAAAAACACTCGCCGCCCTCCTCCTCATCGTCGGATTCGCTTTTGGCATCGCCCAGAACGCGCAAGCCGAGAGCAAAGACAAAGCCATCACCATCAGCGGCAAAGGCTGCTGTGCGAAATGCTGCCTGAAGGAAACAGATGCCTGCCAGAATGCGGTGACAGTGGAAAAAGACGGTAAAAAAACCGTCTATTACCTCGTTCAGAACGACGTGAGCAAAGAATTCCACGGCAACATCTGCAAGGAAATCAAGGAAGTTACGGCCACGGGCACCTGCAAGAAAGTGGACGGGAAGCTTCAGTTCACGGCCTCCAAGATTGAAGTGAGCAAGTAATTCATTGGAGCGCGCCAAAGCGCCCCCCGCCGCCGCAAGCGGTGCCGTCTCGATACCTGTTTCGAGCGACACCGATTTTGCGGCGGTTTTTTTGTGCCCAGACGGCTGAACTGCTTGCCATCAACTATTTCCGCTTCGACCTGATCCGGTATGCCTTGTAGCGCGGGCGTCCCGTCGGCGAGTTTTCCGACCATCTGGCCCGGCGATTCTCCGGTGGGCGAGACAACGCCGAAACTCGCCGCCGAGGACGTCTGCCAGCGTCTGCAGGATGGCAACAAGGTGCTTTTCCACTATCAGCCTAATCCAGTTGTTCGACAGGCCGGGTAATCTGACTCAGGGCAAAACCCTCCGTTAATCGGTCCCAATTGGTCACCCTGAGCCTTGCCGGGGCGAGATGTGAGTCCGAACCTTTGCAGGTATGGCAAACTCAAGGCACTCCACAGAGCTTGTTTGCAATAAAAAAAACCGGCGGACGGTTGCCCGTTCGCCGGTTCTGATCTTTCAATTTGTCGCGTGCCGATAAGGCTTATTTGGTTTCGTCGGCGGCGTCGAAGGCGTGTTGCAACGCCACGAGGTCTTCACCCGGCTTAAGCGAGTCCAGCACGGCCTGTTCGGCCTTGAGCTGTTCCTGCGAGTAATTGGCGGCCTTGATCGACAAGCCGATGCGTCGATCGCTCCGGTCGATTTTGATGACGCGCGAGGTGACTTCTTGATCCACCTTGAGCGAGTTCTTGATCTTTTCCACACGTTCCTCGCTGACTTGTGAGATGTGGACGAGGCCGTCGATGTCGTGGGCGAGTCCCACGAAGGCACCGAAGCTCGCGAGTTTGGTGACCTTGCCGGTGACGAGATCGCCGACTTTGTAGTATTTGTCGATATTGCTCCACGGATCTTCGGTGATCTGTTTGACACCCATCGAAATGCGCTGGTTGGCCTTGTCGATTTCGAGGACGGTCGCTTCCACTTCGTCGCCTTTTTTGAAAACTTCCGAAGGGTGATTGATCTTGCGGGTCCACGAGATGTCCGAGACATGGATCATGCCATCCAAGCCTTCCTCCAGCTCGATGAAAGCGCCATAGCTGGTGAGGTTGCGGATCTTGCCTTTGACGCGGGTGCCCGGCGGGTATTTTTCCATCGCCTTGTCCCATGGATTGACATCGAGTTGACGGATGCCGAGCGAGATTTTCTGGTCTTCGCGGTTGATGCCGAGCACGACCGCCTCAATTTCCTGACCGACTTTGAGCACGTCTGATGGCTTGGCAATGCGCTTGGTCCAGGACAATTCGGTGACATGCACCAGTCCTTCGACCCCCGGTTCCAATTCCACGAAGGCACCGTAGGGCACGAGGTTGACGACCTTGCCCTTGATCTTGGTGCTGACCGGATACTTGGCTTCGATCTGCTCCCACGGATTGGCGAGTTTTTGTTTGAGGCCGAGACTGACGCGTTCTTTTTCGCGGTTGATGTCGAGGACGACCACGTCAATGTCCTGGCCGACCTTGAGCAATTCGGACGGATGTCCGATGCGCCCCCAGCTCATGTCGGTGATGTGCAGCAAGCCGTCGAGACCGTTGAGGTCGATGAACGCGCCGAAATCGGTGATGTTCTTGACCGTGCCCTTGCGGATGTCGCCCGGGGTCATGTCGGAAAGCAACTTGGCGCGTTTCTCATTGCGTTCCTGCTCGATCAATTCGCGGCGGGAGAGGACGATGTTCTGGCGGTCCTGGTTGATCTTGACAACTTTGAAAGCGTAACTGTTGCCGACGAAACCGGTGAGGTTGCGCGGCGGAATGATGTCGATCTGCGAGGCGGGGAGGAAGGCTTCGACGCCAATATGGACGAGCAAGCCGCCTTTGACCACGGCCTTGACCTTGCCCATGATGGTGCCGCCCTCGTTGCAGATGGTGAGAATTTTGTCCCAGTTCTGCTTGAACTCCGCCTTCTCCTTGGACAGGATAACCATGCCATCCTTGTCTTCGAGTTTCTCAATCAGCACGTCCACCTGGTCGCCGACCTTGACCGCTTTGATGTCTTCAAATTCGTGGCCTGAAACGACGCCTTCGCTTTTGTAGCCGATGTCCACGAGGACTTCCTTGGGGCGGACTTCGATGATGGTTCCCTTGACGATTTCGCCAGCGGCAAAGCGGGTTGTGCTTTGCTTCATGGCTTCTTCCATGGTGAGCATACTATGGTATTTGGATGAACTGCGGGAGGCTTGGCCGGTGCGATCGCACCGCGAAGACTCCATTGCCTAACGGACCGACGTTGCGGGGCAACGGAGGGTTGAAGGTTAGGTTTCTGGTTAACTTTCTTTTCTCAGCCTAAAACGAACGACCGCACACGCGGCGCTCAGGCGGACGCAGAGCATAGGCGGGTTGAGGCCGGATGCAAGGGGGAT
>JAYTXL010000441.1:0-9680 GCA_043742955.1 Verrucomicrobiota bacterium | reverse complement strand
ACGGGCGAATCCTCACTCCGGCCAATGTTTGCGAGGCCCTCGGCACACTGACCTCGTTTCCAGCCAATAAAATAGACCCCGGAAATCCCGGAAGAACCCGCAAGTTTACGCTTGGGCGCGTCGTCATCGTCGGAATCGCTTCGGCAAACCAGCGGCCATAGCCTCGATTTTGTTGGCCGCAAATTGAACGGCGAAGCACGAAGCTGGCGAGGTCGCGCAGGCAATCATCAAGCTCATCGCCGTTCAAGTGTTTGCTGTCGAAGCGGTCGAGGAGGTTCAATAAGAGGGGGTGCGAAGTGGTGACTTCAATCTGCTGGATGTCCATCAGCCGATCCCGCAACTGCGCGTGTGTGCACGATTCAGGTCGCCGAAGCCAAAGTTCGAATTCAGCGAATCGCCGCAGTTCGGCAACCTGTTCGACCACGGTCAATCCGCGCTCCAAGTTTTGGCGCTTGAACTCAACGTACGCTGTGCCCTTCCGGCAGTAGCGGCCATTCCGCATGACGTAGTTCCGATAGAATTCCGTCTGGAGACCTTTCAGTCGCTTATCACCTTGCTTGGCCGCTTCAAACGGATCGTCAAAAAGTTTCCAGTGCGAATCGTGAAATCCTGCCTGGTCGGCTGGTGAAACCTGCATGAACAGAAAATTCCGAATAAGATCCGCCTCCTCAAGTTCCAGCCCTTTTGCATTCAGGCTCTCGAAGATTTCGTATGGATTCTCTCCGTCGATCGTAATCGCTACCAACGACAGACGAGCTGTCAGGGCGATGCGTATTCGCTGAGCTATCTGCTCTCCACCATCACCCATTAGGCTTTTCCAAGCCCGTTTGAAGAACGAAAGGCAACCGATGATTCCCTCACCTTCGACAACGCCATGCGCCCTGCCTTCGATAGCCAGTTCGTAATCCCGGCGATCTTTGAATTGAGGAACGACCTTTAACCGCTGGAGACCCTCGCGGCGCCGATGGATCAAATAGTCCTCATGAGTTTCGTCAGCAAAGTCACCGAGATCTTTGAGGCGAGCCACGTCGCGTAGCGCGGCAAGCGCGAGCGTGGGCGTTGTGAGCCGTTGCTGACCATCAATGATCTGGTAAGGCGTGACTGCGCCCGGCACTGGATGAAACGGTGTGCAGACGAGCGGACCGAGAAAATGCTTCGCGTCATCGCCACTCTCGATGAGCGACACGACATCCGTGAAGAGATCCTGCCACTCCTTTTTCTTCCACGAGTATTGCCGCTGAAAAAACGGCACGAGAAACTGATCCCCAGAATGAAGGATTTCACGGACTGTTTTGACGTGGGCTTCCATTCGGCATTGATACTGCGTTCGTTAAAGTCAGACTGGATTGCCATAAAGGCGTATGGCCTTCGGCGAACACGCACTCCGCCACGCTTCTGTTACGAATGGAAATTTGCTCTGACGCTCCGCGCGTAGTCGTAGAATTGCTTTTCCATCAGGCTTATAGGCGATGAGTCTCTGCCGGTTTGCGCCGGTTGACAAGCTGCGTTTTCGCATCTCAGATCCCTTTGACCAATCCACCTGCGCTTTTCTTCCTTTACGCCGTCCGCGAACGCGGCGGGCGTTCAAATCGTGAGCCGCCGGGCGCGCGCCGTTATTTTCCAGCGGGTCACCGCGTGTCCCTCCTGCACGACGAAGGCCTCGGAATGCAGCGCCACGGTCGGGCAAATATGCCACGGGATTCCGTAGAGACAATCGCCCACGTTATATTTATGGGCGCGCGCCGTCTCCACCACCAGATGTTCCTCACTGTGCGTGACGGCCTTCGCATCCGGCAAGTCGGGAAAGATCACGCGGGGATGCGGGTTCTCCGCCGCCACCGCCTTGTGGCCGAGGTCGAGGCACAGCCGCTGGCCGCCCGGCTTGCTGACAACCCGGGTCAACAGCAGCGCGGCCGGCAAGAAATCCAGGTCTGGAATCATGTGACTGTAGCCCGCGTCCCACAGGACACAGGTGCCCGGACTGCATTCGACTTCGGGGCGGCGGGCGTGAATGGGAAAAGTCGGTGTCCCGCCAGCGATGACGCGCGGCACGGGCAGCTCGGCTTGCAGCAGTTGCTCGCGCAGAGCTTCGGCCGGAGCAAAGGCGGCTTCGCACACGGCCGTGCGAGTGGCAAGATCGTGGTCGTGAATGTGTCCGTCGTACACATGCAAGCCGCCGGGCTTCACGCCGGGCAACGAGGCGAGCAGGCGATAAAGCCCGATTGCCGCCGGGCCCGGCTCGACGCCGGTTCGGTGCATGCCACAGTCGATGTCCAGGAACACCTCGAGGGTCAATCCGGCGTCGGCGAATTTTCCGGCCAAGGCGCGCAGCGCCGAGGAATCATCGGCGAGGGTTGAGAAAACGGTGCCGGGGAAAAACTTCACCAGTTCCAGCAGCCGGTCGATGTTCGGTCCCACGGGCGGATAGGCCAGCAAAACATCCGGCGCGCCGCAACCGGCGACCATTTCACATTCGGTGATGGTGGAGCATTTGAACTTGGTGAGGCCGAGCGCGAGCTGGAGCTGGATGAGCTCGGGCAGCTTGTGCGTCTTCATGTGCGGACGCAGCCGCGCCGCGCCGCCCGCAATCGCGATCATCCGCCGGACATTTTCCTCCACGCGGGCCGGATAGATGAGGAGCGCGGGGGAGGTGACTTCGTGCGGGTTGGCGAGGCGATACCAGGACATAGGCTTATTTTTTTCCGATGCAGAAGAGATGTTTTTCACCGCGAATAAACAGCTGGCCCTGGCTGATGGCGGGCGAGGCGAAGCAGGCTTCGCCCAGCTCGTTGCGCGCCGCCCGCACAAACTCCGTCCCGGGCTTGACGACGTTCATTACGCCGTCGTCGTTGAGGAAATACACGTGTTCGTTCGCGGAGACAAGGGAGGCGTGGTGTTCGCCGAGCTTCTCCTGCCAGAGCAAATTGCCGGTGGCGGCTTCAAAGCAGTTCGCGTAACCGGAATCGGAAACCACCAGAAAATAATTCCCTTCGCTGATCGGTGAGGGAACATAGGCGACGCACGAGGCTTTCGTGTTGTGCCAGGCGATGGCGGTGTCGGTGACATTGCCGCTGCCGGTATGCCGGATCGCGAGCAGGTGGTGTTCCGGAAAGCCGCCAGTCATGAACAACAGGTCCGCCTTCTGGTTGTAGACCAGCGAGGCGACGAACTGCTCGGTCGGCCCGTGGATGATCCAATGGAGTTTGCCGTCGTCGGGATTGTAGCTCGCCACGGTCTTGTCGCCGGAAAGGATCATCTGGGTCCGGCCGCTGAGCTGGCGGATGAGCGGGACACAATAGCTGCGGGTGCGGTTTTCGCGCGGGGTTTTCCAGAGGGTTTTGCCGGTGGCACGGTCGAGGGCGACGAGGTAGGAATCACCATCGTGATCGCCGTTGACGATGACCTTGTCCTTGTGCAACACCGGTGAACTGCAGAAGCCGTGGACGCTTTTGAAGGCGCCGGGCCGCGCCAGCCATTTTTGATGGCCTTGGAAGTCATAGGCGGCCACGACCATTTCCTGCACATCAAGGAAGGCGACGTAGATCAATTTGCCATCCGTGACCGGCGTGCTGGAGGCGTGGCTGTTGAGCTTGTGCTTTTTCTCGAACGGCGATTTGACGACCGTTTGCTGCCAGAGAATCTTGCCGGACTTGCGATCAAGACAGAGGAGATCACGCCCCTCGGTCTCTGGAATCGCGGCGACGGTGAAAACCCGGTCGCCCCAAACGATCGGTGAGGCGTGGCCAACACCGGGCAGGGCGGTCTGCCAGACGAGGTTGCTCGTCGCGCTCCAGCGGGTGGGAATATTCACCTCGGCGCTGGAGCCATCGCCGCGCGGACCACGCCAGCCCGGCCAGTTTTCGGCCCGGCCTGGGGTCACCAGGGTGAAGAGGAGACTGGCGAGCAGCGACGGAATGAGTGCGGAACGATTCATGGTAATACACGGGAAGCTAGCCCAGGAGATGCCGACGAAGCAAGCCATACACGTCGGTGGATAGCAGCAGGGAGGGTGGGAACAGCGCGGGCTGGTCGGAGATGAACACGGGCCAGTCGCAGGTGCTGGCGGGGCGGCAACCATGTGAGCCCTGGACGAGGGAGGCGTCAAGCGGGATGACATCCATCAACATGCGGAAGCCAAGTTTCTTTTGCAGCAGCCGGCCCAGAATTTTCAATTTCACCAGTGAGATCTTCGGGTCGAGGAATAATTCCACGGGATCGTAACCCGGCTTGCGATGGATATCAACGCACCGCGCGAAATCCGGTGCGCGCGCATCGTCCCGCCAGTAATAGTAAGTGAACCAGGCTTGCTCCTGCGCGACCGCGATGAGGTCGCCGGCGCGGGAATGCTGGATGCCTTGGGCAATTTTTTCGGGCGCACCCAGGACGTGGGCGACGCCGGGAATTGTTTCCAGCAATCGGCGCACCTCGGCTTCCAGCGAGCGGTCGTTAAGGTAGATATGGGCGATTTGATGATCCGCCACGGCGAACACTTTGCTCGCGCCAGCGTCCAGCAATTCGAGGCCCAACTCTTCTTTCACGGTCAGCCAGCCGCGTTCGCGGAAGTGTCGGTTGAGGTGAACCGGCGTGTCCACCGGCGTGATGCCGTATTCGGAGAGCAGGACCACTTGCACGCTGCGCTGCTGGAAAAAAGTGATGAGCTCGCCGACGAGGGCGTCGATTTGCTCCAAATCGTTCGCGAGCGCCGGATGTTTCGGGCCGAGGCGTTGCAGGTTGTAGTCGAGGTGCGGCAAATAGACGAGATTGAGGGTTGGTTGGAATTTCTTTTCGACCCACCGGGCCGACTCGGCAATCCAGCGCGATACGCAATCGGCCTTGCCCTGGGGTGAATCCACGCCCGCTGCGGGTCCCCAGAAGCCGGCAAAAGGAAACTCGCCCAGATCCTTTTTGATCTCCGTGCGGAGGGAAAACGGCGCGGCGTAGATGTCAAAAAACTTACGGCCATCGGCGGGATACAGCGGGCGGGGTGTGATGCTCCAATCCGCCGTGGAATACATGTTATACCACCAGAAAAGTTTCGCGCAGGTGAAGGCGGGATCCAGGGCGCGCAATTCATCCCACAGCTTTGGCGCGGTGACCAGGTGGTTGGATTGCTTCCAAAACTGCACCTCGGCCAGCTCGCGATGATACCAGCCGTTGGCCACGATCCCGTGCTGGGCGGGCAGGGCGCCCGTGACATAATTGGACTGGGCCGTGCAGGTGACCGCCGGAAACGCGGGCGTGATGTGCGCGAGCGCACCGCGCTGGCGGAACGCATTGATCCGGGGCGTGTGCGGGCCGAGGAGCGACTCGGTTAACCCGACGACATTCAGGACGACCGTGCGTTTCATGGGGTTGTTTGCCTGGGCGGTTGACGATTGGTGCAGTGCAGCCATACCGACCTGGACGGGCCTTTGCCCGCACCCCGGCCCGCTCCCGCCGCGATAGGGGGAATGACACCCATTACCAAAGACTTCCCGTAAATAGCCGACTGTGTGTCCACGCCGCGCGACCACAGCATAGTGGCACGGGCGTCCCGCCCGTGGGTTTCTTTGACGGCTTTCCTTGCGATGGCTGGAACACACGGGCGAGACGCCCGTGCCACTACGGATCGCTCAGGCCGTTTAACCGTGCGCGTAAATCACCTTTCGCCCGGATTGCGGCGGGCGGGCTTCCAATTCGTGGATGGCCTCGACCACCTTGGGTAGATTCATTTCATGGGCTTCGAAGCCCTCACCGATGGCTTTGAGCAGGGTGATGGTAAGCTGGCCGCCGAGATGTTCCCGAAATTCCTCAAAGCCGTTGAGCACCATCAGGGCACCGCCGGCGTCCACGTGGAGCAGTTCATTCGCGAATAATTCAAAGCCAAGCTTTTCGAGCAGCGCCAGGACGCGCTCGGCGCTGGCCGGATCCAGGTGGCCCATGCGCCGTGAATAAATCACGTCGAGGGCGATCCCGACGGCCACCGCTTCGCCATGGCGGAGCTTGTATTCAGACAGTTGCTCCAGTTTGTGCGCCGCCCAGTGGCCAAAATCCAGGGGGCGCGCGGAGCCGAACTCAAACGCGTCGCCGCTGCTGGCGATATGGTTCAGGTGCAGTTCGGCGCAGCGATGAATGAGGTGTTGCATGGCCACCGGCTCGAACTCCCGGAGCTTGTCCGCGTCCTGTTCCAGGCGTTCAAAGAATTCGCGGTCGCGGATGAGCGCCACCTTGACGGCCTCGACATATCCCGAGCGTTTGTCGCGCGGCGGGAGGGAATCGAGCAGGCGGAAATCGTTGATGACCGCGAACGGCGGGGCGAAGGCGCCGATGAAATTCTTTTTGCCAAAGGCGTTGATGCCGTTCTTGACGCCCACGCCGGAGTCGTCCTGGCTGAGGGTGGTGGTGGGAATGCGGACCAGCCGCACGCCGCGGTGGGCGGTGGCGGCGGCGAGGCCGACCATGTCGAGGAGGGCACCGCCGCCGACACAGATCATGTAGGAATGGCGGTCGATGTGGTGGCGGTCCACGCGCGATTGGATTTCCGAGACGTGAAAGTAGGAGTTCTTCGTGCGTTCACCGCCCTCAATGATCATGGGTGGGCAGACCAGTTGGAGCTCCTGCGGGAACGCCGCGAAGTAGGCTTCGATGTCCGCTGCCAGATCCGGTTGGGCCTGGGCCAGCGCCTCGTCGAGGATGAGCAAAGCTTTGCGCGGGCCCGGCAGCTCGTCGTTGGCGAGCACGTCCTTCAACAGCAGGTTGCCGGGCGCGAAGACGTGCTGGGTGAAATGCACCTGGTGCCGGTAACTGACTTGAATGGTCCGTTCAATGCGGGACATGGGCATAATTTGTAACCTTGGACGGGGGATTCCCAGTTTTATTTGGGCCAATGTTACGCGTCCTCCACGGCCTTACCACTTGAAGCGGAGGGCGAGCGAGCCGAAGGCATCAATTTGCTTTTGCCCGGAGAATTCCTTGGTGCGCGCGGCCTGGGTGTAACTGAGGTCCCACCGCTTGAGCACAATCACGAAACCCAATTTAGCATCGCCCACGCCCGGGTGCTTGCTGACGTGGTGGCCGTCGTGAAAGAGGCCGCCGTCGAGAAAGGCATTGTAAGCCAGCGCGCGCCCCTCGACTTCAGTGAACAAATAAAAGCCACGGTGCGCGTCGGCGGGTCGGCCGCCACTCCCGGGGGTGATGGAATCAATGGTGGCGGTGCCGAAATCACGCGGCAAGCAGTAGCCGGCGCGCAGCTGCCCACCGAGGCAGGCGAAGGTGACGGTGTTGCCGACACTGGCGCCCGCGTGCGGCAGAAACTCAGCGGCGAAGCCATCCGCAGTGCCGCAGCCATAGCGCCATGTGCGCTGCAGTTTCACGGTCAGCGTCGGCTCGGTTTTCAATTGGTTATCCCAGCCCATCGCCAGTCCGAAATTGCGCAGCCGATGCACGGTGTTTTGCGCCTGTTCCGCCAGTGACTCAGGACCGATGATTCCCAGATCAAGTTGCATATGGTCCAGGACCGGCGTTGCGCGCGCCGTCTGTCCGCGGCGTTGCAGCAGGAGCGAGACTTGGAGCAAGCCGGCGTACGGCCGGTCGCCGGTTTGGAGGACGCGGGTGCTGATGTCCGTTGGTGTGTAGATGGTCTGCCCCAGGCTGAGGCCGTAACGGTAGGCCTCCGGCTTCATTCCCAGCGACGGCAGGAGATCGGCGCCCCGGGCAATCCAGCCGGCTTCCTCGGCTGACTGTTCCCCCGCGAGAAAGGCTATTTTCAACCCCTGCGTGTAGTGGCGGTCAGTCCGGACCACCAGATCGTTCTCCTGCATGATGGCGACCCATGGACCGGACCGGTCGTCAGCCGAAAGCGGCTCCGTAGCAAAACCCAGCAGCAGGGTGGCGCACGCGACGGATTTTATGGTCTGACGGAAAGGGCGACTGGCTTTGCCGGTGGCTCTGGTGTTCCGCCCGAATTTGATCACCTTCACGGCGGAAATCATTTCCCCAAGGCGAGCGGTTTGGCAAGCGGATTGAACAGGCATGTCGGCGGGAGTTCAAAAGGAGAAACATCAGAGGGAGAACTTTTCCAAGATTTCCGGCCAGGTATTTAGCGGTGGGTCTGGCGGCTGTGTTACGGCCCAGAATTGGCGCAAGGGATGATGGATGAGGGTGAGGGTGGACCGTAGGGTTGGGGCAATGGGCCAACCACGGCACGTAGGGCGGGCATCCGCCTCGCGAACGGGTAAAGACCCTGTCAGTTTAGGGAACGAACGGCTGGTTCGGGACAACCAGCCCTACCCTTCGGTTCCGTGTCAGGTAGGGCGTCGGTGTCCTCACCGCGCCGGGAACGGGTTAGACCCATCCGCTTCGCGAAGGGGTAAAGACCCTATCAGTTTAGGGAACGAACGGCTGGTTCGGGACAACTAGCCCTACCTTTCGATTCCGTGTCAGGTAGGGCGTCGGTGTCCTCACCGCGCCGGGAACGGGTTAGACCCATCCGCTTCGCGAAGGGGTAAAGGCCATATCAGTTTAGGGAACGAACGGCTGGTTCGGGACAACCAGCCCTATCTTTCGCTTCCGTGTCAGGTAGGGCGTCGGTGTCCTCACCGCGCCGAGCCGGCTCGTTTCCCGCTTTCACTGGTGACGACTCCGGGTTGAAAATTCATTCTGCCTCAGGTTGCCGGCACGAGGCGCTGGAAGAGCAACGCGGCCGCAAACAGGAGCAGAAATACGCAGGCAAGCTCCTGCGGGGCATCCGCCACGGCGAGCAGATCAACGAGCACAATCCCCGCCAACAAACCAGCAACCGTGCGGCCGATCTGGCGGTCGGCGGTCCACAGCGTGGAGCGCAGACAGCGGATCATCCAGAGTCCCAGAATCGCGGCCAGCAAGAGGGCGTTTTGTTGATAGGCACCGCGGTTGACAATGACCGCCAATCCGACCGGTGCGCTGAGGAATCCCAGCGGCCAATAGCTGAAGGCACCGGCCGTGCTTTCCCGGCGGGCCAGATAACTCAAGCCGATGATGTAGGCCGCCAGCGCCAGCGCGCCCCACACCGCCAGGCCGGTGATCCCGTAGCGACCCGTGGAAGCGGCGACCAAATAGAGGAAGAAACGGCACGCCGCCATCAGCAGAGGGGAATAGGCGACCCATTTATGGACCGCATCATAGAGCACAATGGCGGCGATCAGGAATAGAGTGAGGAGGGCGGTGGTGTTGCCCAGCGGCGACAGCAGGGCCGCTCCGAGGATCATCAGGGAGGCGCCCCAGCGCCAGACGGCCCGCAAGGAAATCGCCCCCGAGGGAATGGGCCGCTCCCGGCGATGTTGCCGGTCGAAATCCGCATCAAACGCGTCGTTCAAGAACATGCCCCCGAGGTAGAGGAGCGTCGCGCCGGCGCTGAGTCGGAGCAGGATGGACAATTCGCCCACGCCGCCGAGCACCCAGCCGGCGAGGCAGTTCGACCAGACGGTCGGCAAGTTGGAAACACGGCCCAGCAGGAGCAGCGCGCGGAGGTATGGAGTCATGCTGGGTCGTGCGCCTAGCAGCGGTGGTCAGGCTCCCAGTGGTCCCAGATCCCGGGCGGACAGTTCCCGGAGCGTCCATTCGTATTCCGCCACAAGTTGGTCCACCACGCTGCGATTTTTCATTTCCGTCGGCATGACTTCCCAGGTGTAGGTTTCCATTTCTAGATGCGGGCAGAGGTTCGG
>JAYTXL010000440.1:0-7387 GCA_043742955.1 Verrucomicrobiota bacterium | reverse complement strand
TCCGCAGGAATCTCGCGGGTGATGATTTTTTCAAACAGCGTCAGGCTCACGTTGGGTTTGTGATTTGAAATTCCACGCAGACCCTCACGCCACGACAAGCGCGCAGGAGGGAGCCTCCGGCTGAGCCCCCAGCTGATGGCGTAGATAATCCACGATCTGATCATTCAACTGCTGACAGCGGCCCGACCAGCGCCGGGCTCCGACCAGTTGTTTGACGCAACGCCGAAGTCCCTTGAAGCGGACCACGCGCGGGGACTTGCGGAGTTGGGTTTCGAGTTCTTGGCGCAAACGCTGGAAAAAAAATAGCTCGAACCCTTGCCCCGACTGGCAGGCGAGCTGGCACAAATCCGATTCGGTCACCGGTGAGGCAGCGGGAACCGACGGCGCGCACTGCACTTCGAGACCGAACCCGTGCAGCACCCGTTCCAAAGCCTGGGTGAATTCGCCGACGGTGACAAAGCTCCGTCCCAGTTCGTGTTTGAAATAATGCAGCACGGCGGCGGCGGCTTGCCGGACGAGGTCCTTGTCGAGCGAGGCGACCGCTTCGCCAATCAGCTCAACCGTCACTTGTTCCGCCGCGCAGGGGATGGATCCACCCTTCGAAGTTTCAAATTCCAGGCAATCGGATCGTAGCTGTATCATATTTGGTCTCCAATTTTTTGACCGCCTCCAGAAAATCGCCCGCCTCCTGAAACTGCCGATACACACTCGCAAACCGCACATAAGCCACCCCGTCAATCCCCCGCAGCCCTTCCATCACGCGCTCGCCAATCGCCATCCCCGGAACCTCGGAATCGTAGCGGTCGGTGATTTCATCGACGATGGTTTCCACCAACTCCTCGATCGCTTGTTGGCTGACTGGACGTTTTTGGCAGGCGCGCTTGATGCCGGAAAGGAGCTTGTCCTTGGAAAATTCCTCCCGGCGACCGTCCCGTTTGATGACCATGAGCCCTTCGTGCTCAATTTCCTCGTAGGTGGTGAAACGGTTGCTGCACTGGAGGCACTCGCGTCGACGGCGGATGGTCGAGCCTTCGCGGGAACCCCGCGAATCGATCACCTTATCGTCCGAACATCCGCATTTAGGACAACGCATAGAACTGGGCCAATCAACTGCTAATAGTGGCGTCAGTCTGGTAACACACCAAATGTTGTGTCGTCAAGGAATGTTGAGCAAATCGCACCCCGTACCAATCCCGGCTTACAACCCCGGCGGCGGCTCGACACCCAGCTTCCGAAAAAGCTGGCGAATGGCGGCTTGTTTTGCCGGCGTGTCGAGGCGGGATTCTTCGGGATACTCCGCCCAGAAGAGGATATCGCGGTAATCCTGGCGGGCGCGCCCAACCAATTCGGCAACCTGGACCGGATCACCCGCTGCCAGTTGCAGGATGTCGAGCTGGACGCGTTCAATTTCGTTGCCGCGGTACTGCGCGAGCTGGGCCATGATTTCCGCGCGCTGCGTCGGTGGAAAATCGGCCGCGATCCGGGCCTGCACCCGGAGAGCGGGGTTTTTGAACGAACCCACCTCGTGGCCGGAATCGTCTGGCATTGGTTAATCCAAGCAGGTTTCCGGCTGGCTTGAAAGGGTGTTTTCACGGCTCGACTTTCGCTGCCCAACCGCCACCATGCGCGCGTGCAAGAGTGGAGCAGCCTGGCGCTGGCGGTGGTGGCCGTCCTGTTCATCGGATTGTCCAAGGCCGGCTTCGGCGGCGGCTTGGGAATGCTGACCACGCCGCTCTGTGTTCTGGCCTTCGGCCCGCAGGCGGCCATTGGGGTGCTGCTGCCACTGCTCTGTGCGGGGGACGCCTTTTCGCTTTACCACTATTGGGGCAAATGGGAGCGGAAGAATCTGGGTTATCTGCTGCCGGGCGTGGTCCTTGGAGTGGTGATCGGAGTCCAGCTCATCGGCCGGTTTTCCGCCCGCCAACTCAACCTTGCCATCGGGGTGCTGGCAGTTTTGTTCGTCGTGTTTCAATTGGTGAAGGAGCGGATTTTCCGCGCCGAGGGTGCATTCGCGCCCAACCATGCACTGGGCATTCCCTCCGGCATTGGCGCGGGGATAACCTCGACCTTCGCCCACGGGGCGGGTCCGGTGGTCAGCCTGTTCCTGATTCCGCAGCAAATGCCGAAGGAGATCTATGTCGGCACCACCGTGCTGGTGTTCACGTGGATCAACTGGATCAAATTGCCGTTTTTCCTGGCCAACGACATCATCAACGTCGGGACGTTCCGCACCAGCCTGGTGTTCTTACCGCTCATCCCGGTCGGGGTCTGGGTCGGCGTGTGGCTGAACCGGAAATTCTCCGAGGCCCTCTTTCTCAAGCTGGTTTATCTTTTCACCCTAATTACCGGCCTTCAATTGATCTTCAATTTCAATCTGCTCCGACTCTTTCATTAGGGTGGTCGGGGAATTTATTTGACTTTGGGATTGCGCCAGTGCGGCCAGATAGCTAGTCTACGCCCCACAACTGGAGCCTTTTTTCTATGTATTTTGGCGCTGACTACTACCCCGAGCACTGGGTCTACCCCTATGATGGCACTGCGGAGGCGCCGGAGTCGCGCTGGGAAATTGACGCGCAGCTCATGGTTAACGCCGGCATCAACGTCGTGCGGCTGGGGGAATTTTCCTGGGGCCTGTGCGAGCGCGAGGAGGGGAAGTTTGATTTCACCTGGCTCAAACGCGCCCTGGATGTCATGGAAGCCGCAGGCATCAAAGTCGTCCTCGGCACCCCCACGGCGGCCCCGCCGATCTGGCTGACGCGGAAGCATCCGGAGATTCTGCCGTTGGATGAGCATGGCCGGGTCCGGAACGCCGGAACCCGGCGCGCCTATTGCCTGAACAGCGATATTTATTGGGACTATTGCAAGAAAATTGCTGGCGCGATGGCGGATGCCCTGGGGAAGCACCCCGCCTTGATTGCCTGGCAGATCGACAACGGCATTGGCCGGCACAACACGGAATATTCCTTCAATCCCGAAACCCGGCGCGACTGGCACGCGTGGTTGCAGGCCAAGTACGAGACGATCGACAATCTCAACATGATGCAGGGCAGCTGCTTTTGGGGGCAGGTGGTGACGAGTTGGGATCAGGTGCCGATGCCGCTGGTGACCCCGGCGGTTTACAACCCGGCCCTCATTCTGGACTGGCGCCGTTTTTCCAGCGACACCTGTGTGGCCTTTGTGCGGATGCAAGCCGATTTGCTCCATGAGAAAACCCCGGGGATTCCCGTCACCGCCAACCTTCGGGCTTTCGCGTGCAACTATGATTATTTCGACATGGCGGACGTCCTCGATTTTGTTTCCGTGGACAGCGATGCGAGCATTGGTTCCAAGGCGGCGGAAATCGCCTGCGGAATTGATTTGCTCCGCTCGTTGAAGAAAGGCGGTTCCGCCGCCCCGGGCAGCAGCGATGGTTTCTGGGTCATTGAGCAAAAGGCGGGCAACGTCAGCTGGGAAGAAGTCAACGCCCTCGTGCGCCCGGGTGTCGTGCGCCTTTTTTCGTATCAACTTCTGTCGCGGGGTGCCAACGGCGTTTGCTATTTTTACTGGCGCCAACCGCGGATCGGCCCGGAGAAATTTTACGGCGGAGTTCTGACCCACGATGGCCGCGGTGAAAACCGGATGTATGAGGAGGTCAGCAAAATCGGGCAGGAATTCAAGCTGCTGGCGCCCATCCTGGCGGGGAGCAAGGTGACCGCGGAGACCTGTATCCTTGTAAACCAAGCGAGCGACTGGGCTTTGGATCAACCGTTGCGTCCCAACAAATTCTTCCATCAACGGGAGCACATCCAGCTATTCTATACCGGCCTGCATGACCGGCAGTTTGCCGTCGATTTTGCGCGTCCCTCCGACGATTTATCCGCCTACAAGCTGGTCATTGCGCCATCGCTGCATTTGATCTCGGGTGGGGAGGTGGATCAGTTGAAGCTCTTTGTGCAGAACGGCGGCACCCTGGTGGGCACCTTTAACACGGGGCTGGTCGATGAGCACCACATGACGCCGGCCAATGGGTATCCGCATGACATGACGGATCTGTTCGGGTTGGAGGTGCAGGAGTTTGACACGCTGCCACCCGAGCAGGAGAACCACCTCACTTTCAAGGGCGCATTTCCGTCCAGCCACATGCACCCCGCCAAGCTGTGGTGCGACCTCATCAAACCGCTTGAATGCCAGGTGCTGGCCACCTATGCGAAGGATTTCTACGCCGGCCGGCCGGCCCTGACCGTGAATGAGTACGGGGCGGGTCGGGCCATCTATGTTGGCACGATGAGCCATCAAAGTTTTTACTACGACCTCATGGCCTGGCTGCGCCAGACCTGCAACCTTTTCCCGCTGCTGAAGACCCCGGAAACCGTGGAGGTCAGTGTGCGCCAGAAAGACGGCACCCGGATCTATTTTTTATTGAACCACCAGGCCACGCCCGTCCGGCTCCAGTTCTTCAAGCCGATGCACGATGTGCTCAACGACATCATGATCAACGGCAATCACGACCTGCCTCCGCATGGGGTCCTTGTGGTCGATGAACACATTCGTTAAGCGCCACCGTCCCGCCGGCATATTCTCCAATCCCCGCCAGCGCGCGCTCGCCGCCTGGCGGGGCGTGGATCTGGCACCACTGGAAAAAGCCCGCGCCCACAGCGCCAAAGCCGTGGGCAGCCTCATGCCCGGGCTGCTCACGGAATTGGGCTTGGAACGGCGCCGCGCCGAAGCGGAACTGGTGAAGGTGTGGAACCATCTGATCGATCCGAATCTGATCGCGCACGCCCAGCCCACCGGGTTGCACAAGGGAACCCTCTACGTGACGGTGGATAACAGTGTCTGGCTTTCGGAAATTGTGCGCTATCGGCGGCGCGAAATTCTCGACCAACTCCAGCACAGCTTTGGCAAGGACCTGGTCGTCCGCATCTCGTTTCGCGTGGGTTGAGCGAGCAATCGGAATAAGTGAGTGGATTGAATAGGAAGGGGCCGTCAGAAAAAATTGGCGCCACCCCTCCGTTCTGTCCATCGAAATGCCGCCCGGCGCAAGAGGGGCGCTCTCAACTCTCCATCCAAGCGGTGTCGAAGTTTAAGATTGCCTCCTTTCTTCGCCAGCCAAACTGTTACCCGTCGTCCCGGCAGCGTGCGAGCGACGCCTGAACGGTGGCTTCGATGTTGGCGGACAGTTCGGCAGCCAGCAGGTTCACGTCGGTGAACCGCCCTTCGAGCAAGGCCTCGCCCGCCGCCATCACTTGCGCGTGAATCAAGTCTGCGGTCAACGCCACCCGATCATAGCGCTGTTGGCGGACGCCCAATGATTGGGCATAGCTCCACGAGTCGGCGATCAAGTCCGCGCGGACTCCGTCAATCAGCTTGCGTATTACCTTGCCAACCGGCGATCGGTCGTGCCGGTGTCGCAATAGCAGTTCGGCAAATTTTCTCTGCTCCAAAAATAGACGAAGTACGGGGCCGTAATGAGCGACGGGAGTTGCCGCGTTCGCGATCACTGCCTCGTGGGTGCGACGACGATGGTCGGCGATGAAGGCGCGGATTTCACCAGCCAAGCGTTCAGCGGCCGCGCGCAGGCATTCATCCACATTCGCGAAGTGCATGTAGAAACTTGACTGCGCGAAGCCCGCAGCCTCAGTGACCCTCACGGTCGAAAGAGCTTCCACACCGCGCTTGCGAATGATCTCGATCGCAGCCTGAAGCAAACGCTCCCGGGTCGCCTCCCTGGTGCCGCGTTGCCTGCGGGCAGGCTCGGCGCGAAACAATTTCTGCTTGACGGGCGTCATCGCTGTTGTTAATGATAACACTATCAGTAATGAATGCAATGATTTCTTTTCTCATAAAGCCGGCTGGCAATTTCCGCCGGTTCCTGATGGGCGGCGCGGCGGCAGCGCTGCTCATCGGCGCATATCTCGCGTCTGACGCGGAGAAACCTGCGGAGGAAATGCTCACCGATGTGGCCGGCCGGCCGCACCGGTTGCCAGGACGAGGCGAATGCCGCGCGCTGGTGTTGCTCTTCGTCGCGCACGAATGCCCGATGTCGAATGGGTACGCACCGGAGATCGCGCGACTCTGCCAAGACTTCGCCACCCGCGGGGTCGCCTTTCGGGTGGTCTATGCCGAACGCGAGCTGACACTCGCAACTGCGGCACGGCACGCGAAGGAGTTTGGTTTTCCATGCCCGGCGATCCTCGACCGCGAGTTGCAGCTCACCGCACGAATTGGCGCAACCACGACGCCCGAGGCAGCGGTTCTCTCACCGGACGGTGCCGTGATTTATCTGGGCCGCATCGACGACATTTACGCCGATTTTGGCCAAAGACGCTCGCAACCGGGGCACCGCGACCTCCGCGATGCTCTCGACGCCATGCTCAACGGACGAGCCGTGCCAAAGGCCCGCACGCCACCGCTCGGCTGCCTAATAGATTTCGGCCCGCACCACGCGGACTAAAAGGGTACACCGTATCTATCTAACAACCATGAAATCCAAAACCATGAAATCCGATCGTTTTCTGCTGTTCACCAGTCTTCTCATGTTCACATGTGCGAGCATGGCTGCCAACCCTTCGCCTACCTTTACCAAGGATGTCGCGCCGATCCTGTTTCAGAATTGTGCGGGCTGCCATCGGCCAGGCGAGGTCGGTCCCTTTTCGCTGCTCACCTATGAAGACGCCCGCAAACGCGCAAAGCAGCTCGCAAAACTTACCGCCAGCCGGATCATGCCTCCGTGGAAACCCGTCGCAGGCCATGAAGAATTCAAACACGCCCGCGTGCTTACCACCACGCAGATCGCCGTTTTCAGGGCATGGCTCGATGCCGGCGCACCGGAAGGCGAGGCCAAAGACCTGCCGCCGCTGCCGAAATTCCCCGAAGGCTGGCAGGCCGGGCCACCCGACATGATCTTAAAAGTGGCGAAGCCGTTTCCCGTTCCCGCCGAGGGGCCGGACATCTATGTTCACTTCGTTTTCCCGATGAGCCTGGACAAAGACAAATACTTGAAAGCCGTGCAGATCCTGCCGAGTAACCGTCGCGTGGCGCACCACGGTGTCATCATCCTCGACGGCAGCGGAACGGCCCGCAAACTCGCCGCCAAGAACGGTGGCGATAACTATCCTAACTTCGGAGGTCCTGGCTTCATGCCGCGCGGATTTCTACCGGGTTACGCTCCGGGAATGACGACGTGGATCGACAAATCGGAGAGCGCGTCGGATGATATGTCGATCACCCTCGGGAAGGGCTTGGATATTGTATTGCAAATGCACTACCACCCGACCGGAAAGCAAGGGGCCGACCAGCCGCAGATCGGGCTGTATTTCACCGACAAGCCACCCAAGCGCGGCCCAGCCATCATCCTCATGGCGAATAACGATGTGGACATTCCCGCCGGTGCGAAGGACCATAAGCG
>JAYTXL010000439.1:0-4539 GCA_043742955.1 Verrucomicrobiota bacterium | reverse complement strand
TTCCCACCCCGGAAAACCCGACCTGCGGATCGCCCTTCCAGCACCCGTCAGACCCAGTCCTGGCCCTCTATTTCATCTGGCCCCTTCAACACCAATCCCTAAAGTCTACTTCCCGCGAATCTGGTCGAGGATGGCCGACTCCCGTCGACGCAAACTTGGCCGCCTCGTAAATCTTCCGGCGTTCGCAATGGCGGGAGGTGGCGTGGCGAGGTGACGCCTTTGAGGTGCGGGTCGAGATTCTTGATGCAGACCTCGCGACGGACAATACTGCCTGGCTGGAGTGCGTGGCGGACCGCTTCCAACCGCCACTTGGCCACGCCTTCGAAACTGAGACTGGCATCTTCGGCGAGGGAAAGATTGGCGATCTGCTTTCGGGGTTTTGTTAGAAGGAGCTCGGCCAGTTTGTGATAGGTGTTTGCTAGTGAGCGACGAAACTGCTTGCCAGCCTGTTTCAGCAGACCTTAATCTATCGTCGACGATTCGAGATGGTAGAGATTTTCACCGACTTTCTTGGAAACCAGCCCTGCTGGTTTCCTTGGAGGGTTGGGCAGGTTTGCGTTATCTGGTGACAAAAACACAGGCCAAATCTGGACCAATCTCTGAATCGTTTTGTTTGCAAGTAATTGTAAACAAGTTAGTTGTGCCAGAGTAGCTCAGGGGTAGAGCAGAGGACTCATAAGCCTTTGGTCGGGGGTTCAATTCCCTCCTCTGGCACCATTATATCCCCAATGAGTTGCGACTTTAATCAATGGAAATTTTTGTGATCAACTACCGGCCGATGGTGGCCGTGTTTCCTGGATCCCAGGCAATTCGGTCTTCGCCTATCCCACGACGGAAGCAAAAAAGCGCTCGGTGCCGGGCGGCTTGAAACTTCTTAGGAGTGTACCCGTACGCACCGCGCGGTAACTGCCCCATAAATTGTCGCTCGACCGCCAAATCCTGGCAGATGCGCTGCATCGACAAGCCCGCTCGCCAGGATTTTTCGATCTCCGCACGCTCCGGATCGCAGAGACCGGCTGGCCCGGGAGTGGATCCGGAGCCGGTGAGCGAGGCGGGTGGGGGGATTGCCCGGCCAGAAACCTGCGCACTGTGCCCCGCCCCAGGGGATCTTCTCAAATATTCGAAGCAATTACTGTCCCTCGGAATGTAGGCATATTCTTGACAGAAATTCTCCCAATTGCTGTCGTCTGCGCGAGGCCCCTTCCTGAAAAAATGGTGGGCGATGAGGGATTCGAACCCCCGACCCACAGCGTGTAAAGCTGCTGCGCTACCACTGCGCCAATCGCCCAGAGCGACCACCGTAGCGTAATCCGTTTCTCTTTGGCAAACGGAACTTTGTCCCGGTCGGGCTGGCTTTTGACCCGCCGGAAGGCCGGTGCGAGCCCGGCTTGGAGTTCACGTCGGCCTCACACCTCTCCGTGAAAGCCCTGCTGCCGCAACGCCTCGTAAAGCACAAGCGCGGCACAGTTGGAGAGGTTAAGCGAACGCGCCTCGGCGTTGAACATCGGGATCCGCAACCAGCGTTCCTGGTTTTTCTCCAGCAAACTCTTGGGCAAGCCCGCCGTCTCGCGGCCAAAAACCAGATAATCATCGGCCAAGTAGCTAACCTCGGCGTAATGACGTGAGCCGTTCGACTCCACCAGCCACAGTCGGGCGCCCGCCGGCAATCCCGCCAGAAACGCCGACCAGTCTTTCCACCGCTGCCAATTTACCTGATGCCAATAATCCATGCCGGCGCGTTTGAGCTGCTTGTCGTCGAGTTGGAATCCAAAGGGCTCAATGAGGTGCAGCGTCGTCCGCGTGGCCGCGCACAGCCGCGCCACGTTGCCCGTATTCGGGGGAATTTCCGGTTCCAGCAAGACGAGGTGCATGGAAGGTCTAATTCAGAAGGCCGAAGGCAGAACGTCCGCGACCTTCGATTTGCGAACTCGAGCGGCGGTGTCCCGGTTCATGCGGTAAAACACCTTCCACAAAACGAGTCCGTGTGCCGGCGCGTTCATGCCCGCCTCCCGCCGGTCCTTCGTTGATAGAATCGCCCCGATGTGCGCCCCGGCAATCCGACCCTGCCCCACCTGCACGAGCGTGCCCACAATGCCCCGGCACATTTTGTAAAGAAACCCGTCGCCTTCGATGGTAAAAGTGAACAGCGGCCCGCTCCGCTTCACATCGCAGCGCGTCAAGGTCCGGATGGTGGAATCCACCTCGTAGCGACGGGTGGCGGTCAGTGATTTAAAATCGTGCTTACCCACAAACAATTTCGCCGCCGCGCGCATCGCCGGCAGGTTCAACTGCTGGGGAAAGTGCCACGCAGAATGACGCAGCAATGGATTCATCACTGGATGATTCCAGACGAAATAGCGATATTGCTTGCCCTGCGCGTGGAAGCGGGCGTGAAAACCGGCCGGGCACCGCTTCGCCGTCAGCACGCGGATATCCAATGGCAAAAACGCGTTGAGTGCGAGCGCGAGCCGCGCCACGGGCATCTTAAATTCGCCCCTGGGAATTTCCACATGCGCCACCATCCCCAGCGCATGCACCCCGGTGTCGGTGCGACTGGAGCTGTGCACGCGTTGGACACTGGGGAAGAGCCTCACCAGTGCCTCTTCGATCCGCTGCTGCACCCCAAGGCCGATCTTCTGCACCTGCCAACCCTCGTAATTCGTGCCGTCGTAGGCGATGGTCAGTTTGAATTTGAGCGAGTCCACAATGCTTTTAGACAAGGCTAAAACACGGATTGAACACGGGAAGACTGGACAACCAATTCTTATCCGCTGCTGCTCGGCTTCCTGTGCTCCTCATAAATCCGTGTTTCATCCGTGTTCAATCCGTGGCGAGAAATCAGGTCTGTTGATCCAGATAACTCTGCAATATGATCGCCGCTGCAGTCTGGTCCACGTGACCACGTTGTTGTTTGGATTTCTTGCCCGCCGCGCGAAGAAATCGCTGCGCCTGCACCGAAGACAGTCGCTCATCCATGGTCTTGATCGGGACGGCAACCGCATCCTTCAACACCGAAATAAACTCCTGCACCTTCAACGCGGCTGCGCCATAACTGCCGTCCATGTTGCGCGGCATCCCAATCAAAATGAGTTCCACCTCTTTCTCGCGGAGCAAATCTTTGAGCCGCGCGAGGAAGCCGGAAAATGGATCCGCCGAAATGAACTCCAGTGGTGTGGCCATGATTTTCAATTCGTCGCTGACCGCCACGCCAATGCGAACGGTTCCGTGGTCAAGGGCGAGGATGCGCATGGGTCACAAATTCCGCATCACCTTCGCCGCCGCGTTCACGGTCTTGTCAAGATCTGCTTCGCTGTGAGCCGTGGAAAGGAAGCCGGCCTCGAATTGCGACGGCGCGAGGTAGATGCCCGCCTCCAGCATTCCGTGAAAGTATTTCTTGAAACGCTCGCGGTCGCTCTTCAGCGCGTCGGCGAGATTCCAGACTGGTCCACCGGTGAAATAGCCGCAAAACATCGAGCCGCAACGGTTGAAGGTCGCGGGCACGCCCGCCGATTTCGCGGCGTCGCGCAGCCCCGCTTCAAGTTGCGCGCCAAGTTCTTCGAGCCGCTGGTAGGGAGGGCAATCCTCAGCCCGCCGTGGCGCGGTGAGGACACCGCGCCCTACCCCCAGCTCTTCGAGCGCCGCGATGCCGGCCGCCATCGCGAGCGGATTGCCGCTGAGCGTGCCCGCCTGATAGACCGGGCCGAGGGGCGCCAGGCAATCCATGATGTCGGCCCGGCCACCAAAGGCCCCAACCGGCAATCCCCCGCCAATAATTTTACCAAAGCAGCTCAGATCGGGCCGGATGCCAAAGCGTTCCTGCGCACCGCCCAGCGCAAGACGGAAACCCGTCATCACCTCATCGAAAATGAGCAGCGACCCATGCTGCGCGGTGATTTCGCTCAGAAATTCCAAGTAGCCCGGCCGCGGCAAATACAGACCCGCATTGCCGGGCACCGGCTCGACGATGATGCCGGCGATTTCATTTCTGTTCGCCGCAAAGATGGCCTGCACGGCCGCAACCTCGTTGAACGGCGCCACGATGGTATGCTGCGTGAATGACGCCGGGACGCCCGCGCTGTCCGGATGACCAAACGTCAACGCACCTGACCCCGCCTTCACCAGAAGTGAATCCGCGTGACCGTGGTAACAGCCGTCGAACTTGATGATTTTGTCGCGCTTCGTGAAACCGCGCGCCAGCCGGATGGCGCTCATGCACGCCTCCGTTCCGGAATTACACATCCGCACTTTGTCCACGCTGGGCACGGCGGCCTTGATCAGCCGTGCCATCTGGACTTCCAGCGGATTGGGAATCCCGAAGCTGGTACCCAGATCGGCGGCGGCTTTCACCGCCGCGATGATCTTTGGGTGCGCGTGACCAAGAATGGCCGGCCCCCACGTGCCCACGTAATCAATCAACTCCTCGCCGTCCACCGTCCAAACGTGGGCGGCGGCGGCGCGATTGACAAAGAACGGAGTCCCGCCCACGGCGCGAAAGGCGCGCACGGGCGAATTCACCCCGCCGGGAATATGCTGCAAGGC
>JAYTXL010000438.1:0-12177 GCA_043742955.1 Verrucomicrobiota bacterium | reverse complement strand
AGCTATAAGGCTCGCAGCTCGCCCCCCTGCTTGTTCTAGCTTGCTTCCGAGCTCAAAAAGCCGAAAATTCACCCACACGACACCGAGAAGACCCAATATTTTCATAGTACGATTCTCCTAAGTGAGGTGCGGGGTTCATAAAACATACGTTGCTCGCCGAACTCGCCGGCCACCCTTCATGGCCGCGCGCGCGGTGGCCTGCGCGAACTTGTCTTTAGCGGCAGCGCGGGCCTTTTGCGCGTCCAGCTTTTCGTGCTTGGCGGCCGCTTCCTTGCGCACGATGGCCAGAACCTTGTGCTCACGCTCAATGCCCCGACCCTTCTGGCGTTCGGGAAACGTGATGGCTTGGACGGGGTAAATATTTGCACAAGTCGCGCCGCCGACCAGGCAGTCGTACGGCCGGTCGGGATGCGCCGTGTGATCACTCACCTCACAGGCCGCGAAGCCTAGCTCAGAGCCGATGCCCATCTCCTCTTTGACGGCGGTAAACCACGAAATCGTCTCGCGAGTGAGGCCGAGCCAGAGTTTTTTTTCATCGCTCATAAATGCTTTCATTGTCACAACGACCGATTACCGGCCATCCGACCGCTCCCGGAAATCGGCTGTGCCCAATTGAACTTACCCGCAGGGAGCGGTTCGGATGCCCCAAAATTGTCTAATGCAAGCCACGAGTTGGCGGAGCTTTGATCGGAGGCACCCGGTGACGGATTGAATTTAAGCCAAATGACCAGTTTGGAGGGATGATGCTGATGTGGTTAGGCTCAATTGCCATGTCGCCACGTAACTCATAATCCAGCAACGCCGTGGCCTGCGACAACAACGCCCTCATCATGCCCTCGTGCTTCGGATTGCGATGTTGCACCAGCACGAAGGTCAGTCCGGTATTCCCAGGCAGCGCGCCCAACAAAAATGGGTGAACGCCTCCAACCCGGCCGCCGCCGCGCCAATGCTGACGATGGGAAACATTGGTTGCATCCGTGCAGCGGGAACTCTCAGCGACTTGGGCTTCCGGTTTGATGGGGGAGCCGCTTCATGTCTTGCACCTCCAGCTTCTGCTTTGGAGCTACAGCCTACTTTCCTCCGGTTCTGGATGACCCGGCAAATAAAGCCGACTGGATTGGCTTAACAAAGCAAGATACTCGTCCGGCATTTACTTGAGGCGTGGAGCCGGTTTGCTTTCGGCTTGGCCTCGGGGTCGCGTCTGGCCTCGACAACTCATTTCGCGAGTTCAGGTTCCAAAGGAAAATCTAGGGTTGCAAAATCGCCATTATTCATGCGGTGATAGCGCATGTCCGCGCACCCTTAACCGAAACCAGGAATCCATCATGAACTCGAGGCAACCCTATTTCTCAACCCTAATTCTGGGCGTGGCCGCCTGGGCGATGACGTCGGCCGCTCAGGCCGGCGTGGATGTGGGCGCGAAACCGTTGCCGGGCGCTGAAGTCATCATTGACGGTTCGCGCAAAATGCTGGACCAGAAATGGACCTACTGGGAGGGCCCGCGTTTTGCCTCCACCCTCCCCATCAAATGGAAGATCGTGGAAGATCCAGCGGGCCGGGGTACGGTGGTGATGACGGACGATCCCGTGGCGGCGGGCGGAAAGTACGGGACGGCGGACATTGTGACCAAGAAAACCTATCGTGATTTCCGGCTGCACATTGAATTCATCGTGATGAAGGAGCGGGGCAACAGCGGCGTTTATCTCCAGAACCGTTATGAGATTCAGATCATGGACGGCGACAAGACCTCGCACGGCATGGGCGCGGTAATTAATGAGAGCGAGTCTCCATACCCACTTTACAAGGGGTTGGGAAAATGGAACGCGTATGACATTAATTTTCGAGCCGCCCGGTTCAAGGATGGCAAGCGGGTGGAAAAGGCGATGGTTACAATGTATTTCAACGGGGTAAAAGCGCACACCAACCAAACGATCAGCCAGGTGTGGGGCGGTGCGAACTCCGGGATTGATGGCGGCAACGACGGTGGTAAAGGCATCACTGATGTCCCCGGTGGCCTCAAGCTTCAGTGTGAGGGTCATGATGTGCGCTACCGCAATGCCTGGATCAAGGAATTGGACCTGAAGGAGCCCGACACGGATTTCAAGGAGTAGGAGATCGAGTTGAAGGGCTTCCAAACCCGGCTGGATGAGCAAGGCGTTTACTCGGGAATCAGATGAGACACCGGAGCTGCCGTTGGCGCGGCAGCGTTCCGCGTTGCCCTTGGGGGCGAAGAATTATCTCACGCCACAGGGTGCTGATCGGCTGCACGCGGAACTTGATCGCCTCGTTCAGGTGGAGCGCCCCCGGTTGGTGACGGCGACGGCAGACTTGGACGCCAAGCGCCAGCTTCAAATGCTGGATCAGCGCATTCAACATCTTCAGCAGTGTCTTTTTTCAGCCGTCGTGGTGCCTCCGCCCGCGTCCCCCGGGGAACAAGTCCGCTTCGGGGCCACGGTCTCGGTGCGGACCAGCCTGGGTCAGTTCGAAGGTTATCGCATCGTGGGGGTGGACGAAATTGATATTGACCAAGGTTGGGTGAGCTGGATTTCACCAATTGCCAAAGCTCTGCTCAATACCCGGATAGGAGAGCGGGTGCGCTTCAAATTTCCATCGGGGGAAGTGGAGTTGGAAATTGTAGGGATTCGCTACGAATGAAGCCGTAATGCCACCGTTCAGGCGAGGAGCGATTGGAGCACCGTGCCATGCACATCGGTCAGGCGACGCTGGATGCCGTTTTGATAAAAGGACAGTTTTTCGTGGTTGAGGCCGAGGAGGTGCAACGCGGTGGCGTGCAGATCGTAGCAGTAGGACGGATGCTCAGCCGCCTTGAATCCCAGCTCGTCGCTCGTGCCGTAGCTGGTGCCGCCCTTGATCCCGCCGCCCGCCAGCCAGGCGGTAAATGCGCCCGGGTTATGATCACGCCCTTTGCCGCCCTGCGAGGATGGCTGCCGCCCAAATTCACTCGTGCAAATCAGGAGGGTTGAATCCAGCAGTCCGCGCTGTTTGAGGTCGGCTAGGAGCGCGCTCGCGCCGGAGTCGAGGACGGCACCCCAGTAACCATGATCGCGCACGAGATCTTCATGGCTGTCCCAATTGGGGCGGATTTTCTTCGCCGTGGTGTTTTCCGCACCGCAATAGATTTGGACGAAGCGCACCCCGCGCTCCACCAACCGTCGCGCGAGCAGGCACTGGCGGCCGAAGGGGCCGAGGTCCGCGTTTTCGAGCGCGTAGCTTTGTTGGGTGGCCGGGCTTTCGCCTTGCAGGTTCGTGACTTCCGGCGCGCTGAGTTGGAGGCGCGCGGCCAGCTCATAGGCATTGATCCGAGCGTCGAGCAGGGAGTCACCCGGGCGGGCGGCGGCGTGCGCGGCATTGAGCTTTTGCAAAAAAGCGCGGCCCGCCCGCTCAACCTCCGGCGGCTGGTCGCGGCCTGCCGGTGGGAATAGGTCGGCGATCGCGGCTTTGCCTGCGGCGGTCTCGATGACGGTGCCCTGATGCACCGCCGGCAGAAAGCCCGCGCCCCAATTCGCCACGCCACCCGGCGGCAGGCCGCGCGGATCCGGCAGCACCACGAAGGCGGGCAGATTTTCACTCGCGCTGCCCAACCCATAGGTCACCCAGGCGCCCATGCACGGGAAACCGGGCCGGATGAAACCACTGTTCGCCATGAACATCGCCGGGCCATGCAGCGCCGTCTTGCTCTGCATCGAATGGATGAACGCGAGTTCATCCACGCTCCTGGCGAGCTTGGGAAACAGATCGCTGATCCATTTGCCGCTTTGGCCGTGTTGACGGAAGGGCCAGTAGCTGGGTTGACAATTGCCCGGCTTCGACGCGAAGAACGTGAGCTTTCCGTCCGGGTCAAATGGTTTTCCCGCGCGGCGCGCGAGCTCGGGTTTGTAATCCCAGGTGTCCACGTGACTCAGGCCGCCCGGACAGAATATCTGGATGACCGTCCTGGCTTTGGGCGCGAAGTGCGGCGGCTTCGACGCAAGCGGATTCGAGGCCGCCTCCGGCGACGGAGCGGCCAGCAGACCCTCGCGAGCGAGGAGCGAGGAAAGGGCGACCCCGCCGAGCCCGCCGCCGAGTTGCCACAAGAAATTGCGGCGCGTGGCGGAAGGCGGAAGCGGAGTGCAGGCGCAGGGCGAATTCATGAATCAAGCCACTGCAACGGGCGTGAGTGTGACGGTCAAGGACTCGTAACCAAGCGCTCGATCGTACATGGCCTCATGCTCGACGCGTTCGCACGCCTCGAGCACGGTGATTGTCTGCACGCGCTCGCAGCAGAGGCGCAGCAACGTGCGCAGGATCAGCCGGGCGTGGGCGGCCCCCATGCACAGGTGCGCGCCGAACCCGAAGGAAAGATGCGGGTTCGGTTTGCGGTCGAGGCGGATTTCCTGGGGCGAGTCGAAGACGGTCTCGTCCTGATTCGCGGAGGCCCAGCAGAGGGAGATGCGGTCGCCGGCTTTGACCGTGACGCCGTTCACCTGTGTCTCCTCCGGGCAGACGCGGCCGATGTGCGTGAGCGGCATGAAGACGCGGAAAAACTCCTCGCTGGCGTGGACGATGCGGGCGGGATCCTGCCGCAGAAACTCGAGCGCCTCGGGATGGGTCGCGAGGTGGCCGAGCGCGCAGGAAATGGTGTGGATGATGGTGTCGCGTCCGCCCGCGAAGGCGAGATTGGCGAAGCCCATCATTTCCTCGCGGGTCAGCGCGCGTCCGCGAAAGGTCGCCTTGGTGAGGGCGCTGAAAAAATCATCGCCGGGATCGGCGGCGGCGCGGTCGAACTGCGCGTGGAGGTATTTCTCCAGCACGTTTCCCGTTTTGAACTCGCCGCCCGTGACTTTAAAAACATGGATACCCCAGCCAATCCAGGTGTCGGCCTCGGACTCAGGAACATTGAGGAGGTAGGTGAGCGCGCGGGATTGCAGCGGCAGGGCGAACTCATTCACGATTTCAATGGAATCGCGCTCCAAGGCCGCCGTGAGCAGCTCGCCGGTCAACTCCTCGATCCGCGTTATGAACGCAGCGTCCTTGGGACGCTGGAAGAAAGGGTCGGCGATCTTCCGGTAATCGGTGTGCTCGGGAGGATTGGTCTCGATGGGCAGTTGTCGCATCGTGCGGACCGCTTCCTCCGAGGGAATCGGCACCCGGAAGGGCACGTCGGAGCTGAAGGTTGTCCAATCCTTCGCCGCGCGGCGCACGTCTTCATGGCGCAGGAGCATCACAATGTTTTCGCCGTTGAAAGGGCATTGGAGGACGCCGTCCTGCCGCCGTTGTTCGCGAAAGGGATCAGAAAGATCGCTCATAGGTTTTTCATTCGTGGCGGGTCATTAAGCTTCCTCCCGCAAGCCTTCATTCCAGACAACCCCAGGACGGTGGGTGGGTCGCTGCGGGCGATCAGCGCGGCGAGGGTGTCCGCACCCAGTCCACCGCCGGGCGGCCTGAATAAACTGCGCTGCGCGACGATGGACGTCTTGGGGTTGCAGACGTAAGGCAACATGACCTTTGTTTAGCATGACCACGTCCGGCAAAGGAGCAAAATCTGACACAAAACCGCCAGCGAGCGCATCTGAGTTTCTTGCCGGCGCCGTTCCCGGCCAACCGGAAAGGTTCCAGCCATTAGCCGGGGGTGGAGCGCGGCGATACCCCCGGATTAGAGGTCCAAAGAATCGCACCTTGAAAGCGGTGCCAGCGGTGGGTGAAACAGGTTGGCATCGATCGGTTGCGCGGGAATCTGGCACCCCATTCAGGGTGCATGGACATGCGCACGTTGAACGTGTTGTGTGAAATAGAAGGTGCCCAGCCGAACATTCACTCCGGCCAGCGAATTATTGCGACCTTCCAGCTCACGGACAAATGAACGCCGTCCTGGCAGGGCTTGAAGATGTTCTGGGGGGTGGCCAAGGGCGGCGCGGACTTCGTCTCATCCGTTGGCAATTGTCAGGAGTCAGATCCGGCTTGCCGCAGCGCGAGGGAATAAATAGCGTTCCGCCCATGGCCCATGATTCCATTCGAGTTGATTACAACCAGGATCTGGAACCGCTCGTGGAACTGCTCACCGGCGTGGAGAGAGTAGGAGATTTTGTGGCCAGCGGCGTGATGGAAACCCCGATGCCGAAGCTGGTGATTGTATTGCCGTCGTCGCATCACGGAGGTGAACTGGTGGTGCGCCATGCGGGGCGCGAGGTCGCAGTGGACATGGCCGGAACGGAGGTTTCCGAGGTAAGTTTCGCGGCGTTCCACGCGGACTGCGAACACGAGGTGCAGCCCATCACGGACGGCAACCGCGTTTGTCTGGTATACAACTTGATTCAACCACCGCGCGCGCCGGGCAAAGTCGAATCGCTCCGCGCGCCGGATTACGAACGGCAAACTGCTGCGGCGGCAAGGTTGCTGGAGGAAAAGCTCTCCGTGTCGGGTGCGCCGGCGAAAATCGCGTGGCTGCTGGAACATCAATATAGTCCCGAAGGTTCGTCGTTTGCCGGATTGAAATCCACTGACGCAGCGCGCGCGCAAGTGCTGGCGCAGGCGGCGGCGCGCGCGGATTGCGCAGCCCACCTTGGCGTCGTTCATATCGAGGAATCGGGCGCCGCGCAGGAGATTTCAACCACCGCCGGGCGGCAGAAGATTGAAGCCGCCCGCAGGCTGGCGTCGAAGGGGTCGCCCGCTTGATCGAATCACCATTTTCACCCAACCTCCCATGCCAGGAAAAGTCACCCGGGCAAACCCAGCCCTCCTGAAGCTCCGTTTTATCAACTCAGAAGGAGCTTCCAAGCCAACGCGAATTCATGCGCCTAGTCACAACAAACTCCGGGTCTGACCTCAGACGCTTGCGCCAGCGGCGCAAATTGAGCCAGGCAAAGCTGGCGTTGTTGCTGGAAGTGCCACAAGCCCATTTGTCGCAATGGGAACTGGGGAAGATTCCTGTTTTGGATGGCATCGTGGACCGGGTTCGCCGCTTGCTCGCAAGCTTGGATGACGGCGACGTGGAACGCCTGCGAAAAAAGCGTTACCAGCGACATGAATATGCCGTGGGTGGAAACGAAGTGCCGCGGTCAATCACGCACAGCCCGTCAGCAATCGCAGCCAATCAAGAATACCTTCACCTTCTTTCAAAGCTTGAGGAAGGCAGGAATCACAACTCGGGAGGGAGCCCGACGGCCATTGCTCTCTTTGCCGGTTGTGGTGGCTTATCCCTTGGTTTTTCCTGGGCTGGTTTTCACGTCCGCGGTGCCGGCGAGCTGCAGCCGGACTTTCGCGCCATCTACCAGCAGAACTTCCCGCACACTCGCGAGCTTGGTTCAGACATCACCGGCATCAGCGACGAGCAGGTCGCAGAATGGGCGGCAGAGTTTGGGCCGATCGATGTGCTGTTTGGCGGGCCGCCGTGTCAGGGCTTTAGTTTGGCCGGGAAGCGCGACCGGCTCGATCCGCGCAACCAACTCTTCCGCCATTTCGTCCGCGTGGCGAAGATTCTCCAGCCGAGGGCAATTCTTTTGGAGAATGTTCGGCTGCTTACTTCTATGAAGTCGCCGGATGGGAATTTGGTGAAGGATGAAATTGGAGCAGCATTCCGCAAGTTCGGGTATCGCATGATTCACAAGGAACTGGACGCGCAAAATTACGGCGTCCCGCAGCATCGGGAACGCGTTTTCTTTATGGGACTACGTGAAGACAGCGGTGCAACGTCATCCTTTCCAACCGCTACTCACGGAGAATCTGGCAATGGCGATGGGTTTACATCGATGCGGCACCCACTGCGCACGTTTCGGGTGGCGACGTGTGACCTGGAGGCGATTGAGTCCGGGCAGAAAGATCTGCACGACGAATGGCACGCGGCAGTCGCACATCCCCAACATGTCATCGAGTGGTTGAAAGACGTGCCGGAAGGCGCCAGCGCGCATGACAATCCAGATCCGGCGATGCGGCCTCCGTCCGGCTATAATACAACTTACAAACGTCTCTGTTGGGATGCACCAGCTTCGACCGTTTCAACCACCTTCGGGATGATTTCGGGTTGCCGCAATGTGCATCCGGCGAATACCCGCTCGTTGACGGTGCGCGAAGCATTGCGGTGTCAGAGCTTCCCTGACACTTACAAGTTGGTTGGCCGTTTGGGCGCAGTGCGCACTTCGATTGGCAACGCCGTTCCCCCGCTGCTCGCTTACGCGCTTGCCCGTCATCTTAAACAGAACCTTGTTCAGCGGGACTGAATGGTTTACGGGTCATCACCCCGGCTTGATTCCCCAAGTCCAGCCGGGGCGCATCTCCGTTTCTGGCCGGAGCAGCCACACCCTTTCGTGCCAGCCAGCAACGGAGTTGCGCCCGTCAAGTCGTCAATTTTCCACTGGCGCTCGCGGGACGGTGGGGTTACAGATCAGCGAACGATCTCACTTTTGAACCCGATTGGAAAATTTATGCATACCAAATGTTCGCTTTCTATTATGGCCGCAACCGCCGGGGTATGTGCCGTGCTCACCCTCACTGCCACACCGCACGCGATGGCCGCTGGAAAGCCTTCCGCCGCCGCCAGCTTTTTCAAGAACGCCCAGCATGGCAATCCGGGTTTGAGATCCATCGGCACGTTGAACTTCGGTCCGCAGGGCTTGCTGCTCGTCGCCGAACCCCGATCGGCGGCCATCGTGGCCATCGACACCGGCGACACCGGACCGGTGGTGAAGCTGAAGCAGCGCGTGGATGACATCGCCGGGCTGGCGGCGGCGCGTTTGGGCGCACCCGCTGGCGGCGCGCAAATCGTGTCCATGGCAGTCAATCCAGCGAGCGGCAAGATTTATATCTCGGTCGTCCGCACCGCCGACAAACAGGTCGCCATCCTCACCATCGATGCGGACGGCAAAATACAGGATCTGGCCCTGGACAAAGCCACCTATGTCCGCGTGCCATTGCCGTCCAGTGAAACGGCGAAGGTGCAGAACATTTCCGACCTCGCGTTCGCCAAGGATCGTGTGCTGGCTGCCGGACAGAGCAACGAGGAGTTCTCGAGTAAAATTTATTCATTGCCGATTCCGCTCACGCACGATGGCTCGGCGAACGTGTTCAGCGCGGAAACCTATCACGTCGCCCATGGCAAGTGGGAAACGAAGGCACCAATCCAGAGCTTCATTCCCTATGAGGAAAACGGGAAACATTACGTCGTGGGTGCCTTTGCCTGCACGCCGATCGCCAAGTTTCCCCTCGATGACATCCAATCCGGAGGCAACATTCGCGGCACGAGCGTGATGGAACTTGGCTCGGGCAACCGGCCACTTGGCATGTTCACTTACGACCAAGGCGGCAAGAAATGGCTCGTGACGAACACCCTGCGTTTGCCGTTCAAAAAGGATCTGTTTGGGCCGAGCCGGTACTGGGGTGTGCGCATGGAGATGAGCTTCCTGCTGGAGAACAACAACATTCCGATCAACGAGAAGGCGACCCGCCGCGATGAAAAGGAAAAGAGCGGCCCTGGCGGTGTCGAGATCATGGATGCGCTGGCCGGTGCCGTGCATATCGACAAGCTGAACAACGACGAAATGGTGGTCCTGCGGGAAATCGGTGACAAGTTGAGTCTGGAATTGGCGAAGCTGCCGTAGCGGTGTGCTCGATCAACCGACAGCCTTTCCCTTGCTGGTCGTCGTCGGCCGGATACTCACCCTCCTCTTTGCGTGCGTGATCGGCCCGCAGTGGCTCGGCTTTGCAGTCACAACGCGGGATCGCCAAGGCAAGCATCTGTGGGTTGCGCGTCTGGCCGGCCTTGTGTCCGGTGCCTCGTATTTCGCAGTAATCTTCGCCTTTTTTTGGCAGGAGTCGGACCGAATGCAGCGAGCAGGAGAGATCTGCGCCACTCCAATAATGATCTTGTTGATGTTCGCTCTTGTGTGCTTGCCAGTGCATATTTATCTAGCATACGAGTTCGCGAAAAAGCGAATAAAACTGAAGCAAGATAAATCTCCAATCGCTCCGCCAATAATCGACCCAAGCTTGCCGCCCATCATCGAGTAATACCGATTTCAAATAATTTTAGTAAAGCCAACCCTGCGGCAGTGCCTCCCTGCTGTAGCGCAGTGGCACGGGCGTCCCGCCCGTGAGGTTCAGGTTGGCGACCCGCTCTGGCTCTGGCGGAAACACAACGGGCGGGACGTCCGTGCCACTCCATAAAAACGTGAAATTTCGATTTTCCAATCCCCGGCCACCTGCTACCGTGGAGTCGTGGCATTGGTGCGCATACTTGTTGATGGATACAGCCTGCTGCACGGCTGGCCGGAGTTGGCTCCGGGCCGGGCACGACATTCCGCAGCCGCGCGCGAGGAGCTGGTGCATCGGTTGACGTTGTATCGCGATGTCATCGGGACGCCGATCACGGTTTTCTTTGACGGTGCCGGCGCGCCCGCCAACGCCCCAAAAATCGTTTCATCACCCGAAATGGAAATCCTTTTTTCAACCGCCGGCCTGACGGCAGACGACCTGATCGAACGTGCGACCTACCGGTTCAAACAATTCGGCGAAGTGCTCGTGGTGACAGACGATTTTGCCGAGCGGGACGCCGTGATTTCCATGGATGGCATGGCGGCGAGTTGCGCCAACTTCATTCAATCCATCGAAGATGCGCTGGGCGAACTGGCGACGGATCTGAAACACCACAATCGCCGGGAAGTGAGCCGATTCAAACAGCCGCGATGAACATGAAACGATTTCTTCCCTTGTTCGCCATCCTGCTCGAACTGCTGGCGAAAACGCTTTCGGCGCAATCACCGCCCAGCCCACCGCCGGTTTTGGGAAATGTGGACAACCGTTTTCTGTTCATCGTCGACACCTCTGCCGCCATGTCCCGACACAGCGAAGCGATCCGCCAAGTGGTCTATGATTTGGTTGCGACCGGGATGAACGGTCAGATGCGAAAGGGCGATAGCTTCGCAGTCTGGACTTACAATGAGCAGAATTTTCCCGGCGTCTTTCCGTTGCAAAACTGGAATCCGTACGAACGAACGATGATGGGCGGGCGCCTGGCCTATTTTTTTAAAAAACATCGCTACGAGAAGAAAGCTCATCCGGAGGTCGTGATTCCTGATTTGGCGGCAGTGATCGAATCGGCACGGGATCTGACAATTTATTGGATTTCGGATGGCTATACGGAACTGAAGGGGACGCCTTTCGACGATTTAATCAACGCGGCGTGCTTCTATAAGCTCAGGTCCGCGAAACGAGATCAGCAACCGCTCGTGACCACGCTCTTCGCGCAGGATGGAAAACTCGTGTCTTGGGCGGTCACGCTGGCGGGTGAGCCCACCGCCATTCCCCATAACCCGCCCAAGCCCATGCTCGCGGTAAAGCCGCTTCCGGTGGCAAAGACAAATGATGTGGCTGCGCTGACCACAAAAGTCGAAAAAGCGGAGCCGGTGAAAAAGCCCACGCTGCCAAGGAATCCCCCACCGACTACAGTTCCGGAAAAACCAACGGAGCTTGCGAAGCCTGTGCCGGCAACTCAGCCGCCGAAACCCGCCGCGCCTGAAGTCATTCCGGTGTCAGTCAAACCCGTCGTTCCCGAAGTGAAACCGCTCGCAGCTCCCGAAATCGCCAAAGCGCCTTCACCGGTGGTTCCAGCCGTTCCGATCAAGACTGAGGTTGAGGTGCCGCCCGCCAAAATTGAGCCCGCTCCAAAAGCAATCGAAGCCAGCCGGACCGAAGCCGAATTGCCCAAGCCGATCCCCTCTCCACCCCCGGTTCAAGTGGCCAGGGAAGAACCGAAGCCAGCGCCGATTACGCCCACCCCAACGACTCGCCCCGAAACCAAAGGAGCCCGGATTCCGCGCGCCGGACAAACCGCCCTGGCGTCCGCATCGCAAGGCTCATTCAGCAGCGGGTTTTACTTGCTGGCCGGTCTGGGGTTTTTAGTGGTTGGCGGCTGGCTATTTTATCTGCATCGCCAGGCCCGCGCCTCGGTTCAGCCGAGCATTATTTCCGATTCGCTGAGCCGGAAACGCAAGTAGTACACCGCTGCGTCACCCGTTAGACGTATCAACATCAAGAACCCCTTTCTGATCCCGGCCAACATAGGTGCTGGCCCGGCAAAACTCCTCCCACCGCCCTAAGGCCGTGTAAATAAATAAAGGTATCAACTTATCTGAGACCTGATATGCTATTGGCCCATGAGTTCCAATTTGGTATTGGCGCGAAAGCTCC
>JAYTXL010000437.1:0-5245 GCA_043742955.1 Verrucomicrobiota bacterium | reverse complement strand
CGGCGTCATGCCTTCGTAAGTTTTCTTCGCGCGGGCGGCGTCGCCCTTGAAACGCACCAGGGCGAATTCGGTTTCCGCGAGGCCGGGATCGATCGAGCCAACACGGATGCCGGTGCCGTTGAGTTCAAGCCGGAGCGCGCGGGTGATCTGGAGTTCGCCGGCCTTGGCGGCGCAATATGCGGAGCCACCCTCGTAAGCCACGCGCCCGGCGATCGAGCCGATGTTCAGGATCGAGCTGCCGGGATTATTCATCATCATCGGCAGCACGGCGCGTGTGACGCGGAGGACGCCGAGCACGTTGGTCTGCATCATGGTTTCCCAATCCTCGTCTTTGCCCTCGGCCACCGTTTCCAGTCCCAGGGCACCGCCGGCATTGTTGATGAGGACGTCCACGCGGTCGGTGAAAGTGCGCGCCCACTCGGCAAATGCGTTAACGCTGGTCGTCTGGCTGACATCGAGCGCATGGAATTGCGCGGCGGGTGCGCCGGATTTGAGTGCCTCGGAGGCAACGGCTTTGAGGCGGTCGATGCGGCGGGCGCCGAGGAGGAGGTTGCAGCCTTCGGCGGCGAACGCGCGGGCGGCGGACGCGCCGAAACCGCTGGAGGCACCGGTGATGAGCACCCATTGATTAGCAAGTCGGGATGGCATGGCATTTGATTTAGCAGATCCGTGTTTGACGCGGAACCATTTTTCTTTAAAAGCGCGGGGAACCATTCCGAGACTCGTCACCTCGCCTCCGACCATCTTGCATTGAAGGAAAGTCAGGCGAGGCAATGCCAGCCACGCGGGCGCATTCGTTCCCGGGCGCGGCCGGGATTCATGGTGGCGAGGTAGCTGGGAGGAACCCATGAAGGTTCAGCGGCAGGGCGTTCGGGCGGGGCCAGCAGCGGACCAGAGAATTGCTTTTCAATGCGGAAGAGCGAATAACCCCGGGCGGACAGAAACGTCGTGGTGGGGGTTGGAAAGGCCGCGTGATCTTCAAACACGAGGTCGCGAATCCGGCCGGCGTCGAGCAAGCGACGGGCACCTTGCAAGACGGGCAGTTCGTGGCCTTCGACATCGATTTTGAGCACGCCGACGTTCTGGTTTTCGCCGAGCACCTCATCCAAGGTGCGCAACCGCACGGAAAATGTGCAGGAAAGTTCGCGCCTGCCCGCGTGGCTGGCGGTCAGTGTGGCAGTGCCGCGGTTTTTTGAAAAATGAGCTTCCGTGCTCAGTGAACCGGTTCCGGAATGATCCGAAAGCGCCAATGGTTCCACATGGATTTTTCCGAGGTCGCGGGCGGCGGACCACCTTTCCACGTTGGCGCGCAACTCCACAAAAATCTCCGGGTGCGGTTCAAAGCCCCAGACCTGTCCGCTTCCGCCGGTCCGGAGCGCCAGGATGCTGGTCATGTGGCCGACGTTGGCCCCGGCGTCCACGGCGCACTCGGCGGGGTCGGTCAGTCGCCAGAGCGTCTCACTCACGGGGAGGTCATAAAGGCCGGTGGTGACGATGGCGCGGCCGATGGTTTCTTCGGGGTGAAGACAGAGGGGGAGGCCCCAGGGCAGGCGCACGACTGCGGTGGCGGTGGGGGGGCGGAGAGCGTGGCGCAGGCGGCGAAACAACTGCCCGGGCCGGTAAAAGTATTCCGGCTTGTTCAGATAATCGGTCCAGCGGCTGGTCAGCATGCGTCGGGGTGCGCGCTCCGGGAAACCTAGGGATCCGGGGCACGACCGGGCGAGCCTACTTAAACGCGGGGGGGCTCGACAGACTTTATTTTGAAACCCAGACCCATCCGTATGAGTATTTGACCTGTACCGACCCTTTCCCTAGACTGCGCGGCCTATTTTATGAACGTGATGATTTGTGATCCGATTTCGCCGAAAGGGATTGCGCTGTTCCAGCAGGAGACCCGGTTCAAAGTGACCGTGCTGGAGAAGCGGCTATCTGAAGCTGAGCTCTTGCCCCTGGTGGGGGAGGTGGAGGCGATGGTGGTGCGGTCGGAGACTAAAATCACGCGCCAGGTGATTGCGGCGGCGCCCAAACTCCGCGTGGTCGGGCGCGCCGGGGTGGGGGTGGACAACGTGGACGTGGAAGCCGCCACGCAGCGCGGGATCGTGGTGATGAACACCCCCAGCGGCAACACCATTTCGACGGCGGAACTCACCTTTTCGATGCTGATGGCGCTGGCCCGCAAGATTCCGCAGGCCCATATGTCGATGAAGAACGGCGAGTGGAATCGGAAGGCTTTCAGTGGCGTGGAGCTGTACAACAAGACACTCGGCGTTCTCGGGATGGGGCGCATTGGCGGAGAAGTGGCCCGGCGCGCGATTGCGTTCGGGATGCGGGTGGTGGCGTACGATCCATATCTGGCCTTGTCCCGGGCGAAGCAGATGCAAGTTGAGCTGCTGGACAATCTTGATGACGTTTATGCGCGGGCGGATTTCATCACGGTGCACATGCCGATGAGCGAAGAGACGAAAGGGATGATCAACACGGCGGCTTTTGCGAAGATGAAAAGGGGGATCCGGATCATCAACTGCGCGCGGGGTGGGATAGTGCATGAGGGCGACCTGCTGGCGGCGATCACGAGCGGGCAATGCGGCGGGGCGGCGCTGGACGTGTATGAAGCCGAGCCGCTGGTGAAAGATTCCCCGCTGCGCGCGAATCCGAACATCATCATGACGCCGCACCTGGGGGCAAGCACCGACGAGGCGCAGGAGAATGTGGGCATCGAGGTGGCGGAGGCGATCAGCGATTATTTGTTGAACGGTGCGGTGCGGAACGCCGTCAATATGCCGAATCTGGATGCGAAGACGTACGCGCTGGTGAAGCCGTATTTGAGCCTGGGCGAAAAGCTGGGCCGGCTCCTGGCGCAACTGGCGCCCAAGCGCAATGACCGGCTGGTGATAACCTACGGCGGCAAGGCGACCGAGGTGCCGACCGATCCGGTGACGCGCTTTGTGCTCAAGGGCTTTTTGGAAATGGCGGCGGGCAAGGATGTCAACCAGGTGAACGTGCGATCCCTGGCGCAATCCCTTGGGCTGCTGGTGGAGGAGATCAAGTCCAATGAAGCGACCGATTTCAACGAGTGGCTCCATGTGGCCGTCCATTCCGGGGACCAGAAGATTTCCGCCGGCGGCACATTTTTCGGGGCCCGGCAGCAGCCGCGGATTGTGCGCCTGAGCAGCGCGCCGGTGGAGATCGTGCCGGAAGGGGTTTTGTTTCTGATGAACAACAAGGATCGTCCGGGGATGGTTGGCTATATCGGCACCCTGATGGGCAAGTACAACCTTAATATTGCGAGCATGAGTTTGAACCGCGAGCAAGCGGGCGGCCAGGCGCTAACGGTTCTGAATCTCGACAGCGTGCCGCCGGCAGAATTGCTGGCGGAAATTCAGAAAGATCCGGATATCAGCAATGTCCGCGTCGTGAAATTGTGATCCACCCCGGGCCAGCTACTGAGTTATGAAAGCGAATTATCTGAAGATCATTGGGGCGGGTCTGTTGTCGGTGGCGACGTGGGGCGGCGCGGCCGAGCCCAAAGCACCGACTTCACCCAAGGCTCCAGCGGCCCCGGAAGCACCCAAACGATCCAAGGCGGCGGTGTCGGTGGAGAAGTTATTTCCCGACACCGTGGTGGCAAAAGGCAAGGGCGTGGAAATCAAGCAAAGCCAGATCGACGACGCTTTTGTTGATTACAAGGCCAACTTGGCGGCGAATGGACAGACCGTGCCGGAGGAGAAGCGAGCCACGGTGGAGGCGGACATTGTGGAGCGGTTGATTTTCGCCCGGTTGTTGATGCTGCGCGCCACCGAGGTGGACAAGGTGATGGGGAAGGATCTGGCCACCAAAACCCTCAGCGGTTCCAAGCAGAACGCGGGTTCCGAGGAGGCATTCAAGCGGCAGCTCGCGACCACGGGCAAGACGTTGCAGCAGGTGACCGACCGGCTGGCCGAGCAGGCCACCTGCGAAGAGGTTTTGAACCGTGAACTGAAAGCCAAGATCCTGGTAACCGATGCGCAGGCGAAAAAATATTACGACGAAAATGGCCCGCGTTTTGAGCAGCCGGAAGCACTGCGCGTCACGCATATCCTGGTCTCGATCAAGGACCAGGCCACGAAGCAGGATTTGTCGGACGACGAGAAGAAAGCGAAGAAGAAGAAGGCGGAAAAATTGCTGGCCGAAGTCAAGGGTGGTGCGGATTTCTCCAAGCTGGCCAAGGAATCCTCGGATGATCCGCGCGCCAAGGAGAACGGCGGTGCGTATACTTTTACGCGCGGTCAGATGCCCCCGGAATTCGAGGCGGCGGCTTATTCCATGAAGCCCGATCAAATCAGCGATCTGGTGGCCACGGATTACGGCTATCACATCATCAAGTTGCACGAGCACCTGCCCAAGAAAAAAGTGCCGTTGGCAGAGATTGCGCCCAAGATCAAGGAGGCGTTGCAACGGCAGGAATTGGAAACGCAACTCCCCATTTATTATCAGAAGCTCCGGAAGGATGCGGGAATTGAGGTGGTCGGGGAAAAGTCGAAGTGACACGATCAACGAACTGGGAGGTATCTGGGTGCCTTCCCCCTCACCCCCTCCCTCTCCCGCCGGGAGAGAGGGACGCCGTTCCCGCTGTTGGCGAGCACAATGTGGCTGGATTCGCGAAAAGTGCCAGCAAGCTGCCGGCGACGTGGCCGCTGTTCCTTCTCCCGGGGGAGAGCCAGGATGAGGGGGAACGCGTCAGGGTGCATCGGACGTGTCGAATCGAAAACAGATTATCGCGATCAGTCTAGTAAGTGTGGAAATCGGGCGCCGCACTTTTCGAGCACGTCGGTTTGGCGCTGACGGCGTTCAACGAGTAAGTGCCGCCGAGCGGCCGGAGGGGCTTGGAGCGTATGTAAAGTGTCGGGCCAAAGATGTCGCTGTCTGCCGGGATCGCGGTGAACGCTTGTTTGCTTTCAATGGCCCACGCAAACTTCGCGCCACCAAGTGCCCCATCCCCGAACCAATGGAGATTTCCCTGGCACGCCAGTCTCCGTTTCGTCGCGCGGGCTTGGACCATTCTTGGAACTGCAACCGCTCTGAGGATCGCGATGACCACCAAGACGGCCAGCCGTTCGAGCAGGGTAAAACCGGATTTACTGAAGGAGTTGGTTTGCACAGCGCTCCTTTCACTAAGGACCCGCTCAAAAACAAATACCGATAATTAAAGCTGACTTCTAACATAATCCCTCCTTGGGTGCGTAAGTGCTGCAGCACGCCACTTCTA
>JAYTXL010000436.1:0-3505 GCA_043742955.1 Verrucomicrobiota bacterium | reverse complement strand
TCGAGCCGCGAATAGAAGTAGCCGCCCGAGGCGAACAGCCAACTGGTGAACTGCCGCTCCAGCCGGAAGGCGTTCGCACCCTGGAACTGGCGATGCTGCTCCTTCACGAGCGCGAAGGAGTCGGGTATCACGGTCGCAGGCGGGAACTGGCTTACATTCTTACGTTCCGTGGCCAGATCGTAAAACTCGGCTCGGAAATTGTTCTCGAGCCGCAGGCCGCGCCATTCATGGTCGAGATCGAAACGAAGGACATGCAGCTTCTCGTCGATGTCTTTGGCGGCGGGGAAGATCTTTCGCGTTTCCGCTCCGACCGTGGAATCGCCCCATTGCAGCGATGATTTCACACCGTCTTTGAAATGGTATTCGTAGCCCAAAACCATCCGCGGCCAATCGGGCAGGGTGAGACCGAACTCCGCCCAGGCTTTGCCCATGTCCAGATGTAAATCGCGATTAAGGTTGAACGCGGGGCTGGCAAAGGATGGGTAATAACCGCCGCTGTCGTCGTAGTATCGCCGGTAATGCTCGAAGCCAGCGCGCGCGAAGCCGAGCTCATTCTTCTCGAGCGTCAGGGCAACCCGATAGTCTTCCTGACCGACCAGCGCCCGGCCTTCGAGGGTCAAGGTTTCTCCATCACCGAACTTTTCCCGCAGCTTAAAATGCTCAACGCCGCCGGAAGTGCCATCGTTGAGCCACGCATCCTCCCGGAATTTGCGCGCATCACCCTGCACCGAAATCCAGCGAATCGTGGGCGACACGGTGAACTGCGTTTTGGCTTCCGCGCCGCCGCTGGTGGACGGCCAATCCACCCCCTGATCGATCCAGGCGCGCAGCAACCCGATTTGCTCCCGGGTAAGCGGTTCGCCCTTGCCCGGCGGCGGCATTTCCTGGTCTGCCACCAGCCGGGCGACATAGTGAATCAGCCGACTTTTCCCGCTTTGGCCGGGCAGGATGTCCACGCCCTCCCGGCCGCCCTTTAAGGCGGCCGCGCGTTGGTCGAGACGGAATTTGCCCTTGGGCCTTTCCGCTCCATGACAGCGGTAGCACGCGTTTTCGAAGATGGGCTGGATATCGCGGCGGAACTCCACCTGGACTGCGGCGGGGGGCGGCAGTTTGGTTTCGTCCAACGCGGCACCCGGGAGCGACCCGGGTGCAAATGGCCAGGCCAGCAAGGTTGCCGCCAGGAACAGCCGGCGGGGCGATACGCAGAACGCAAAATGCTGATTCTTAAACTTCATCACCTTCAATAGCGGAGATGCGGGTTGACGTTTGACCCATGCACCGCGTTGTGGCAACCCGCGCTCCAACAGGTTCCCTGGCGCAGGTAAAGGGTGTGGTTTTCCTTACCAATGAAGATCTGACCCGCGCCTGCACCGGGGGCATGCACCTGCGCGTGGCATTTCAGGCAGAGATTGGCGTCGCGTTCGAGGAGCAGTTTGGCATTCACCGAGCCGTGGGGATTGTGACAAGTGGTGCAGCCCTCGCGCATGGCCTCGTGCTCGAAGACCATGGGCCGGGTTTGTTCGCGGTGACAGCCGGCGCAGGCTTCGTTTTGGCGCGCCATGGCCAGACCGCCCTTGGGTTTGCGAATGTCACTGCCATGCGGATCATGGCATTGCACGCAGTTGATTTTGCCCTCGGTCAAAGGGTGATGCTTCGGCAGGCTGAACTCCGCGTGCGTCGCCAGATGGCAGTTCAGGCAGGCGGTGGCGTCCTGGCGCGGGTTCACGATGAACTTGCGTCCACCGCCGGCGGCGACGTGTTTGCTGGCGGGACCGTGGCAGGATTCGCAGCCGGTTTCACCGGCCATTTTGACGTCCTCGGAATGGAAGCGGCCGTGCGGACTGGCGGGAAAAGCGCGCGTGATATTGGTGTGACATTCAGCGCAGGTCTGGTTGCCCACGAACGAGGCACCCTCCACGGCCGGCGGCGCGTTCACCACTCCGCCCGTGGTGGAGCAGGAGCTGAGTAGCGGCAGGCTGGCCCCGAGGCACAACATCAGGATGGCCACGACAACGCGGGCCCGGTCGGGTAACGGCATGCGCGGAAGGTTGGGGGAAGTGAATGATGAATTCAAGTGCGTAACGCTGCTCGGGCGCGAATCACGGGGTCAAGCAGGTGCTCGTCTAGGCGCGAGAGGTGTGATTAAAAGTGGGCGCGGGAGAGTAGGGAACACGCGGGCAGCTTGAGCCTTCCGGAGTTGGAGAGGGAGGAAGAAGCCGGCCCCTCACCCCGCCCTCTCCCCCGGGGCGAGGGAGTCCCCCGCGCCGCGTCCGCGTGGAGCCGTGCGCTGGGCTAGACGCCGCGACGGAAGCCAGGATTTCCCCTTCCGCATGGACGGGAATAGGTTGCTGGGGTCGCGGGGTGAGTTCGGGGATAGGGCCAGACACGGACGTGGGGAGCGTGGCTCCCTCGCCCCGGGGGAGAGGGCGGGGTGAGGGGGACGCGTGACGGATTCCTGCACGCACAGAAAATATCCTTGCGACCGCTCGAATCGCTTTTCGGCCTTACGGACTTTTAATCACACCCGAATCATTCGGGTATGAAATTACGCGATTGCCCCGCGCCGCAGGTTTGCCCACTATCCCCGCCCTATGTCGATTCGTAGACAATATCCGTTCAATTTGATCGAGCCAAAGTGGCAGGCGCAGTGGGCGGCCGGGCAGGCCTTTCGCGCGTGGAATCCAGGCGACACCGTGCCGCCCAGCCATCCCTTTGCCGTGCGCCACGGCCTGAATGGCCGGGTCGCCGCGGCGCAATTGCCGCCCAAGTATTACATCCTGGACATGTTTCCTTATCCGAGCGGGGCAGGGCTGCACGTGGGGCATCCGGAGGGTTACACGGCGACGGATATCCTGGCCCGCTGGCGGCGGGCGTGCGGTTTTAATGTATTGCATCCGATGGGCTGGGATTCGTTCGGGCTGCCGGCGGAGCAGTATGCGGTGAAGACCGGCCAGCATCCGCGGCAGACCACCGAGGCGAACATTGCGAATTTCACCAAGCAGATCAAAAGCCTGGGGTTTAGTTATGACTGGACGCGGGAGGTGGCGACCACCGACCCGGAATATTTCAAGTGGACGCAGTGGATTTTTCTCCAGCTTTACAATTCGTGGTTTAATCCGGAGACGAACCAGGCGGAGCCGATTGAGACGTTAAAGTATCCCGAGGAATTAGATGACTCGGTGGGGCGAGCATCCGCGCGAGCCGAACCGGGGAACGGCTCGTCAGTAGCCTCGCCCCACCAAGACTTCGAATCCGTGCGTCGCACCTACCGTGACTCACGCCGCCTGGCTTACGTTTCCGAAGCGCCGGTGAACTGGTGTCCGGAGCTCGGCACGGTGCTGGCCAACGAGGAGGTCGTTGACGGCAAGAGCGAGGTGGGCGGCTTTCCGGTGGTGCGCAAGCCGATGCGCCAATGGATGCTGCGGATCACGGCCTACGCCGAGCGACTGCTGGCCGATCTTGACACGATTGACTGGAGCCATTCGCTCAAGGAAATGCAGCGGAA
>JAYTXL010000435.1:0-11456 GCA_043742955.1 Verrucomicrobiota bacterium | reverse complement strand
GCGCGACGTCGTCGCTCTGAAGGATTGGTATCTGCGCGTGCTGGGAGCAACACTGCTTTTCGACAACGGCCAGACGCCACCGGCGTTCTTTGTGGAATTGCCGGGAGGCTTGCTGATCGAGATTTATGCGAGCGCGGCCAGCTTGGTAGAAACCGGCGACAACTCGGTCAGCGGCTGGCGGCATCTGGCGTTGCGCGTGGCTTCCATCGAGCAGGCCCAGGCGGAACTGGAGGCGCGCGGGGTGAAGTTCGACCAGCCGATCAAACCGGCCGGCGGCGGCGGGCGCGTGCTGTTCTTCGCGGACGCGGAGGGGAATCTACTGCATCTGGTGGAGCGCCCGCCGGATTCCATTTTCTTCAGACCGTAGCGGCCTGCAAATCCGACACAAATGTCTGCACATCCTCTTCCGTCGTGTCCCACGCGCAGACGAACCGGTAATCGTCCTGACCCGTCATCGAGTAAAACATCCAGCCACGCGCGAACATTTTCTCCGCGACTGCGGCCGGCAATTGCACAAAGACCATGTTGGCCTGACGTGGATGAAGGGGCGTGAGGCCGGCGATATTGCGGAGGTGTTGCTCCAGGAGTTCCGCCATACGGTTCGCGTGGGCGGCGTGGCGCAACCAGATTCCGTCGTGCAACATCCCCACCCACGGCGCGGACAGGAAGCGCATCTTGGACGCCAGTTGGCCGGCCTGTTTGCAGCGATAATCAAATTCCGCCGCCAGCTGCTTGTTGAAAAAGACCACTGCATCCCCCACGGCCATGCCGTTCTTGGTCCCGCCGAGACACAGCACATCCACGCCAGCCTGCCACGTGATTTCCTTGGGCTTCGCGCCGAGCTGGGCAACCGCGTTGGCGAAACGCGCGCCATCCATGTGGATTCTCAACTCGTGTTTCCGCGCCACCTCCCAGACCGCCCGGATCTCTTCCGGTGAATAGACTGTGCCCCACTCGGTGGCCTGTGTGAGACTGATGGCGCGCGGCTTGGGATAATGAATGTCCTTGCGCTGCGTCACCGCCTTCTCGATGGCCGCCGGCAGCATCTTGCCGTGTTCGCCGGGGACGAGCAGGACCTTGGTGCCATTGGAAAAAAACTCCGGCGCGCCGCATTCGTGAGTCTCCACATGGGCCGTCTCGTGGCAAAGAATGCTGTGGTACGATTGGCAGGTCGCGGCGAGCGCGAGCGAATTGGCCGCGGTGCCGTTGAAGGTGAAAAAGACCTCGCACTGCGTCTCGAACACTTCGCGGATAAGATCAGCGGCGCGCTGCGTCCACGGATCATCGCCATAACTGTGGGCGTGGCCGTGATTGGCCTCGGCCATCGCGGCCCAGGCTTCGGGGCAGATGCCCGCGTAATTGTCACTGGCAAACTGGCGGCAGGGGTCGGGTTTCAAGCTCATGTCAAAGGCAACGTGCCAAGCATGGATGAAACACGGTCAAGGGCGGGAATGAAAGGCGGAATTTTTCACGGTTTGCGCCTACTACACAGCTCCATTGCTGGCAGTCGAGGTCCCGGCAAAAGCTGCGGAGCAGCGGCTGAAAGTAGCCCACGGCGTGAGCCGTGGGTTCGATTGAATTTCGGGAAGCCCCAGCGGGGCGGCCGACGCGAGAGAATCAAACCAGGCCCTCTGTCGCTGCTCCGCAGCTTGATCCATTTCATCATCCGTTCCACAACTCACGCCGTGGGCTACCCTCTGGCGCAACTCCGTTGCTGGCGGGCAGGAAATTGAGTTACGCTTCCTTGATCATTTGCTCCCCACTCTACCCACACCAAACTGATCTCCCGTGCGCACCGGCTGTTTCCCCTCAAAATCAATTTCCAACATTTTTTCGCTCTGCACAGCGGCGCCTTTTTCGTCCTTTAATCTGGTAACGATCTTGCGCGTGGCGGTTTCAATCACATCGCCGGTCGAGGGATAGGCATATCGCCCGGCGATGCTGAACGTGACCCAGCCGGGTTGGTCGCGCAGCCGTATGTCGGCGACTTGCTTGGGCGGCATCACCGTGGCGTCGAAAATATGCAAACGGCTGTTGAAGGCGTCCGTCAGCCAGATTTCCTTTTCGTCCGGCGTCAGTCCGATGCCGTGGCTGGGGCAGCCGTGGCGCTTGGTCGGGCCGGTGCGGAAGCCCTGCACTTCGACGCGGTGGAGCATTTTTCCCGCGACCAGATCGCCAACTTCAAAGCCAAGCAGTTCGTTCACGTTCACGAAGCAGAGCGTTTGCCGGCCATTGACCGTGAATGGCCGGATGCTTTTGCTGAACGGCCCGACGGTTCTACCCGCCGTGTGGGTTTTGGTATCCGCGACGGTCAAGAGCGGCGAACGCAAGCCGGCAAGGTAGGCATGCGACCCATCCGCCCCGTAAACGGTATTGTGCGCGCCGGAGTTGGGGGTGACCTTCGCGAGGATTTCGCCGGAGCGGGCATCCACCACGGTCCAATGGGGCCCCTCAAAAGACGGAATGTAAATCATCTGGCCATCCGGCGAAAGCGCCATGCGATCACAGCCGCCGGGATAGGGCTTCTCCCACAGGATTTTTTCCGTGACGAGATCGAGGCAGGTCATCGTGCGCGGCGTGGTGATCCAGATCCGTTTGGTCACGGCGCTCGCACAGACCCCTTTGACATTGAGCGGTTCGCCGCTGTCGTTGAGGCCGGCGGTCGGGATTCGTTTCACAAACTGATGGCCATGATCGATGTCGAACACGATCAGGCCGTGGCCGCCGTATTCCAGGTAATTACGGATGCCGGGCGCGGCGACGTAAAGCAAATGCCGTTCGGCGGCGTGGCCGGGCGAGGCCGCCCCTTCGGCGATTACCATGGCGATTCCCACCAGCGCGATAAATAAAGTCTGGAGCGAAGCCGAACGCGCTGGGTGCATGGGCGGACTCTGCATCACTTCAGGCGCGATTTCAAGCGGACACGCGCAAACTTTTATTGACTCAAACGACCGGTTTGCTAGGTTTTTCCCCACAACCAACCAATCAATCCCATGAATGAAGCAAGACTCTTTGTCGGCAATCTCTCCTTCCAAACGGTGGAAAACGACCTGCAGGAATACTTTTCCCAAGCGGGTGCCGTTTCTTCCGTAAACCTCGTGCAAGACAAATTCACCGGCCGGTCACGCGGTTTTGCCTTCATCGAGTATGCTGCGGCCACCGAAGCGGCGAAGGCCGTGGAAATGTTTCACAGCAAGGAGTTTCAAGGCCGCGCTTTGACCGTCAACATCGCCCGTCCCAAGGAAGAACGCGCCCCCCGTTCCGAAGGGGGGCATCGTGGCGAGCGCGCCGCCGGCGAAAATCGCGACCGTTACTAGCCGGCCCTGGTCGGGAACCAGCCAGACAGAGGGGTTGAAAAGCCTCGATTTACTCCGGCGGATTGCCCGGGATTAAGAGTTTGACACTCGTTACGGTGAACCTTAGTTTGACGTCCGAAAATACTTTATGGCTGACGAAGCATCCAACCAACCCACGGGCGCCACTCCTCCCAAACCTGCCGAGGCCAAGGTGCAACCTAAAAAGGAAACGGTACGCATCAGCCTACCACCCAAGCCAAAAGAAACGGTGCGCATCAGCCTGCCACCCAAGACGGCTTCGGACACCGTACGGTTGAATTTGCCCCCGAAGCCGGGAGTTGCGCCGGGGATTAAAATTCCCACCGCTGCGGCCGCCACCGCCGCGTCAAATGAAGCGTCCTCCACGGTCAAAATTTCCGCAGTGCCAACGCAAGCTGCCGCGGCCGCACCGGTCGCTGCGCCGGTCTCGCTGGCGCCCGTCTCGGCTGCAAAACCCGCCGCCGCCGCTGCACCCGCCGCTGCCGCTGCACCCGTCGCCGCCGCAGCGCCTGCCGGTCTCGCCAAGGGCGCCAAAGCGGCCAAGCCAGTCGCCGCTGCCGCAACCGTCGCCCCCGGGGTATCCGCCAAGGCAAGTGTGCTGGACTTGGTGCTGGCCGTTTTCGCCGCCGTGGCTGGCATCGGGGCCTTGGTTCGAGTCCAGATGCTCACCAATTTGTTCAACCAGTAATTCTCCCGTCCCGGGTCACCCCCGTTCGAACAGGCAGCTGCCCGCCGGGGGAAAAAATTTAGTTATTCATAATTACTTATGGCCGCCGCAAATATCATCACCTTAACCGAAGCAAATTTCAGCACCGAAGTCCTCAGCTCGACCACGCCGGTGCTGGTCGATTTTTGGGCCGAATGGTGCGGTCCCTGCAAAATGATTGCCCCCTTGCTGGACGAACTCGCGGGGGAATACGGCGCTAAGATCAAGATCGGCAAGGTCAACATCGACGAACATCAGGCCCTGCCCAGCCAATATCGCGTCACAGCGATTCCCACCCTGCTGATTTTCAAGAATGGCCAGGTGGTGGAGCAGATTGTTGGCATGCGCTCCAAGCGCGACCTTAAAGCCAGCCTCGACAAAGCCGCTGCCTGAGTTGGCGCCGCGGCGGGGGCGCTATGGCCATCATTGTCACCCCCAAACAGCTCGCGCTCCGCGCTGAGCTCTATCACCAGCTCAGCTCCATGCTGATGGCCGGCCTGACCCTGCCGAAGGCGATCGACACGCTGCGCCGCAATCCCCCGTCCCGGTCCTTCCGCGAACCGCTTGACCAAATCAAGATGCATTTGGAACAGGGTGAATCCTTTACCCGTTCCTTGAGACTGATCGGCGGTTGGGTGCCGTCGTTCGATGTTGCGCTGCTTGAAGCCGGTGAAAACAGCGGGCGATTGGACATCTGTTTCAAGCAGCTGGCTGGCTATTATGAGGAACATGCCGCGTTGGTGCGTACCGTGATGACCGATCTCGCCTACCCGCTGTTCATTCTGCACTTTGCCGTTTTCATCGGACCATTCCCGAAATTTTTCATGTCCGGTGATCTCGTGGCTTATTTGGTCCAGACCCTGGGCACCCTGGCACCGCTTTATCTGGTGACCGCGCTGTTGATTTTTGCCTGCCAAGGCAAGCATGGAGAGCTGTGGCGCGGCGTGATCGAAAAAATGGGCGGCTTCATCCCCATTCTCGGCGCCGCCCGGCGCAGCCTCGCTTTGGGCCGTCTGGCCGCGGCGCTGGAGGCGCTGATCAACGCCGGCCTGTCGATCATCAACGCGTGGGAGCTGGCCGCCACCGCGAGCGGTTCACCCGCCTTGCGCCAGGCGGTGCTGGGCTGGCGCCACGGGCTGGAACACGGTGGCCAGACGCCTTCGGAAAAAGTCTCCGCCTGTGTGGAATTTCCAGAGTTATTCGCAAACCTCTATCACAGCGGTGAAATCAGCGGGAAATTGGACGAAACGCTGCGGCGGCTGCACCTCCTTTATCAGGAAGAAGGATCACGCAAGCTGAAATTGCTGGCGAAGTGGTTTCCCATCCTGGCTTACCTTGCCATCATGCTGGGAATCGCCTACCGGGTGGTCAGCTTATACGCCGGTTATTTCAACGAAATAAACAAGGTAATCGATCCTTAGCCGCGCCAGAACTTCGGTTTCCGAATCGTTATCCAAAATTCCTATCGCCATGACGTTGTCTGAAATTTTGTCCAATGAAGAACTTCGCCGCCGGGAGTTTCCGGTGGCGCGCGAAAAGATTTTTCTCGCCCATGCCGGAGTGTGCCCCCTGCCCCACCGCGTGGCTGAAGCCATGCGAATCTACCTGACCGAATGCACGCAGGGTGATCAAGAGTCGCACCTCGCCACGCTGTTGCACGAGACCCGCGCGCTGGCCGCGCGGCTGCTCCAGGCGCAACCCGAAGAAATAGCCTTCGTCGGACCCACGTCGCTGGCGCTGAGCTATATCGCCAGCGGCCTGTCGTTCCGCAAACACGAGCATGTCCTGGTCTATTTCGATGACTATCCTTCCAACGTCTATCCGTGGATGGCGCTGGCGGAACGCGGCGTGGAGGTGCGCTTTCTCAATGTCCGCGAACTGGGCCGCATCCGGCCCCTTGACGTGCTGGGCCAGGTGGATGAAAACACGCGGCTCGTGGCGCTGGCTTCGTGCCATTTCGTCGCCGGATATCGGGTGGATCTGGCGGCCCTGGGCCAGGCTTTGCACGCGCGTCACATCCATTTCTGCGTCGATGCCATTCAAACGCTGGGCGCATTTCCGACGACCGTCGAGCACGTGGACTTCCTCGCCGCGGATGCGCATAAGTGGCTGCTTGGTCCTTGTGCGGCGGGCATCCTGTTTGTGCGCCAGGCACTGCAGCCGTATTTGCGTCCGGTGGTCCATGGCTGGAACAATGTTCATTGCCCGAACTTTACGGCCCAGGAAAAAATGGTGTTCCAGAATGGCGCGCGTCGTTACGAGGCGGGCACGCACAACATCGCCGGCCTGGCCGGCCTGAAATCCGCGCTGGAATTAATCCTGGAACTGGGGGTGGAATCGATCGCCGCCGAGCTGCGGCGCAAACGGGAGTGGTTTGTGCCCGCGCTGGAAGCAAAGGGCTACACAGTCCTGCAGGCGGCCGCCGGGGCGGTGAACTCCAGCGGCATCATGAGCCTCCGGCGGGACACGGAAGATATGAATTCGTTACATCAGCGATTGAGCAACGCAAACATCATCACCTCCTTGCGAACCGACCGCGCCGGCAACCAATACCTCCGGTTTTCACCGCACTTCTATAATACGGATGAGGAATTGCACGCCGTGCTGAAGCGGCTCTGAAGCCAGGCTGGCCCTCCTAGCTCGTGGCTTCGCGGGCGGTGGAATTTTCGCGGAGCACCTGCGCCACCGCCTTTTCCACCGTGGCTAATTGGAATGGCTTCGAGAAACACGGATTGCGAATGGAACGTAGAAACGCCTGGGTCTCCTCGTTGACCACGTCGCCGGTCAAGAAAATGATTCGTTTGGCCAGCGCTGGTTTCTGTTTCAAGACAGCGTCGTAGAATTCCTGACCGTTCATTATCGGCATGCGGAAATCCGAGATGATCAAATCGAAGTTGCTTTCGGCGAGCAACTCCAGCGCTTGAACCGCCGAGTGACACAAAGTCGGCTGGTGACCAAGGGCGAGGAGCAATTCGCCCAGCAGCTCGGCGATCGATTTCTCATCATCCAACACTAGGATCCGCGCCGACATTCCCGCCGCTTCCGCCCCGGGTTTCTCCACCGGAGGCCCGACGTCCGTGCTCGCCGGCACGCTGTTCACCTCTGTTCCCAGCGGAAATTCCATGACGAAGCCGGCCCCACCCGCCGCCGGTGCCTGATAAAAGAGCCGGCCGTGGTGGTCGGTCATGATGCCATGCGCAATGGACAAACCCAAACCGGTGCCGGCCCCCACTTCCTTCGTGGTGAAGAAGGGCTCAAAAATACGGGAGAGCAGGTGTTCCGGCACGCCCAATCCGTTGTCCTCGACCGCGATCTGAACCACCTGCCCATCTAGGCGGGTGCGAATTGTCAACTGGCGCGGGTGGGGTTGTTCAGCCAGGGCGTGCACGCCGTTGACGATGAGGTTGACCAGCACCTGTTGGATCTGGTCCGGGTCGCCAACCACAGTCGGCAGGCCGTCGGCCAGGTCGAGCTGCATATTCACCCCCGCGACCAGGAGTTCAAATTTGCGCAACTCCGCCACGCGTCGGGCGAGTTCGTTCAGATCCACGTTCTGCCGGTGCGCCGGTTGTTCGCGGGCGAACGAGAGGAAATTGCCTACAAGTTTGGCGGCCCGGTTGCTTTCCTGCGCGACCTTTTCCAAATCCGCGCGGGTTTGCGCGCCCAGTTCATGGCGGGCGAGGATCAATTCCAGGTAACCTTTCACGACCGCCAGCGGGTTATTCAGTTCATGGGCCACCCCCGATATCATCTGCCCCAACGCGGACAGTTTTTCCGCCTGCCGCAGCTGCTGCTCGAGGTGCGCCCGTTCCGTCTGCTCCCGGATGAAAAACTGGCAGGCGCCCCGGCCCTCGAAATTCACCCGGGCTCCGTCCACCTCGACAAATATTTTACTACCGTCCTTGCGGACAAGATGCAGCAAGCGCCGCTGGCAGATCAGCTCAAACCATTCCCCGCCGTTGCGCGGCGGAGCGGGCAGGCCGCTCATTTCACAATAATGACTCAACCACAACGGCCCGTCGGCCACCAGTCCGGTCCCCAGGTAGCGTTGCGCCGTCTGGTTCATTTCCAGGATGCGCAGATCCTCGGCGGCCGTGATGACAATTCCTTCGCTGGCCTGGTCAAACAGGCTGCGATAGCGCTCCTCGGTCGAATCCATTTTGCGCTGGAGCGATTCGGCATCCATCTGCTGCCGTTGGATTTTTTGCAGCGCCAGCTGGTTGCTGGCGCGCACCTCCTCGAGCACCAGAATGATCATGCTCACGGCAATAAACGCTTGCAGCACGGTGGCGATCACATGGCCCGCAGTGACCAGGTGTTCCGATTCCTGCAGAAACGGACTGGCCATGAGATAGAGGCCCCAACCTAGAAAGCCGGTCGCCAGCAAACTGGCTCCCAGATATTGCTGCAACCGGCGAAACTGGAGGAAACCCCAGGCCGTCACGATGCTGGCCAGGCCGATCAAACCGAAGATGGGCAACTGCATTTGCACAGTGCCCACCAGGTGGTGCGAGCCAATGTAACTCCAAACGAAGAGATAGGTCATGAACAGGCCAAACTGTAATTGACTGGATCGTTGGCCGAGAAAACGGGCGTTGCCCCAGAGCAGGAAGATCGCCGACACCCCGACGCACCATTGCTTCAACATTATGAAAAATGGCTCGTGCTCCTGCGTTTGCAGAGTGAGGCAAAGAACCAGCCACAGTGCGTAAAACAACCACGCTGCTGTCCAGATGGCGAAGTATTGGCGTTTCGTGTAGCGGTTGAGGTAATGAAACACCCCAACCAGCACCAGCACGCTGAACAGGGACATGACCAGCACGGTCCTCAAGGAATCTTTCGCGAAAACAAGATCCAGCCCAAAGTCGGTATTCACAGTGGCGTTTGAATTAATTTGTTCACGGCCTCATTTGCACCCATGAGTGTCGTTCCCGTTTATTGCCGGCCGCGAAACTTCGGCCCAGCGGCGCCGGACGACCACGCCCGGCGGCGGCCCGCACGCAATGCCCACCCACCGCCGAACCCACAAGCCCGCCCGGGTGAATTACCATCGGTTGATTGGTGGGACTGATTCTAGCGGTTAATCTTCCGCATGGGAAGCTTTTCACGCCGCTGCCGTAACCATTCGCAAATCTATGATCGCTTTTTTGGGGATCCGGCTTAAACAATCCCTCACATGCGCGCTCTATTTGATCGTGTTCAGGTCGTCGAAGGCGACCTCACCAAGCTCGTGGTTGAGGCCATCGTCAACGCCGCCAACAACTCGCTCATGGGCGGGGCGGGGGTTGATGGCGCCATCCATCGCGCCGCTGGTCCGGAATTGCTGGCGGAATGCCGCGCCCTCAACGGCTGCGCCACCGGCGAGGCCAAGATCACCCACGGTTTCCGTCTGCCGGCCAAGTGGGTAATCCACACCGTCGGCCCCATCTGGGAAGGCGGCTTTCAGGGCGAGGACGATTTGTTGGCGGGTTGTTACCGCAACAGTCTCGTCCTCGCGGAGCGCTATGGCATTCGGACCATCGCTTTCCCAGCAATCAGCACCGGCAATTATCGGTTTCCCGTGCCGCGCGCGGCGGACATCGCGCTGAGGGAAACTAAACGCTTTCTCGAAAAAAACGAGACCATGGAAAAAGTGATCTTTGTCTGCCGGGGCATGCTCGCGGTCGAATGCTTCGAAAACACCCGCGCGCACATCTTCGGTTGAGTCACCCCAACCGGCATCGGCGCAAGGCGGGAGCGCCACAATTTTAGCAGGAGAATCCACGCCATTTCCAGCCGGCCAGCAATAGAGTTGCGTTCCGCACAACGCCGCCCCCCATTTAAAGCTGGGCATCCTCCGGCGGTTGGTTAGGGTTCTACCCTACGATCCAACCTTCAATCCTAGGACGACGATGCAACTAACCAAATCGATTCTGGCAACATTCCTCCTCGCCACCCAGCTCCCGGCCGCCGAATTGCCGGCGGTCACCGGGGTCGAAGGTCAGCCCTTCGTGGGCCAGGTGAGGCGCCTGCTCGAAGCCACCGACTTTCTGGGGGTGCCGTTCAGCATCCCCGACAAGACCGCGCTCGACGCCCTGCTGGCCGGAGCCGCCAGCAACGACGTCCTGGCAAAGATCCAGCAAGTCCTCGACCGCTACTGCTTGTTCGGCGTGAACATCAATCCGGAAATGCGCGTGAAAGTGGTGCAGGGCGCCGCCCGTCCGGAATTGGCGGAGCAAGGCTGGCGGCAATTCTTGGTCAAAGTGCACAACGAATCTGGCACCACCGCGCCGCTGGTGGCGCTGAGCCCGAATGCGGTTTCATTGTTCACTTCCGGTGCCGCCAACACCGCTTCGGATCGGGCCTTTCGGAAGCGGGGAAGCCCCGCCCCGGGCAACTCCGCGGACTTATGGCTGGATTTGCAGACGTTTGACAAACAGCCCCTGCGGCCGACCTTGAGCGGATTGACGCTGGAGTACCGAATCGTCCAGCTTTATAGCCGCGAGGCGGGCAGGCGCGAGGCCAAGGTTTCTTTCAATGTTGGACAGGGCACGCAGGACATCGGCTTCCGCAACGAAGTGGATGTCCTGTTCGATTGCCAGCCGGCACGCGAGATCACACTCGGCGTCAAGGACGAGGCCGGCCAACCGGCCACCGCTTCATTCCTTATCCGCGATGCCCAAGAGCGCGTTTACCCGTCGCCAGCGAAGCGGCTCGCCCCGGATTTTGCATTTCACCCGCAGGTTTATCGGGGCGATGGTGAAAAGATAAAATTGCCCGTCGGCACCTACACCGTGTCTTTCGAACGCGGCCCGGAGTCCATCCCGTCAAAGCAAACGCTGTCGGTCACAAAATCGACTAAACGCTGGGATTTCAAAGTCGAACGCTGGATCGATCCCTCCCAGTTTGGTTACTGGTCCGGCGACCACCACATTCACGCTGCGGGCTGCGCGCATTACACCAACCCGAGCGAGGGGGTCCACGCCCCGGACATGCTGCGCCATATTCTGGGCGAGGATCTCAAGGTCGGAGCCAACCTGACCTGGGGCCCGTGCTTCGATTACCAAAAACAATTCTTCACCGGCACCGCCGACAAAGTTTCGCAATATCCCTATTTGCTCCGCTACGACATCGAGGTCTCCGGCTTCGGCTCGCACCAGAGCGGCCATTTGTGCCTGCTCCGGCTCAAGGAACAAATGTATCCCGGCGGCGACTCGACGCAGCACTGGCCCACGCTCGGCTTGAACACGCTCCGCTGGGCGAAGAAGCAGGGCGCACTCGTCGGCCCGGCTCATTCGGGCTGGGGCTTGCAGATCGAAGGCGCCGAGTTGCCCAATTACAACCTGCCGAAATTCGATGGCATCGGCGCGAATGAATACATCGTGGACGTGACGCATACGCTCCCCGGCCCCAACGGCCAGCCCAGCCCGGCGGTG
>JAYTXL010000434.1:0-4924 GCA_043742955.1 Verrucomicrobiota bacterium | reverse complement strand
CGCCGGCGCAAACACGAACGGGACGGTGACGGTGCGTAAGCCGGATGGGAGTCAAGTCGAGACGGTCAAAGGAGAGGCAGGTTTTTCGCAAGCAGATCAGCCGGGAATTTACGCTGTGAACCCGTCGTCAGTGAGGCAGCGTTTCGCGGTGAATCTTGAGCCGGCCGAAAGCAAGACCGTGCCGTGGCCCCTCGATGAACTGGAACGGCTGGGTGTTCCCCTAAAACATCAAACCACCAGCGCGGCGCAACAGGCCGAGCAAAAACGGCGGTTGCTGGACAGCGAACTGGAAAGCAAACAAAAACTGTGGCGCTGGCTGATCCTCGTCGCGATGGCAGTGCTGGCCGTGGAAACCTGGCTGGCCGCGCGGCTGACGCAACGTGCGGCTTGACCGGAACTTTTTTTCAGCCACGGATGGAACACAGACAAGATCCGCAGAGCCGGTAGTCCACGCCGCCGATTATTCCCGTCCCGCAGCGGCAAGGAACGGCTTCAATTCTTCCATCAATCTCGCGAAACCTTCGAGCGTCACCTGCTGCGCGCCATCGCTCCAGGCCTCGCTGGGGTTCGGATGCACTTCGATCAGCAAGGCGTCCGCGCCCATGGCCACCGCGCCTTTGCACATGGCAACGACCAGATCGCTGCGGCCCGCGCCCTGGCTCGGGTCGATCACGATCGGGCAGTGCGATTCCTTCTTGATGATCGGGATCGTCCCCAGGTCGAGCGTGTTGCGGGTGTAGGTTTCAAAGGTCCGGATGCCGCGTTCGCAGAACATCAGGTTCGGGTTTTCGTTGGCGAGCACGTATTCGCCGGCCAGCAGCCACTCCTCGATCTTCATCGAGAGCCCTCGCTTGAGCAGCACCGGCTTGCCGGTCTTGGCCGCCGCGATGAGTAATTGGAAGTTCTGCGAATTCCGGGCGCCGATCTGGATGATGTCGGTGTAGTCCGCCACCATTTCGGCGTGGTCTTCCGAAAGTAGTTCGGTAATGATCGCGAGGCCGGTTTCCTTGCGGGCTTTCGCGAGCAGCTTCAATCCCTTTTCACCGAGTCCTTGAAACTCGTAGGGGGAGGTCCGGGGCTTGAAGGCGCCGCCGCGCAGGATGGTGGCGCCCGCTTTTTTCACCGCGTGCGCCGTGTCGAGCAATTGCTTCTCATTCTCGACGGAGCAGGGGCCGGCCATGACCTGGAATTTCTTGCCGCCGATCAAATTGCCCCGGACATTGACCGTGGAATTCGTGGGGTGCGCCTCCCGGCTGACCAGTTTAAACCGCTTCTGCACGGGCATGACGCTCTCCACCTGCGGCCAGACGGCGAGTGTTTCGAGAGATTTGTGGGTGCGCTCATCGCCGATCGCGCCGATCACCGTCCGCGCCACGCCGCGCATGATGTGCGGTTGGTAGCCCAAAGTCTTGATTTCCTTGATCACAGCGCGTTCGTCTTTCTTGGTGATGTTGGGTCTGAGGACAATAATCATAGTTGCTTTCCGGCCGCGCCCAGGGTTCCGACAAAAAAACCGCAGGCGATGACCTGCGGTTCGGGTTCGGGATGGTTGATCTAACGCCGCCCAACGCGCAGGTTTGTCGGGCGGAAATAAACTCCGCCCAACCCAAACCCGCTAAATCGTTGGCTGCTGGAATTCACGGAGGCAGCGTAACAATGCGGCCAGCGGCGTCAACGGCGGATTTCATTCCCGTGATTGCCAAGGCGCCGGCCTTGCCCCAAACTGCGGGCGCATGAGCAAACGCTTCTATTTGACGACCGCCATCGATTACGTGAACGGGCAGCCGCACATCGGCCACGCCTATGAAAAAGTCGTGACGGACGTGATCGCCCGCGCGCGCCGCAGCCTGGGCGAGGAAGTCTTTTTCCTTACCGGCCTGGACGAGCACGGGCAGAAGGTCCAGCAGGCCGCCGAGAAAACCGGGCAGCCCACCCAGGCGTATTGCGACGAACTGGCCGCCATTTGGAAATCCTTCGCGGGCCAACTGCACTTGACGAATGATGATTTTGTCCGCACGACCGAACCGCGCCACCGGGCAGTGGTTCAGGCAATTCTGGATAAACTGCATCGCGAGGGTCATTTCTATCAGGCGAGCCGGGAGGGTTTTTATTCCGCGAAAGAGGAGACCTTCGTCACCGAGAAGGAACGCCTGCCCGACGGTTCTTTTCCGCCGCACTACGGCGCGGTCGTCCCGCTTGCGGAGGAGAATTGGTATTTCAAACTGGGCGCGCATCAGCCGTGGCTCATCGACCACATTGAGGCCAATCCGGAGTTCATTGTGCCCAGCTACCGGCGCAATGAGGTGCTTGGTTTCCTTAAGAACAACACCCTCGAAGACCTTTGCATCACCCGGCCGGCCGCCCGCCTGAACTGGGGCATCCCGGTGCCATTTGACCCCGGCTACGTCACCTACGTCTGGTTTGACGCGTTGGTGAATTACATCAGCATCCCCGCCGCCCTCGGCGACCCGGCGGTGCTGGCCGTGACCAACACTCCAGGCTCAACTCCAACCCCTCCGATCTCCCTTTGGCCTGCCGATCTCCACGTCATCGGCAAGGACATCCTGAAATTCCACGCCGTCTACTGGCCCATCATGCTCAAGGCAATGGGGTTGGCGCTGCCGAAACAACTGCTCGTGCATGGCTGGTGGCAGAAGGACGGCGCCAAGATCAGCAAGAGCACCGGTAATGTCGTGGATCCGCTCGCCGTCATGGAGGAGTGGGGCGTCGATGCCTTCCGCTTTTATGTCGTCCGCGAACTGGCCATTGGCCCGGACGGAAATTGGACCGCTGCGGGATTTGCCGGGCGCTATCAGGCCGAGCTCGCAAACGGGTTGGGAAACCTCGTCAATCGCTCGCTTTCAATGCTCAAGAAATATCGCGGGGGCACCGTCCCGGCGCGTTCTGATGAACTGGCAGAGGAGGCTGGAAAGGTGGTGCAGGAATTGGTAAATCATTTGCGGGGCAATGACTTGCAAGGTGCGCTGCACGCCATCTGGGGTCTGGTCAATCGGGCTAACCAGTATGTCGATCAAACCGCGCCGTTCAAACTTGCCAAGGATCCGGCGCAGGCCGCGCGGTTGGATGAGGTGCTCTACAATTTGTGCGAGTCCTGCCGGTTGCTGGCGGTGTTGCTCTGGCCGTTCATCCCGACGACCGCGGAGAAGATTTACGCGCAGCTAGGTTTGTCCGGTTCCCCCGCCAACCTCGCGGCGGCCGGGTGGGGTGGCCTGCGCGCCGGCGATGTTATTGGTGAACCCGCCCCCCTCTTTCCCCGCAAGGACCTCGCCGCGAAATAGACCGGCCAGACGGAAGAAGGCCACGTCCATTGTTAATAAGTATGACTTGACAAATTAGGCCGCCTTTCTAGCCTGCGCGAAGTTATGTCGGCAGACTTATTTTCGCCGGTACGGGCTGGCCTTCGTTGGTGGGCGGTGTTTTCCGCCGTGGTTCTCCTTTGGGTCGGCGATGCCCGGGCGTTGTCGTTGCGTGAATCTCTGGGGATGTTTGAGTCAGGTGCGACGCTGCCGCATCGCTGCGCTGCCGACCGGATGCGGGGCACGAACGGTGAAGTCAGCCGTTTCCAGATCATGCCCAGTGTGTGGCGGCAGCACTCCCAGTCCCGGGACTACGATAATCCGGAAGTTGCCTGGGAGGTGGCCCAGCAGGTTTTGCAGGAGCGCTCCCGCTGGTTTAGCGCCGCGAATGGCCGCGCGCCTGATGCGGCGGAACTCTATCTCATGTGGAACAAGCCGGGCTATTTTGCGGCGGCGGGTTTCGATGTGAAGCGGGTGAAAACCCTGTTCCAGCAGCGCGCGCAGCGGTTCGCTAATCTGCGTGCCCGCTCCTAGCCGGGAAAATGCACTTGTAACCACGGATGGACACGGATGGACATGAATTGGCGGAAAGAAAAAGACGTTTTACCCGACTTGAGCGACCCGTTTTTTGGCGGTTGGATTAGTCGCCCATGGTGCTTGATTATTATGGGTGTTTATCCGTGTCAATCCGTGGTTAAGCATTCCCCCAGTTGTGGGTGGTGTGATTAAAAGTGGGTGCGGCTGAAAAGCGATCCGAGAGGCCGCGCGGATATTATCCGTGCTTGCAGGAGCGCGCTGCGTCCCCCTCACCCCGCCCTCTCCCCCGGGGCGAGGGAGCCATGCTCTCCATGACCGTGTCTGGCCCCATCCCCTGACTGGCCCAGCGACCCCAGCAACCTACTCCCGTCCATGGGGAAGTGGAAATCCTCGCTTTCGTCGCGGCGTCCAGCCCAACGCACGGATCCACGCGGACGCCGCGCGGGGGACTCCCTCGCCCCGGGGGAGAGGGCGGAGTGAGGGGTTGGCTTCGGCTTTGCTCTCCCACTCCGGAAGGCTCAAGCGGCCCGCGTGTTCCCTACTCTCCCTCACTCGCTTTTAATCACACCCCCAATCGTGGTGTTCAAATAATCGCTTGCTTGCCCGGCGGTCGGTTTGTAGATTCCCGCTCCTTGTGCTGCACGCGTAGCTCAATTGGATAGAGCATCTGACTACGGATCAGAAGGTTCATGGTTCAACTCCATGCGCGTGCACCATCAATAATCTTCAATGTTTACAGTGGTTTTGTGAGGTTTCATTTTCCAATGGAAGAATTGAAAATATTTTCACGCTGCCACTTTGCTGCCACTTTCTGAGTTCCCGTCGAGTCTTGGGGCTGACGGCGTGACCGTCTTGGTGGAGTGGGCGAGTTCAAGTGCGAGACGTGGGTGGGTGCCCTGGGAGCCGCGAGGGGCGGTTGGAGCGGACACGGGCGCGGGTGGGAGCGCGGCATGGGTGCCATGCGGGCGCAGTGCGGGCGCAATGCGAGCGCAATGCGAGCGCAATGCGAGCGCAATGCGAGCGCAATGCGAGCGCAATGCGAGCGCAATGCGAGCGCAATGCGAGCGCAA
>JAYTXL010000433.1:0-6092 GCA_043742955.1 Verrucomicrobiota bacterium | reverse complement strand
ATCCCCAAAAAAACGCAGGGCCGGCCATTGTTGCGGGCGACGGTGCGGAGGTTTTCCACGCCGGAACGGGCTTCCCCAATATCCCGGAGGCGGACAATTTTAGTGCCCTCATTTTTGATCACCAGCCCATTGAAGCCGTCGGCGGTTTTCAATTCACCCCGCGTTTCGATGGTCATTTCCCGGTCGAGATTCTCGACGCGACCGCTCGGCAACTCGACATTTTGCTGGCGCAAAGCCCGTTGCACATCGAGCACCGTAACCTCCCGCGCCGCCATCTTCTCGGAGTCCAGCCAGAGGCGCATGGCAAAGCGCTGTTCACCGCCAATAATGATCGAGGAAACGCCTTTGACAGTTTGCAAGCGGTTCTTGATTTGCTTCTCCGCGAGCGTGGTCAGCTCGAGCGTGGAGTATCGCTCACTATTCATGCCAATCCAGATCACTGCGTTCGCGTCCGCGTCCTGCTTGGCAATGATCGGCTCCTTGATGGTGTCCGGCAGACGCCCCCGCACGCGTGAAACCCGATCACGCACGTCCTGCGCTGCGAGGTCAATGCTGCGCGCCAGATCAAATTCAATCGTGATGGTGCTGACTTCTTCGCGGCTCTGGCTGGTCAGCGTCTTGATGCCCTCGATGTTGTTGACGGCTTCCTCGATGCGCTCGGTGACTTCCGTCTCGACCACCTGGGCGTTCGCGCCCGGATAAACGGTGGTAACGCTGACAATCGGCGGATCGATGTCGGGCAGTTCGCGCACCGGCAGGCGCTGCAACCCAATCAGTCCAAAGAGGACGACCGAAAGGCTCATCATGGTCGCCAGAACCGGACGCTGAATGCTGATGCGGGGAAGAATCATGTTACCCGGCGTTTAGTTGGTGGCCGGACCGGTCTTGGATTCCTTGAACTGGTAGGCCGCAATGGCCTCGGGTGGGGCCAGCTTCACCGAGGATCCCGGTCCGAGTTTCTGCACCCCCTCAACCACCACCATTTCACCCGCTTGCAGACCTTTGACAATTTCCACCTGACCAGCCAGACGGATTCCGAGCACCACCGGACGGGGTTGCGCCTTCATTTCCTGGTCCACGACAAAAATGCTCACGCGATCGCCGTTCATCATCAGCGCCACTTCGGGGATCACCAACGCCTGCTGCCGGATTTGGAGCGTGAGATCCAGATTCGCAAACATGCCGGGTTTGAGCACAAAATCCGCATTGGCGATCCGCGCCTTGACCAAAGCCGTGCGCGTGGCGGGATCGACGGACGGCGCGATGAAATAAACCTCGCCCTTAAACCGTTTGTCCGCGTAGGCGGCCACCTTGATCTCGAGCGTCTGGCCGATTTTCAACTGGCTGAGAAATCGTTCGGGAACATTGACTTCTACTTTCAACGGGTCCAAGTCCACCAAGGTGGTTAAGGGCACGCGCACAAACGTGCTCACGATCGCGCCGGGACTGACATTGCGCGAGCCCATCACCCCGGCAAAAGGCGCGCAAATACGCGCATCCTTCAGCTGGCGCTTTTTCAAGTTAAGGGTTGCCCGGGTAAACTCGAACGTCGCCGCCGCCTGGTCGGCTTCCTGCTGCGAGATGAGCTTGTCCTGGAAGAGCTGCTTGCTGCGGTCGTAGTTCGCCTGGCTGAGCTTGAAATTCGCCTCGGTTTCCGCCAGGCCGGCGGCAAACTTGGTGTCGTCCAGACGGATCAAAAGCTGCCCCTTGGCAACCTTCTGCCCCTCCTCAAAGAGGATTTCTTCCACCACGCCATCCGTCTCGGCGCTGATCTCGACCATCTCATTGGCCACCATGGTGCCGACCAGCGAGAGGGTCTCAGAAACCGACTGCGGTTTGGCGGCCAGGGCGATCACCTGGGTCGGCGGCACTGCGGTCGGGCCAGCCGCCCCCTTGGGCTTGCAACCAATGAAAATGCTCCCGCTGGCGAGGGCCGCCACCATAAAAATCAATTTCTTCATGTCAAATTTCGCGACAAGGTAACACCATGCGATGTCGCCACAATCAATTAATATGCGGCGCACGAAGCGGAATACTTTGGGGCTGTGATTGAGGATTGAATCCCACCGGACAATTCCCTAGCTTTGCTCGCGAGTTCGCCGCCGCCCGTTCACGGTCGCGGACAGCTGTTCAAACGAATCATTTATGAAGCCACGTCAAACCTCGAGGTCCATCGTCGCGCTCGTGTCGCTGGCACTCCCGCTGCTCTTCACCGCCTGCGACAAACCCGCCGGCAGCCCGGGCGCGGGCGGCACCGCCGGTGAGCCCATCAAGATTGGCGAATTCGCCTCGCTCACCGGCAAGGAAGCCACGTTTGGCATTTCCTCCCATGAAGGCACCCTGCTGGCGGTTGAGGAGTTGAATGCCGCCGGCGGTGTGCTCGGCCGCAAATTGCAATTACTCACCGAGGATGATCTCTCCAAAGCCGGCGAACCCGCCACCGTGGTCAACAAGCTGATCGCCCGTGACGGCGTGGTGGCCATCCTCGGCGAAGTGGCTTCCAGCCGCTCGCTCGAAGCCGCCCCCATCTGCCAGCAGAATCAAATCCCCATGATCTCCCCCTCCTCGACCAACCCGAAAGTCACCGAGACGGGCGATTACATTTTTCGGGTCTGCTTCATCGATCCTTTCCAGGGTACCGTGATGGCCAATTTTGCGACGAAAACACTCAAGGCAAAACGCGTCGCCATCTTCACTGACGTGAAGAGCGATTACAGCAAGGGCCTCGCCAAGTATTTCAAGGAAGGCTACCTGGGCGCCGGCGGCCAAGTCGTGGCCGAACTCGATTTCAACGGCGGCGACAAGGATTTCAAGGCGCAGCTCACGGCGATCAAATCGGCCAACCCCGACGCCGTGTTTGTCCCCGGTTATTACACCGATGCGGCCCTTATCTGCATTCAGGCGAAGCAACTCGGCCTTAATTTGCCGCTCTTCGGAGGGGACGGCTGGGAGTCGGATCAACTCGTCAAAATCGGGCAGGACGCAGTCGAAGGCCACTACTTCTCCACGCATTATGCACCCGATGTCGCCACGGCCAAGAGCAAGCAATTCGTCACCGCCTACCAGCAGCGCTGGAAGAATGGCGATGGTTCGCCAAAACTGCCGGACGCGATGGCGGCCCTGGGCTACGACTCGGCGATGATCCTGGCCGACGCGATGAAGCGTGCCGGTTCGACGGAGGGCCCGAAAGTGCGTGCCGCCCTGGCCGCGACCAAGGATTTCGATGCGGTCACAGGCAAGACCACAATCAATGCGCAGCGCGACGCCACCAAGTCCGCCGTCATCTTGCAGGTGAAAGGTGGAACTTTTCACTACGTGGAAACCGTGAATCCCTGATCCGCCCACACTCCCCGCGTGGACTGGTTCCTTCAACAACTTATCAACGGCCTCGCGCTGGGATCCATCTACGCGCTCATCGCCCTGGGCTACACCATGGTCTATGGCGTGCTCCGCTTCATCAATTTCGCCCATAGCGACGTGATGATGCTCGGCGCTTTCGCCGCCTATTTCCTCGCGCCGGAAGTGGCCCGCGTGTTCGGACCGCAATCCTATCTCGGTGCCTTTGTGGTGCTGTTGCTGGCCGTCCTGCTTTGCGCGTCGATCGGCGTCTTGATTGAGTTTCTTGCGTATCGACCCTTGCGCCAGCGCCCGAAGCTCACCGCGCTCATCACCGCCATCGGAGTATCGCTGTTCATCGAATTCACCTGCCAGCACAAGAAGGTTTTTGGCGCGGAAACGAAGCCCTTTCCCAAGTTGTTGCCCGAGCACGATTTTCATCTGGGTGGCATGATGCTCAACAGCAACGATCTCCTGGTTCCCCTGATTACCGCGACGCTGCTCGCCCTGCTCTGGTTCATCGTGCAAAGGACCAAGGTTGGCACCGCCATGCGCGCCGTGGCGTTCAACGAGCAGGCTGCCGCCTTGATGGGGGTGAACGTCAACCGCATCATCTCGTTTACCTTTGGGCTCGGTTCGGCGCTGGCGGCGGTGGCCGGCATTCTCTATGCCATGAAGGCGCCGGGGATCGAACCGCTCATGGGTATTCAACCGGGCTTGCGCGCGTTCATCGCCGCCGTGCTCGGCGGCATCGGCAATCTGCCCGGCGCCGCCCTCGGCGGACTCGTGCTCGGATTGCTCGAAACATTTGCGGGCGGCATCCCGGGGGTGTCAAATTATCGCGACGGCATCGCCTTCGCTATTTTGATTCTAATTTTGTTGTTCAAGCCCGCCGGTCTTTTGGGCAAACCACAAACGGAGAAAGTCTGATGCACTCGGGCGCGAAACGATGTCTGTTGGCAGCCGTGCTCGCGGCCTTCGTTGCGTCCTGGTTTTCCGCCCGCTACAATCAGTATTATCTGGGGCTCGCCATCGACGTGGGCATCAACCTCATGCTCGCGGTCAGCCTGAATCTCATCAACGGCCACACCGGCCAATTCAGCCTGGGTCATGCTGGCTTCATGGCAGTCGGCGGTTTTGCGGCCGCCAAGCTGACCATGCTCACCTCCCCCGCTTTCTTTCCGCTCGCCCTCCTGCTGGCGGGCGGGGTGGCCGCCCTGGCCGGCTTGATCGTGGGCGTGCCCTCCCTGCGTCTCCGCGGAGATTACCTCGCCATCGTCACGCTCGGTTTTGGCGAAATCATCCGCGTGATCTTTCAGAATTCACAATTCTTCGGCGCCGCCACCGGCCTGACGGGCATCCCGAAACTCACCACAATCTTCTGGACCTGGGGCCTCGCCGCCGTGGTGGTCTACGTGATCACCTGCCTCGTAAATTCAACCTACGGACGCGGCTTCCTCTGCGTTCACGACGATGAAGTGGCCGCCTCAGCCATGGGCATCAATCCCACCCGCTACAAAGTCACCGCCTTCGTCATTGGCGCCTTTTTCGCCGGCGTGGCGGGCGCGCTCTACGCCCATCATAAGCGGGTGTTGCAGCCGGATAGTTTCAATTTTCTAAAATCCATCGACATCGTGGTGATGGTGATCCTCGGCGGCATGGGACGGACGGCGGGGGTGATTGTCGCCGCGATTCTGCTGACGCTGCTGCCGGAGTTTTTGCGGGGCTTTGCCGACTACCGCATGATCATCTATTCGCTGCTGATCATCGGCCTGATGATGACGCGTCCGCAGGGATTGTTCACTTGGAGCAGAAGCAAGTCCGTCGCACGATGAAGTCACTGCTTCAACTCGACCGAGTCACCTTGCGCTTCGGAGGGTTGACCGCCGTTGGCGACCTCGACCTGGCGGTTCAACCGCACGAATTAATCGGTGTCATCGGTCCGAACGGAGCTGGAAAAACCACGGTCTTCAATCTCATCACCGGTGTGTATCAACCCACGCAAGGCGCGGTCGCATTTGCGGGCCAGCCCACCGCCAATCTCAAACCCCACCAACTCACCCGGCTCGGCATTGCCCGCACTTTTCAAAACATCCGCCTCTTCGCCTCGCTCAACGTCTTTGACAATGTCCGCGCCGCCACCCAGTTGCACCGTCCCCACGGCATCCGCGACGCGCTCTGGCGCGGACGCGGCTTCCGCGCAGGCGAACAAGCTGTCCACGCGGAGGTGATGGAATTGCTGGAGCTCTTTGACCTGGGTAAATTCAGCGACGCACCCGCCAAGAGCCTCCCCTACGGAAGCCAGCGCCGGCTCGAAATCGTCCGGGCCCTGGCCACGCGCCCGAAGCTGCTGCTGCTCGATGAACCCGCCGCCGGCATGAACCCGACGGAGAAGACGGAGTTGATGAAGCTCATCCGCTTCGTGAAGGACAAATACCAGCTCGCCGTGGTGCTCGTGGAGCACGACATGCAGGTCGTCATGGGCATCTGCGAACGCATCGCCGTGCTGGACTACGGAGAGAAGATCGCGGAGGGAACACCCGCCGAGGTGCGGAGGAATCCAAAGGTTATCGAGGCTTATCTGGGGGAGGAGCCGCCGGGTGAAATGCAAAATTAGAAAGGCAAAATGAAAAATAGCGGAGACAGGTCGGACGCGGAGGGCGGAGCACAACCCCCGCGGGACATTGTGGATCGGACATTCGATTTCGCGGTCCGAATTGTGAAGCTATGCGAGAGGCTCGACGAGAAGCCTGGAG
>JAYTXL010000432.1:0-4864 GCA_043742955.1 Verrucomicrobiota bacterium | reverse complement strand
GGGAACTCCTCTCCCACTGGGAGAGGCAAGGGTGAGGGACGAACGCAGTTCGTTACCTCCCCCCTGGGCGACATCCCCAAAGGCTGGGAGGTGAAAAAGCTCGCAACCATGGCGGACGTGAACCGCGCCCAAATCAATGCCCGCACCGCGCCGGAAGAACTTCACTACATCGACATCTCCTCCGTCAGCCCTGGCCAGATTGACAGCATCACCACTTACGCTTTCGCCGACGCCCCCGGTCGTGCGCGCCGTATCGTCCAGCATGGCGACGTGCTCTGGTCGTGCGTCCGTCCGAATCGCCGCTCGCACGCACAGGTGATGCACCCCGAGCCTGACACAATCGCCTCCACTGGCTTCGCCGTGCTCACCGCAACGAAAGTCCCGTTCCCGTTCCTCTACTTCGCCACCACTACCGACGACTTCGTAGCCTTCCTCACTAACAACGCCACCGGCGCAGCCTATCCCGCCGTGAGCGGCGCGACCTTCGAGAAAGCCGACATGCTCATCCCGCCCGCGCCGCTGCTGAAGAAGTTCGGCGACGCCACGATTCCGATGGCCGAGCAGATTCACACGCTTCAACGCCAAATCCAAAACCTCCGCCGGACGCGCGACCTGCTGCTGCCGCGTCTGCTGTCGGGGCAGGTGGAATTGAGAGCCGCATGAACACGTCCACGCCAGATCGTTTCGGCGATTATCTCGTCTTCGTGGATGAGAGCGGTGATCATGGTTTGGCGCGGGTTGACCCCGGTTATCCCATTTTCGTGCTGGCGTTCTGTTTGTTCGCCAAGAGTGATTACGTCGAGCGCGTCGGCCCGGCGTTGCAGCGGTTGAAGTTCCGGTTCTGGGGTCACGACGAGCAGGTGTTGCACGAGCATGAGATTCGGAAGCCGAACAAGAACTACGGTTTCCTGTTTGATCCGGCACTGCGGGCAGAATTCCTCGACGCCGTCAGCAAGCTGGTGGACGAAGCATCTTTCCAACTCGTGGCGGAAGTCATTCGCAAGCTGGACTTCGCCAAGCAGTATGCGCTGCCCGCCAATCCATACGATCTGGCGTTGGAGTTCGGGCTGGAGCGGATTTATCGCGAGCTGTCGGGTCGCGGACAGGCGGACAAGGTCACACACATCATCGTGGAGAAGCGCGGGGAGAAGGAAGACGCTCAACTGGAGCTTGCGTTCCGGCGGATTTGCGACGGGGCGAACGCATTGAACCAGCGGTTGCCGCTGGAACTGGTAATGATTCCGAAGGCGTCGAACTCGACGGGGTTGCAGATCGCGGATTTGGTGGCGCGTTCGGTTGGCATCAAGGTGCTTCGTCCCATGCAGCCGAACCGGGCTTATGACATCGTAGCCAAGAAATTCCGCCGAAGTCCGGCGGGCGACATAAAAGGCTGGGGCTTGAAAGTGTTTCCCTGAAATGCGAAGGGCCTCCGGCATTGCCAGAGGCCCAGCGCCGACCGGAGATTTCCAGTCCGACTTGCGGAGAATATGCCGGGTAGAAACAGAAACGTCAACAGCACAGACGAAATGAAAAAGGAGACAACGCTTTTGAGTCCCCTCCGCTCCTGAAGAGCGAAGGTTGCTCGCAGCCGAGTCTCCGCGCACAATAGAAGCAGATAACACGGTCGTTGCCAATTATCCTCATGCCCCACGCCTACACCGAAGACCAACTTGTCGAGCAGCCCGCCGGAAGGGGAAAGGCTAAAGGCTCAATGCTGAAGGCTGAAATTTTGCGACCCGAGGCGATGGATGCGACCATTGATGAATTGACCCGCGACCGTTCGGGCATGTTGCTCGAACAGGCGATTCACGGCTTGCTATTTTACTAGAACTTGCCATTTTACTGTTCAGTAAAACATTTACTTTGAGTAAACAAAGGACCATCAGCACGGAGGCGCAGCTCCGGCAGGCCGCCAAGGAAGCCTTGGAGGCGGACGCCCAGTTGCGTTGGCGGTGGAAGGCGTTCGAGTTGAAACGCGAACGCGGGGCGGACACTTTGCTGGAATTGAACGTGGACGGGCGGCGGCTGGTGTTCGCGGTGGAATTCAAGCTCACGCCGTCGGCGCGCGAGGTGGAGCGATGGGCGGAGCGCGGGGGGACGCGGCCCGGCTTGCTGATTGCGCCGTCGCTTTCCGAAGTGCTGGTGCAGCATTGCCGCGAGCGGGGCTTGAGTTGCGTGGATCTGAACGGGCGGCAGTGGATTCGCGCGGAGGGCGTGCTGGTGGACCGGAAGCCGTCGGAAGATCGACGCTACCGTCCGTCGTTGCTGCCGCCGGATGTTTTCCAGCCCAAGAGTTCCCGGCTGGTGCGCGCGTTGTTGAGTCAGCCGGATTGTGTGTGGTCACAGGGCGAATTGGGCGAGCGAACCGGCTTGAGTCCGGGCTTGGTCTCACGTCTGGTGCGGCATCTGGTGAACGAAGGCTTCGTGACGCAGGACAAACGAGTATTGCGGGTGTCGCGGGGAGAAGCGTTGCTGGACGCTTGGGCCGCGCGCGATGATTGGGGGAAGCGGACCACGGTGCGCCAGTATTCGTTGCTGGGATCCGACCTCGAAACAGTGGCGCGCAAGTTAGTGAAGAGTTTTCCAGCGGGCGAGACGCTCGTATTTACGCAGTGGTTCGCGGCGAACCTGCGGCATCCCTACACGATTCCGCCCGTGGTGTCGGCTTACGTGGCGCGGTTTCCCGGAGAGCAAGTCGAGCGTAACTTGCGAGCACGGCAGGTCAGCGACGGCGGAACATTGTGGCTGGTCGCTCCGAAGGACGACGGCGTGTTCCGGGAAACACAGCGGGTGGGAGAATTCACGCTGGCTTGCGACGCGCAAATCTATCTCGACCTGTTGCGCGCCGGATTGCGCGGACCGGAGCAGGCCAAGGCGCTGCGGGAGTGGAAAGGATTTGGACGGGTGAAGGCATGAGCAAGTTTTCGAGCTTCGCCGAGTATCCGCCACGCAGCCTGGCCGGCGCGGAAGCGGCCTTGCTGACGGCGTGGGTGTCGCTGGAAAGATTCCACGATGACCTCGTGCTGGTCGGCGGTCTGGCGGTCAAATATCTGACCAAGCAAGGCGCTGGTTTGCTGCCCGGTCCGGTCACGATGGACGTGGACCTTGGAGTCACACTTGCCGCCGCGGCGGGCGGGCAATATGGCAGCATGGCTGACGATCTCACGGGCCAAGGGTTTAAGCTCGATGAAAAAGGGAGATATGTCCGGCAGTTCGAGACGATGCCGGTGTTCATTGATTTTCTGACCGAGGATCCAATCGCAACCACCGGAACTGTGATGGTGGACGGCGTGCCTGCCGGAGTGTTTCCCGGTGTGGCAAGGGCATTGGCGACGCGGCGAAAAGTTACCGTGGAGGGGAAGGATTTATTCGGCGCGCCACAGAAAGCAACCGTGCCGGTCTCGGGAGTGGGTGCTCTGCTGGTGCTGAAGTTGAACGCGTTTGCCGGTCGGCAGCAGGCCAAGGATGCGTATGACGTGCTGCTTTGCGTGAGCCGGTTCACGGACGGTCCAGATTCAGCGATTGCGGCGTTTCAGGCTGAAGCCTCCACGGGCAATCGTGGTTATGCGCGAGCGGTCGAGACTCTGCGAAGTCAGTTCTTTGAAATTGGCCAGAGCGGACCGCTACGGTGCGCAGCGTTTGCTTTGGATGGCCAGTCAGGAATTGACGACCGGCAGCAGCGTGAACGCCAGATTGCTGAGCAGTTGGTGACAATCAGCCGCGCACTCGCTGGCGAAGGATGAAGAGGTCACGCCATGCCCCACGCCTACACCGAAGACCAGATCGTAAGGGGAAAGGCTAAAGGCTTAATGCTGAAGGCTGAAAGGTTGCGACTCGAGGCCGGAAGGGGAAAGGCTGAAGGATAAATGCTGAAGGCTGAAATGTATGAGTGAAAAGCCACAAGATTTGAAGCCGAGAACGAAGGCGGTCGAAGCAAAGGCTCAATGCTGAAGGCTGATTGCTAAAATGAGTGGGAAAGATCTGAAACCAAGAACCAAGGCGTTCGCGCTGCGCGTTATCCGGATGTATTCCGAGCTGGCCAAGAACGACACCGTCGCACAGGTGCTGGGCAAACAGGTTCTGCGGTCAGCAACATCTGTCGGCGCGAACTATCGCGAGGCGTCGCGTGGCCGGTCCAAAGCCGAGTTCATTTCCAAGATCGGTGATTGTCTCAAGGAAATCGATGAAACCGAGTATTGGCTCGAACTGCTCGTGGACAGCGGTTGCGTTTCCGCTGCGAAGATGGCCGACCTGCTCGACGAAACCCGCCAACTGATCGCTATTTTCACGACGATTAATAAACGTTCAAAAGGAAACCTTTAGCCTTCAGCCTTTAGCATTTCTCCTGAGTTGCCCCGCGACCTGCGGCTGCCGCGCCTGCTGTCGGGGCAGGTGGAATTGGAAACCCCTTGACCAATAACTTGACCGACACTTGACCAAAGAATATCCTCGCGGCTATGAGCTACCAACCTGAATTCCGCATCACGCCGGCGCTGCTGGCGCGAGTGGAGGCCATCGCGGCGGTGCGCGAGCGCATCCAGAGCGCGACGGTGCAGGTGGCGTGGATTCCGGCGTTGCAGAAGGACACGCGGGCGCGCAACGCCCATTCCTCGACGGCCATCGAGGGCAATCCGCTGACGCTGGAGGAGGTGCGGCAGGTCGAGTCGCGCGCGGAGCTTTTCCCGGCGGCCAGCCGGGCGCGGCGCGAGGTATTGAACTGGGTGTGAGACAAAATTCTGCGAACCTTCAAAATAGCCCATAAAATGGGGGGGCGCGTATCTAGGAATCACATATACCGGCTACAGGGCAGCCTTTTCCTTGGGTAGAGACGCATATACTCGCGAATTGTTGATTGAAAAACCCG
>JAYTXL010000431.1:0-14858 GCA_043742955.1 Verrucomicrobiota bacterium | reverse complement strand
GAAGCGCCGCTCCAGTTCCAGCAGCGGGCGCGGAAAGTCCTCGGTCATCGCACAAAATACTACCCCTGGGGGCCTGTGGAGTCACGTAAATACCCCTATTCAGAAATGAAGTCGAATGTGGCCGGTCGTCCCAGTTGCCGCCGCACTTGGGGCGGAATCAAACCGGTCAAACATGGCCCGCTGCGGAGGGTCACTTGAATTTATCCAGAATTCCGCCCAGGCTGCGCGGCCGTGAACAAAAGCAACCTTATGAATCCGGTTTCGCAGACTGCTGCGGGGATGTTCCGCTGGCCACTGCCAATTTTTCTCGCCGCTGCACCCCTGCGGCGTTTTCAAACCGGCTCCAGGCGCTTGGGCATCGTAGGATTTTGCGTTGAATCACCGCGCGCGGGAAGCGAAGGTTTGTCGCGCTGTCCGTAAATGGCTTTTGAAAATGAACACTGGATTCATCCTCGCGCTGGCCCTGTCGCTCGGCGCCGTCGCGGCCCAACCGTTGCCCTCATCGGCGGCCCGGCCCGTTGTGCCGTTGTTCGACCGGACGACGAAGCTGGAGCCCGCCACCACCGAGGACACTCCCGCCGCACTGATTACCCGCATGGCCGACCGCGTGCGCGATCGCCATGCGCGCGAGGCGCAGTTCCATGCCTACGACCATTACCTGAGCTGGTATTGGGAGGAGCGCACGGTTGCCCTCGAGATTGTGGACCGGGTGGCGAAGGGAGGGAAGGACATCACGGTAAACATCACCTCCCTGGCACCGCTGGGCACACGGGATTTTCGCGCCTTTCTTCGCGGTATCAACACGGTGGCCGAGTATCACCAAAACAGTGGCGCCAAGGAGATCGCACCGAACCAATACGCAACCACCATCAGCTTCAACTCCTCCGAGCAGCGCCCCCTGAAGGTGGGGGACCTCATGGAGTTTGAGTTCAGCCCGTTCCTGAAGGAGCCGAAGCACGGGCGCGCCAACTACTACGGCACCGCCATGCTCTACGTAGTTGGGCGTGGCATTGTGCCGTGGACGGGCGCCGGCGCACGGCTCGACGCGGTGCCGCTACCGGATAACGCGCTGCTGGGCGGCGGGACCACGCTGTCGCATCAATATTCGGATGAGCCAAAGGAACGGTTCAAACAGATCGCGATGAATCTGGCGCCGGCCAGTGCCCAGCCATTCATGCTGGGACGGCGGCTGCATCACACCGACTTCGGCGATGGCTCGCATTCCGAGGGCGGCAATCCCGCGTTTGACGAGCAGCGCGGCAAACTGGGACCGGGGTTTGTCGCACGCAGCTGCATCGCCTGCCACGTGCACAATGGCCGCGCCGTCCCGCCCCACGTCGGGGCGCCAATGTATCAGACCGTGGTGAAGGTGGGCGCGGACGCGAAGGGCACGCCCCATCCCCAACTCGGCGGCACCCTCCAGCCGCAGTCCACCGCTGGCGAACCCGAGACCCGGATCAACCTGGTAGGCTGGACCATGATCGAGGGCAAGTTCGCGGACGGTATCGCGTATTCGTTGCGCAAGCCGGCGTATGCCTTCAAAGGGGCGACGCCCGAATTCTACTCCGTGCGGCTCACGCCGCAGCTGGTCGGCTTGGGCCTGCTGGAAGCAGTTAGCGAGAGCACGATCCTCGCGCTCGCCGACCCGGACGACCGTGATAAGGACGGCATTTCCGGACGGGCGCAAATCGTGTCCGACCCGGAGACCCATCAACCACGACTGGGAAGGTTCGGCTATAAAGCTGGGCAAGCTCGTCTCAGCCACCAGATCGCCAGTGCGTTCAACCACGACATGGGTGTCACCACCGCCATCTTTGCCCAGCTCGACGGCGCGACCAAAGTGGAGCAGCCCGAGCTTGCCGACACCGACCTCGCGCACCTCACGCGCTACATTTCCACGCTCGGGGTCAGTGCCCGGCGCGATCTCACCAACGCGGAGGCATTGCGTGGTGAGCAGATCTTCGTCCGCGCCAACTGCGTGAGATGTCACACGCCCACCCTCACCACGAGCGCCCACCATCCGTTGGCGGAACTGCGTAACCAGAGGATTCACCCCTACACCGACCTGCTGCTGCACGACCTGGGCGCGGGCCTGGCCGATAATCTTGGAGAAGGTGTGGCCACGGGGGCCGAGTGGCGCACGCCGCCGCTTTGGAGCGTTGGCCTGACCGCTGGCGTCAGTGGTGGCGAAGCGTATCTGCACGATGGCCGCGCTCGCAACTTGGAGGAGGCCATCCTTTGGCACGGAGGCGAAGGCGAGCCGTCGAAGGAATCCTTTCGCAAACTGTCTGCGGGCGATCGCGCAGCGTTGGTGGCTTTTTTGAAATCGCTCTAAGCCGGAACGAGGCCGCCGGAGCTCTGGGGGAGCGCAGCCGCCCCGGCTGCCGTTCGGCGCGCCTTCGCGCCGAACCCGGGTGCCCCGGAATTCACGGGACGGTTCGCTCTGGCCCACGCCCCCCGTAGGCCGCGCGGGCGCAGCCGACTGCGCCCGGGGCGGATGCGCCCCCCCCATTTCAACTACCTTGTTGGCTACGGACGCCGGCGAACTCGAGCCGGCTTCGGGGAGTGGTTGGCCCGGCGGAGGAAATTTCCGCTGGACCTCGCGCCGGCGACGGCCGTGCCAGTGTCATGCCAGTGTCAGTTCGGGCACTTGCCTGCGTTCCCTGGTCCGCACATGGGGATCCACTTCAAAGACCATTTGCTTTTGTCTAGCCGCGCTGAAAATATCGCTCATGAAAAAACCGCTTCCAAAAAAGAAGCCCCCGATTTCTCAAGGAACTGGGACCGCCGCCAAGAATAAGGCCAGCGGTTCATCCGGGTTCTCCAATAGTACGGAGAATAACCTTCGGCATTGGATCTTGACCGGCCTGGTGGTGCTTGCGGTGCTGGTTATTCGTTGGCGTTTTGTGAATATGCCCCTTGAAAGAGACGAGGGCGAGTGTGCCTATTTCGGCCATTTGATTTTGAATGGAATTACTCCCTACACGGAGGCATATAACATGAAACTCCCGGGCACCTACTATATGTACGCCTTAATTATGGGACTTTTTGGGGAAAGTATCCGGGGAATTCATATTGGCTTTTTGCTCATGAATGCGGGCACCATGATCCTGCTGTCGCTTTCGCTGAAATATTTTTTCAATTCAGTTACGGGCATACTCACCGCCGGGTTTTACGGATTAATGGCCATGAGCTTGAACGTGCTTGGCTTTGCGGCTCACGCAACTCATTTCGCGGTATTTTATGTGGTCCTTGGCTGCTTCTTTTTTTCAAAATATGAACAGAGAAAAACAAGATGGTTTGCGGTTCTGGCAGGAGCCATGTACGGCCTGGCATTTTTGATGAAACAGCAGGCGGTTTATTTTATCCTCTTTGGAGGAATTGTCTTTTTGGCTTTTGAATTGTTAAGAAAACCAAGTGACATTCGTCGGGTCGTATGGAACACGGTGTCCTTTTCCGCCGGCGTATTCATTCCCTATATCTTAGTTTTGGTCCACATGGCGGCCAGCGGCGCTTTCGATAAGTTCTGGTTTTGGACGGTTCAGTATGCGGGCAAATATGCCGCCGGTGTACCCTGGTCTCAAGGCAAGGATTTACTGAGCACCACCTTTGCGCCCCTATGGAATGAATTCAAATATATCTGGCTGCTGGCCATGGCCGGAACCATTATCCTAATGGTTTCGGCATTTACGGTGCGGCAAAAACTATTCGCCTTGTCCTTTTCTATATTTGCCTTTCTGACCACCACCCCCGGTTTTTTTTTCAGGCATCACTATTTCGTGGTATTTCTCCCGGCCGGCGCACTCATGGCAGCCATCGCGCTTGACTATGCAGGACGATTTATCGGGCAGCAGATTAAAGTAAATGTCGTGGCTCTTATTATTCCATTAAGCGTGTTTGTAGTAATATTCCGAGCCGCGCTCTCGAACTCCCCGTCATATTATACCGCGCGGAATGGAAATCCTGTGAGCCTGTGCAAGGCAGTGTATGGAACCAACCCGTTTGTGGAATCGGTTGAGATCGCGAAATACCTTGAGGCCAACTCTTCCGATACCGATAAGATCGCTGTTTTGGGCTCAGAACCCCAAATCGCTTTTTATGCGCACCGAAAATCAGCGACGGGACACATCTATACCTACGGATTGATGGAGAATCAGGAATATAACCTAACCATGCAGGAGGAAATGATCTCGGAAATTGAAAAAGCCAGGCCGTTGTTTCTTGTGTTTTGCAATGTTCCATTTTCCTGGCTCACGAAAACGGAATCGCCCCGGCGGATTTTTGAGTGGTATGGAAAATATTCTCAGGCCAATTATAATCGAGTCGGTTTAGTGGATATTCCCGACCAGGGACCCAGCCGCATTTATTGGGGAGCGGAGGCACAGCGTGATCCGGTAAATTTAAATAATGTTTGGGTGTTTAAGCGGAAGGCGGATAACAAACAATAGCGGTAATTGCGTGACTCCACTCCGCAGCGAACTCGTGGTGGTTCGCCGGGAACGACTGCCTGGCGGCCGCCCGGGTGAAAAGAAAATGTTCGGACATTCAATTCGGGTCAATCGTGCTTGAAAAGGAACCCGGCCCGTCGCCCGGTCCCGCTGGCCGACGCGCCGCTCGGTTTCCCCTTTCGTTTCGCGGCGGGGTCTGCTATCAAACGCGGCATGGCTGCCAAACTCATCATCGGTTTTCTCGGCGCGGGCAAGATGGCGACGGCACTGGCGAAGGGTTTCCTCAACGCTCAACTCGTCACACCGGATCAGCTGGTGGCGAGTGACCTATACGAGGGCGCCCGCGCGGCGTTTAGCAGTGCCACGCAGGCGAAGTCCGTGGTTTCCAATCGGGAAGTCATTGCCGCGGCCACCGTAATCGTGCTCGCTGTCAAACCCGACCAGGTGGCGGCGGTGCTGAACGACATGCGCGCCGACTTCACCGGCGACCATTTGCTGCTGTCTATCGCGGCCGGGGTGACGCTGGCGAAATTGGAAGCCGGGCTGGCTCCGGGGGCACGGGTGATCCGGGTCATGCCCAACACGCCGGCGCTGGTGGGGGCTTCCGCCACGGCGTTTGCAGCCGGCACGGCCGCCACGGTGGCGGATGTGGCGCTGGCGCAAAAGCTATTTTCGGCGGTGGGGTTGGCGCTGGCGGTGAAGGAAACATTGCTCGACGCCGTGACGGGTCTGAGCGGCAGCGGTCCGGCGTATGGCTACCTCATGATCGAAGCGTTGAGCGATGGCGGGGTGGCGGCCGGCCTGCCGCGGGACGTGGCGACGAGGCTCGCCGCGCAAACGCTTTTTGGCGCGGCCAGGATGGTGCTGGAGACCGGTCAGCACCCGGGCGCGCTCAAGGATATGGTCACGAGTCCCGGCGGCACGACCATCGAGGGCCTTCACGAATTGGAAAAGGGCGGGGTGCGCGCGGCCTTGATGAATGCGGTGCGGGCGGCGGCCGACAAAGCCCGGAAGATGGGTCAGGGCTGAGATCCACCGGTTATCCGCCGTGAGCTACCCCCCGCCATCTGCCCCGCAAGCCCGTTTGCTTTGGTTTGCCGTGACGGCGCTGGCGGTGGCCGTGTTGCTCGCGCTGGCGGGAGGTTTGGGCTGGGGCTTTGGCTGGGTGATCAACAAGTTGTCACCCGTGCTGCTGCCGCTAGCGGTGGCCGCCATCCTCGCTTATCTGCTGGATCCCGTGGTGGATTTTTTCCAGGGCCTGAAAATCCCGCGCCCGCGCGCGATCCTGATGGTTTTCTTTCTCGCCGTGATGCTGGTCCTGATGTTGCTGGCCACCGTCGTGCCCCGGCTGGTGACGGAAACTTCCACGCTGGTGGAAAAGGCCCCGGAATTCTCCGAACAACTGCGCGTGAAGTTCAGCACCGTGCTCGCGGGTTCCCAAATCGGCATGAGAGCCAAGGAAGCGTGGGACACGCAGCTCGGCGAGCCGGCCCAGAAATGGGTCGCGTCCGCGCTGCCGGCGTTTTCGGCCTGGGTGTTCGAGCAATTTACTAAAGCGGCGTCCTGGGCGGGGCTGCTCATCGGCTTCGCCCTGGTGCCGGTGTATGTGTTCTATTTTCTGCTGGAAAAGAAGGGCATTCAAGGCCGCTGGACCGACTACCTGCCGGTGCATGAATCGCGCGTGAAGGAGGAATTGGTTTTTGTGCTGACCGCGATCAACGATTGTCTGGTGGTGTTTTTCCGCGGCCAGGTGCTCGTGTCGATCTGCTCGGGCATGCTTCTGGCCATTGGCTTTTCCATCCTGGGCCTGCCCTATGCCGTGCTGCTCGGGGTCGTGGCGGCCGGGCTCGGCATTGTCCCCTATCTCGGCATCGCCGTCAGTCTGGTGCCGGCGCTGGCGCTGGCCATCGTGCATTTTGGCGACGGTTGGCATCCGCTGATCGTGCTCGGGATTTTTGCGGTGGTCCAGTTCCTCGAAGGCTTTGTCTATTCACCCAAGATCATTGGTACCCGCGTGGGGCTGCACCCGCTGACCATCATCATTGCGGTGATGACCGGCACGACGTTGCTCGGTGGCGTGCTCGGTGGGATGCTGGCGATTCCGCTCACCGCCGCCCTGCGGACGGTGATGTTCCGGTACGTGTGGAAGCAGCGGGTTTAGCGGCCGGGGATGCGTCAACCATCAGCTGCGTCTGGGGGGCCTCGGTGCGGTTCCGCCCTGACCTGGGCCGCCGAAAATCCGCTGGTGTTCCTGCATGGCGTAGCGGTCCGTCATGCCGGCCAGGTAATCACACACCGCCCGCGGCCAACCCGTTTTCCGTGCCCGGTGGCGTGCTTGCTCACCGATTTCCGCATGGTGCGCGAGGCAGTAGTGAAACAACTCCGCGAGCATCCGCACCGCCCGCTGATTCGGCTCGTGGACCACGGGGTTGTAATAAAGATTCGCATACAGGTATTTGCGCAGCTCCCCGTTTAAGACGCGCCGGGGGACGCTGTATTGCACCAACGCCCGGGGCTGCAACCGCACCGCGTCGGCGGATTTCACCCCGGCATTCAAGATTCGTTGCTCGGCCGTTTTTACGACGTCGCGCACTTGGCCGTCGATGATGCAACGGATGATGAAATAGCGGCGGCATTCGTCCGCCAAATCCCCGAATTGTCGTTTCACCGTGCGCGCCGCCTGATGCCAGATGCGCACCTCCCGGCGCAAATTTTTTTCCGTGAGCAGCCCCGCGTCCAACCCGTCATCGAGATCATGACTCTGGTAGGTGATTTCATCGGCGAGATTGGCGACTTGCGCCTCCAAAGAAGAGCAATTCGCCTCGAATCCGATCTGCCGTCCCGGATGATCGTGACTGGTGCGGTGCTTGATCAATCCCTCGCGGGCCTCCCACGTCAGGTTCAACCCCGCGAAGCCCGGATATTTCTGTTCCAGTTCCTCGACCACGCGCAAGCTCTGGCGGTTGTGCTCGAAGCCACCATGGTCTTTCATCAGCCGGTCCAAAACCTTTTCGCCTTTGTGGCCGAAGGGTGAATGTCCCAGGTCGTGGGCGAGCGCGATGGTCTCGACCAGATCTTCGTTCAGCTTCAGGGCGCGGGCGATGTTGCGCGAGATGGCCGCGACTTCCATCGTGTGCGTGAGTCGCGTCCGCAGGTGATCACCACTGCCGTTCAGGAATACTTGCGTCTTGTATTCGAGCCGGCGGAAGGCCCGCGAATGAATCACCCGATCCCGGTCACGCTGGTATTCGGTGCGCCACTCGGGCGGGGCCTCGGGATATTTGCGCCCGCGGCTGTCTGCGGAGAACTGCGCGTACGGGGCGAGGTGCTGACGCTCCAAGGCTTCGAGTTCCTGGCAGGTGCGGGGCATCGTTCAATCACGGCCGCCTGGATTCGGCGGCCGGCAAGAAATCAGTTTGCCAGCAACTCCTGCACGGAAACCCCGCGCAGTTGAAACAGCCGGCGGATGGCGTCCTCGATCAGGTTGTTCGGACAGGAGGCGCCGGCCGTGATGCCCACGGTGATCTTTTTGCCTTGGGGCAGCCAGTCGTGAGTTTCGACCTCCTGATGCTGGTGCTGGTTGTAATGCACGATAAGTTTGTCCGAAACCATCTTGGCCGCGTTCTTAATGAAGTAAGTCGGCAGTTTGGCTTCCCCCATCTCCGCGAGGTGCGAAGTGTTGGATGAATTGTAGCCACCAATAACGAGCAGCAAATCCATCGGCTCGCACAGCAGTTTCTCGAGCGCGTCCTGCCGGTCCTGGGTCGCCCCGCAAATGGTGTCGAAGAAACGAAAATGCTGGTCGCGCGCGGCGGGGCCATATTTTTTTTCCATCGCGGCGCGCAGACGGCGCTGCACTTCCTCGGTTTCGCCGCGGAGCATGGTGGTTTGATTGGCCACGCCGATGGCCACCAAATGCACGTCGGGATCAAAGCCCGGCGAATAGGCACCTTTGAACTTTTCCAGAAACTCCGCCTTGTTCCCGCCGGCCAGGATGTATTGGCAAACATAATCGGTCTCCGCGAGCGTGAACACCACCAGGTAATGGCCGCCCGCCGTGGCGGTGGCCTGCGAACTGGTGGCCTTGGTTTCTTCGTGCCACGCCTTGCCGTGAATGATGCTGGTCACCGTTTCACGCGCATATTGCCGCACCCGCTTCCAGACGCTCATCACGTCGCCGCACGTGGTATCCACAAATCGACAGCCCTTATCCTCCAATTTTTTCCGCATGGAAACCTCCGTGCCAAATGCCGGAATAATCACGACGTCGTCTCGTTTCAAATCCTCGATGTCGGCGTTCTGCTCCTTGCCGGAAAGGAACTTGATATCCATGGCCTGAATCTGGTCGTTGACCTCGGGGTTGTGGATGATTTCACCCAGGATGTAAATTGGTTGGTCCGGGAACACTTTGCGGGCCGCGTACGCCAGATCAATCGCCCGCTCGACGCCGTAGCAAAAACCAAATTCCTTGGCGAGCTTGATCGTCAGCAGTCCGTCTGCGGACAGGACGTGACCCTTGGCGCGAATGCGCTCCACCAGTTCGCTGCGGTAATGGGACAGCACCTGGGCTTGCACCGCCTCCATGACATCGGGGCGGCGGAGATTGATCTTTTGCGGCGGACTGGGCGCATGAATGGACATAACCAGCCTAGTTTAGCCATGACGGGCGGCGCGTCGAGCAGACTTTTTGATCGGGGCAGCTTTTATTTGGGAGGCACCCGACCGGCGGGGGCGGCTGATTTCGGAGCAGCCCTGCCACCCTGGGTTGGCATTTTAAAACTCCACCGGAGCTGGCCGCCAGCGGGCACAGAAAGGAATTGCCCTGATAGTATGTTTCGGTTACAAGTTCCAAAGTATTCGTGCCACGCAGGCTCGCGCGTCGCGCGCGGTAGCGAAATTTTGATGCTTATCATATGGCCGACGCAGGTAATCAATCCCGGGGCACTTCCGATTTAGGTCCGACCATCGGCGCGCTCGCTGAGGGTCAGAAGGTGTTTGATGGGCGTTACACGCTCATGAAAATCGTCGGGCACAGTCCGTTGAGTGTGGTCTGGCTGGCGTGGGATGAAAAGCAGGATCGCGATGTCGCCTTGAAGTATCTGCCGGAGATGGTCAAAGAGGACGCCTCCGCTCTCGCCACCCTGAAGCGAGAGGTGTTCAAGTTGCAGGAGTTAAGAAATCCGCTGCTCATCCCCATTTACGCGGTGGAAAACGAGGGCAAAGCCGTCGCCATCGTCAGCGAATACATCGAAGGGGCCACCTTCAGCGAGTTGCGGTCCAAGAAAAGCAACCTCGTCTATTCGCCCACTGAATTGGCGGACTGGCTGCAGCAATTGTGCCGTCTCCTGGACTACGGCCACTCCGAGGTCCAACTGGCGCACGGCGCGTTGAAACCTTCCAACTTGATCGTCAGCCAGAAGGGTGCGCTGAGAGCCAGCGATTTCGCCATTGAACGGCACGTCACCGCGTTCATCAACCGGGTCAGTGAAGGCCGGACCACTGCGCCCAACTTCACTTACCTCAGCCCCCAGCAGGCCGCCGCCATTCAGGCGAAGGAAAACGCCTACGTCATCACCGCCGCGGACGACATCTATTCGCTGGGCGCAACCCTGTACGAACTGCTCACCAGTCGGGCGCCTTTTTATACCGGTGATATTCTGCTCCAGCTGAAGCAAAAAATTCCGCCGCCCATGACCCATCGGCGAAAAGAATTGCGCGTGATCGGTGATCCCATTCCGCGTGTTTGGGAGGAGACCATCGCTGCGTGCCTGAGCAAAGACCCGACCCAACGACCCCAAACCATCGCGCAAGTGGTGGAAATGTTTGGCCTGACCGCCGCCCCCGCCCTGGCCGAGGCGCTTCCCGCCCAGGAGGTCGAGGCCACCCCCGCCGGCTCCAACAAGCTGATGATTGCCGGTGGTGTCATGGTGCTGGCGATCGCTGCTTTACTCGGCTTGGTTTTTGCCAAGGGCAAGAAACCAGACACCGGCAACGTCGTGGTCACGCGCACCAATGTCGTCACCACCACCAATTTATCGGTGGAGGCCACGAAAGCCCTAAAAGATGCCGAAGCCAAGCGCGTGGCGGCGGAAGCGCAGCGCGCCGCAGCGGAAGCAGAAACCAAGCGCTTGTTGGCCAGCGCGGAAAAGGCCCGGCAAGATGAGGCCAAACGCTCAGTCGACGCGGAAAAGGCCCGCAAGGTAGCGGAAGACAAACGGCTCGCCACCGAGGCCGAGATCAGAATTTTGCAATTGGCCATGGAGAATGCGAAGAAGATGGCGGGAACACAGCTTTCCCCGGAGATGGTTGCCAAACAAAAGGAATCCGAGGTCAAGGCCAAGCAGTTGCAGGACGAGTTGAACAAGCTCAAGGACGCGGAGGCCAAGCGGATGGCGGCCACGGAAAAGGAGAAGAAAGACAACGACCTCAAATCGCTCGAACTTAAGCGCAAGCAAGCCGAGGCGGCGAAGATGGCGGCGGCCAATGCCGAGAAGATTCGGGAAATGAATCTCGCCAAAGCCAAGGCTGAAGAAGAAGAAAAGCAACGCATCATGGCGGATATTGCACAGAAAGAAGCCGACGCCAAAAAGATGCAAATGGCCAAGCTGGCGGATGACGCCAAAGCGAAGGCTCTGGCCTTGGAAGAAGCCCGCCGGAAAGCGCTGCAGACCGGCAAGCCCTGGGACAACAGCCTTGGCATCAAGTTCATGCCCGTGGGGGGGGTGCACTTCGCCGCCTGGGAATGCCGGCTGGCCGACTTTGAAGCTTTTATCAAAGCGACGGGTTACGACGCCGGCAGAGGTTGGAAAAGCCCTGGTTTTCTCCAAGGCCGGACGCATCCCGTGGTCAATGTCAGTTGGGCGGACGCACAGGCGTTTTGCAAATGGCTCACCGAAAAAGAGCGAAAGGAAGGCTTGATCGGCGACCGTGCTTACCGGCTGCCCACCGATTTGGAATGGAGCCAGGCCGTCAAGTTGCCAAATGAATCTGGCAACACGCCGCTGGAACGGGATGGTGGTGTGAAAGGGTTTTTCCCGTGGGGAAATGTCTGGCCGCCACCGGCCGGTGCGGGAAATTACGGAGACACTATTTCCTACGACCGTTTTGAAAACACGGCCCCGGCGGGCAGCTTCCCACCCAACGCGTATGGGCTCCATGACACCGGCGGAAATGTCTGGGAATGGACGGAAGATTGGAGCGACAACACGCAGAAGGCCCGTGTCCTGCGCGGCGGTTCCTGGCTGGGTGACAACCCCGCCACGCTGATCTCCTCCTACCGCCGATACCTGCCCCCGGCCGACCGTAGCAACGACAATGGCTTCCGCATCATCCTGGGCGGCGCGCCGCGTTAAGCACGGAATTTATTTCTTGATCACAAAAGCTTCCGCGCGCTTTTTAGCCTCGGCGACTTGAGTCGTTGTCAATTTGTTGAGTGCCGGCATGCTGTCACGCTTTTCGACCGCCTTTTCCTCTCCCTGTGTCGCCGCCAGAATGTACCACTTGTAGGCTTCCACATTATCGCGGCCACTGACCCCTTGCCCCAGGGAGTATAAGCCACCTAAACGGAATTGCGCCGCGTGGTGCCCTTGATTGGCGGCGGCCGTATACCATTTCACCGCCTCACCGTAGTCCTGCAACGCCCCTTGGGCGCTGTAAAGTTCAGCCAACGCAAACTCAGCTTCCGGGAGGCCTTGTTCCGCTGCTTTGCGATACCAAGCCGCCGCCTCTTTCTCTGATTTTGCCGGCACCCCCAGCCCTTTTTGATAAAAAAAGGCCAGCTTGACCGCCGCTTCAACCGAGCCTTGATCGGCGGCTTTGCGATACCAGTTGACCGCTTCCTTTAGATTCGCCGTCACGCCCTGGCCGGTGGCATAACTGAAGCCCAGCGCATGTTGCGCGCTGGCGTTGCCTTGCTTGGCCGATTTCATAAACCAGTTCGCCGCCTCCTTGTCGCTCGCGGCGATTCCTTGTCCGTTGAGATAACAAAGACCCAATTCATATTGTGCCTTGGCGTCGCCTTTTTTGGCGGCGGCTTGGAATTGCCCGGCCTCCTGCGCCAGCCCTGTTGCCGCCAACTTGAAAATCGCGGCAGCTAAAGCAAGCGACCGGATCGAAGCGGGAACGCGATTTCTAAATTGTTGATTCATGGCGGGCAAGCTACACCATCAAAGGTATAATTCAAGATCCTGTTTTGCCTCCGAGCGGACGCGCGGCTCAAAAACTCCGCTTGCGTTCCCGGCGGCGCTGTGAAAAATTTCGCCCCTATTTTATGGCACACGTAAAACTGCACATTCCCGGCCCGGTTGAAGTCAGCGCGAAGACCTTTGCGGCGCTTTGCTCTCCGATGATCGGCCATCGGGGTCAGGGGTTCAAAGATCTTTACGGCAGGATTCAACCGCAGTTGCAGACGCTTTTGGGCACCCAGCAACTGGTTTACCTCAGCACCAGCTCGGCGTGGGGTGTGATGGAAGGCAGTCTGCGCAATCTGGTGGCGAAGAAAGTGTTAAACTGCATGAAGGGCGCTTTTTCCGACAAGTGGCTGGACGTGTCCCAGCGCTGCGGCAAGGAAGCGGAGGGGCTGCAGGTGCCGTGGGGTTCGCCGATTCGGGCGGAGGCCATTGATGCGAAGCTGGCCACCGGCCAGTTTGATGCGCTCACATTGATCCACAACGAGACCAGCACGGGCACCATGTCGCCCCTCGCCGTGATCGCCGCGCTCAAGCGAAAATATCCCGATGTGATGTTTATCGTGGATGCGGTCAGTTCAATGAGTGCGCTGCCGCTGAATTTTGACGAACTGGGGATTGACGTGCTGCTGGCCGGGACGCAGAAGGCCTTTGCGTTGCCGCCGGGCCTGGCGTTGTTCACCTGCTCTCCGGCGGCCTTGGCGAAGGCGGCGGCGCAGAAAGATCGCGGTTATTATTTCGATTTCGTGGAATTTGAGAAAAACGCGAAAGAGAACATGACGCCCAGCACGCCGGTGATTCCGCATATTTACGCGCTGGCTTCAAAGCTGGATGAATTCTTCGCCGAGGGCCTGCCAGCACGGTATGCCCGCCATCAGAAGACGAATCAGATGACGCGCGACTGGGCGGCCCGGCATGGGTTTTCGCTCTTCCCGGAGCCGGGCTTCGAATCGATCACCCTCACGTGCATCAACAATGGCGCCAAGCCCGGCGGTCGAGTGGTGGACGTTGCCAAACTGCAGAAGCTCGTCAAGGACCAGGGCTTCCTGATTGACGGCGGCTACGGCAAGATCAAGGGGACGACGTTTCGCCTTTCGAACATGGGTGACGAAACCGATGCTACGATGCAACAGCTTTATAGCGCGTTAGATAGTGCGATGTCGAAGCTGGAGTGAGGGGGGGGCAATTGGCCGCTAATTTTTAAGGGGGCAACGGTGCCTAATGAAGAGGTTGGGGGCGACGGACGTCGAACCCCCGGCACGCCTGATTTGGCGTGAGGTTGATCGCGAGATGAACGCCAATTTTTTATGAAAACTCGTTATTTTGTCCGTCCATTTGGGGTCCTTGCGGTGGGCGCGTTGCTGGGGCAGTTCGCGCTGGCGCAGGCGGCTGAAGAGCCACCGGTTACCGGGGCGAACACTAAAGCGGCAGGGGTGGAAAAAGCGCAACCCAGCGCGCCTCATCCGGTGCAATTATCCTATGGCGTGGCGGATATCTTGAAGCTTTCGCGGGCGAAGATCAAAGACGAGACCGTGCTGGCGTTTATTGCAAATTCCCAGAGCACCTATAATTTGAGCGCGGAAGAAATTATTTACCTGCGGGCAGAGGGTGTTTCTGAGCGCCTGGTGACGGAGATGCTGCAACACAGCAAGGAGGCGAAGGCAGTGGCGGTCGAGGTTGCCGCGCCCGCGCCGAAGAATTCCCCCGCGCCCGCGACTGCGGCTTTGCCGACGGTGGCGCCGGTGGTAGCGACCACGCCGGCTTATGTTCCGGCCGCAAATGCCTTTGTCGCACCGACTCCGGTGTATGTGACATCAGCCCCGGTGTACGTTACCCCGCCCGCTTATTCCTACTACGACTACTACCCGTATTCGTACTCGTATTCGTATTACGGCGGTTATCGGGGATATCCCTCCTCGTATTATGGCGGGTATGGCTATCCCGGGGTGTCGGTTGGGTTCAGTTTTGGCGGAGGCCACCACGGGGGCGGCTATCGCGGCGGACGCCGCTGAGCCAGCCGGGCGCAGGGCAGCGCCATCCGGCAGCGGGCGGCGCAGGGCGTGGTCACCATTTCACTTGCTCCAGAAAGCGCAGGCTTTGGGGGATTTGCTCGGCGGCGGTTGGTGATTCGTCCTCGATGAAATAATGTTTCACGCCGGCCTTTTTGGCGGCGCGCAAAATGGCGGGCCAGTCCATCTGGCCGGTGCCGAGCGGCACATCGTTG
>JAYTXL010000430.1:0-6961 GCA_043742955.1 Verrucomicrobiota bacterium | reverse complement strand
CGAACAATCCCTGCCCCAGATCCGCGAGCGCCTTCACTCCCACCCACGCCTCTGCCTCAACCTCATCGCTTCATGAACGCTTCAAAACGAAAGACCTTGAAGTGGCGGCGGAAGAAACCGTTACCATCAACAAGTCCAATGGATCTCGCAGGACCCATCCCCTGCCCGCGCGGCTGCGCCCGGCCGGGAAGCAGCGTTCGGCGGCCGGGCCGGATAACCTCAGGCCGCACACTCGAAAACCGCCTCGTGGAGGAAAAGTGAACACCAGTCGCGGGCCGCACGGCGGTCCTCCAGCGAACCACCCCTGACCTCGATCCAACCATTCAGCTTCTTCACGATCCGCGCCTCGCCAAAGGTCGCAATCGTTTCGCCGCGATCCCACGAGAATTTTATCCATGAATTTATTATTGTCATGCGCCCATCGTATTCAGGCGGTAGGACAAATACGGTCCCAGCCATAATTCTATTCCCGCCCCGCGAAGGCACCGACAACGGCCTTAACCGGCGGGCACGTCCAGGTCCCCGCGATCTAAAAACATGCGGTGGTCGCCGCGCCTTTAAAACGCTTTCATCTTTCCAAGCCGGAGCGGGATGCGGCAGATTCATGTCACAAGTCAAACAACGTCGCCTCATGTTGCTAAATCATATCCTTCCCCTGGGCTTCGCCCTGCTGCTCGCTCCGTTAGTCGCACTTCCGGCGGCCGAACTTTCCCAGTTCATCGTGCCCGGCCACGAAGTGGATCTGCAGGCGTTGAACAACCTGCATGCCCTGCACCAGGCTCGCGCGTTCACGGACTGCACGCTCTGGGATGCCTGGTTGCCGCACGCGACCCTCTGGACGGGCCAGCCGGCGAGGGAGCGGTATCGGGCTTCCTTTCTGAACCGGCGCATCGATAACGAGGGTTACGTCTCCATGCAACAGCATCGCGGCATGGCGCACAGCGACGGCTGGCCATTTCCGGCGTGGCAGCAAAGCACCGGATCCGGGTTTCATTTCACGACCCATGACGAGGTTTACGCCCTGCAAAATTTCGCCCTCAAGGCCCTCACCAACACCGACGGCTGGGAGATCAGCGGCGCGGAGGTTGAAGGCATCGACCCGGTGGTTGGCCTCAAACTGAAGGCCACCGGGGAGGTAATCGTCATCACGACGCCTGCCTTTCGCTGCGGCACCATCGTGGCGCCGTTCGCCCGGATCGAGTGGTCGGCTCAAGGATTGCCCGGGGAAGCGCAGCCGAAAATTGCCTGGCTCCTGGAAGGGGAATCCGGGTGGCAGCCCGGTCGGTTTGCAACATTTCCTCCGCTGTGCACGGGCGACGGCCTGCAATACGCCAACGTGCCCATGTATCGCCAGCCTGGCTACGCCGGTCTGCTCACGCGTTACCGCATTACGCTGGATCACGCTGCGGGCACACGGATCGCCTTAAAATCCATTATCACCGCCATCGACACGCGGCATCCCATCACGAATGCCCTGTATGTTCGCGGGTGCGCCGATTACTTCGCCTGGACGCACGACGTGGCCTTTCTGCAGACAAACATCGCCCGCCTGAGAAAGGCACTGCGATTTGCGCTCCAGGAATTCTCCGTGCCCCAGGAAAAGCATGTGCGGGTGCCATGGGTGGGCCACGACGGACGCAGCGGGTTGGTGGTGGCGGCGGACGGAAAAAAGACGGTGCGCCCCGGTCTCGGCGTGGGCAACAATTATTGGGATCTGCTCCCCTTTGGCGCGCACGATGCCCTGGCGACAATGTATCTATTTGATGCGCTCCGACAGTTCGCAACTTTGGAACGGGAGATCGCCACTCACCCCGCCTGGAAAATTTCGCGCGCCGGCGAACCCTTCACCAACGACGATCTGGTGACGCTGGCCGGGGAGGTGAAGGCGGATTTCCAAAAGCGCTTCTGGAACCGGGAAACCGGGCGTTTCAACGGCTGGATTGACCTGGAAGGGCGCGCTTATGATTACGGTTTCACCTTCGTAAATCTGGAAGCCATCCATTACGGCCTCGCCTCCCCGGATCAGGCGCAGGGCATTTTCCAGTGGCTCGATGGGAAACGCCTGATCGCGGGCGACACCTCGCAGGGTGCCGACATTTATCGCTGGCGCTTTGCGCCGCGCGCAACCACCCGCCGCAACCTCGAGACTTATACCTGGCCGTGGAGCGGTCCGGAGACGATCCCGTGGGGCGATCAAGTGCAGGACGGCGGCGCCGTGCTCGGTTTCAGCTACCACGATCTCATGGCCCGGCTGAAAACCTCCGGACCCGACGATGCCTGGAAACGCTTGCGCGAGATCCTCAGCTGGTTTCGCGAAGTTCAGGCTGGCGGCGGCTACCGCGCCTACTACGCCCAACCCGGGCGGGGACTTCTGCAAGGCGGCGGCCCACCCGGCGGACTCGGCCTGGATCAGGAGTTCCTCGAGAGCGTGCTCGTTCCCCAAGTGATGCTCTACGGTTTTCTCGGTTTCAATCCGACCGCCGACGGCTTTGATTTGAATCCGCGCCTCCCCCGGGACTGGCCATCGCTTACGATCACCCGCATCCACATTCACGATCACGTGCTCGACCTCACCGCGCAGGCCGGCGGACGCGTGCAAATCAAGACCGTGACCCCGGGCAAGGCGGGGTTGCGGGTGCGAAAATCAGGGGCCAGCGTGGAACTCCCCGGCGGCCAACCGGGAACACTCACGGAGATTCCTTGAGCCGCCGGTGATCCGGGGATTTCAAACAGCCAGCCCGGTTGCCGGCCAAGCAAATGGCAGCCGGCAAAACCAGTTTCTGATTAAGCCCTCAGCCTTCCCAGGCCGGAGTCCGCAGAGGGTTCGTCGCAGGAATCCTGTCGGAAACACACGCCCAGAAATTGTGGATATCGTTGACCAGCCATCCGAAACACGTCAACGTCAGCTGTTATGAGAACCATACGACACGCCCGTTTTATCGTGCTGGCGTTGCTGGCGTTATCCCCCTTCAACGCCGCCCCTGCTTTCGCCCAGGCGATGCGGTTTTTTCGTGTTTCCGGCCCGGCAGCCTCGAAAACCATCGCGTTCCGATTGGATGGCACGCTGGTGTGGACCAATGCTCAGGCTGGCACATATACCATCCAAACCGTCTCCTCGTTGCCGGGCGGAACTAATTGGGTGGACTACGTTCAAATTCCCGCCACCAATGTCGTCAGCACCAACCTGCTCCTGGCTTTCAATCCACCGACCAACATGGCACTCGTTCCAGCGGGCGAGTTTCAAATGGGGGATTCGGCAGACCATTACGTGGAAACCGACCCGGTGCATACAAATTATGTAAGCGCGATCTACTTGGACAATTTCCCGGTGACAAAAGCGCTGTGGGACGGGGTTTATCAATGGGCGATCACAAATGGCTACAACTTCGACAATGCTGGCTCCGGCAAGGCGTTGAATCACCCGGTCCAGACCATCAACTGGTATGACTGCGTGAAGTGGTGCAATGCGCGGAGCGAGCAGGAAGGGCGGGTGCCGGCTTATTACACGGATGCGGGCCAGACGTTGGTGTATCGCAGCGGAACGAACGACCTGGCCAGCGCGTGGGTGAAATGGAATGCGGGCTACCGTTTGCCGACGGAGGCGGAATGGGAGAAGGCGGCCCGGGGCGGGTTGAGCGGGAAGCGTTTTCCATCGGGTGACACAATTTCGCAAAGTCAGGCGAACTATTTTGCTTCTCCATCCGACTACAGCTATGACCTTTCACCCCAGGGCTACCATCCGGCGTTCAGCAGTGGTCTTCAGCCGCATACGAGTCCGGTGGGGAGTTTTGCGGCGAACGGGTATGGGTTGTATGACTTGGCGGGGAACGTGTCAAACTGGTGCTGGGATTGGTTTGGGCCGTACGGGAGCGATCCGCAAAGCGACCCGTCCGGGCCTGATTCGGGCTTGCTTCGCGTGTTTCGCGACGGCGGGTGGTCAGACGGTGCCTTCTACTGCCGAACAGCGTTTCGCAACGGCAACAACGCGACCTACGCGGCCAACGGCTTAGGGTTCCGAACCGTGCTGCCCCTGGCTCAGGCGCGCCACCCATAAGTGTCGCGGCTGGCTGAAAAGTACCGCAGCTTTTCCCGAATCCATGAACCGCTCGTCGCGGACCAGAGAAACGCGGAATTATTCCAACGCCGGGAAATCTGATGGCAGCACTTGCTGACCAGCGGAAACCTGCATAGAGTCAACTTCCATGACCCCACCCCAAGAGCAATTAGCCATGTCCGCTCCGAGCATCCATCGCACATTCCTTTCCGGCACCCTGCGCCCGCTCGCGTTTCTGTTCCTCGGCCTCGCCGGATCGCTGCCCGCTCAGCCGCCGCCTTACGACGTCTTTCCGCCGGCCAATCCGCCTTACTATCGTGTGCGCTCCGAGGCTTCGACGAAGCCAGGGGAGTTGGTTTTTCCCGCCAATTTTACCCTGTGGGTGCCGCCGGGAGTGAAATCTCTGCGCGGTCTCATCGTCCATCAGCACGGCTGCGGTGAGGGTTCGTGCAAATCCGGCCTCACCGGCGCATTCGATCTGCACTGGCAGGCGCTCGCCAAAAAACACGACTGCGCTTTGCTGTCGCCGTCGTATGAGCAACCAGAAAAGGCGGACTGCCAGCTCTGGTGCGATCCGCGCAACGGCTCCGATGCCGCCTTTCAGAAGTCGCTAGCCGAGCTGGGGGCAAAGAGCGGCCACCCGGAGCTGGCCACGGTTCCCTGGGCGCTCTGGGGACACAGTGGCGGCGGGCATTGGGCCGGAGGCATGGTGCTGCTCCACCCGGAGCGCGTCGCTGCGGCGTGGTTGCGCTCGGGCGTCCCACCGCTCAACGCGACGGCCGCCAAGCCCGTCCCCTACACCCTCTCACCGGCTGCCTGCCAGGTGCCGGTGATGTGCAATCTCGGCACCAAAGAAGGCGTTACTGTTAAGGACGGACGCTTCGCCGGTGTGTGGCTGGGCGTGGAAACCTTTTTCAGCGCGATGCGGGCCAAAGGCGCCCTCATCGGAGTCTCCGCTGATCCCTTGACGAGTCATGAGTGTGGCAATCAACGCTATTTCGCCATGCCCTGGTTCGACGCCTGCCTCACCGCGCGTTTACCTGCCAAAGTCGGTCAAACACTGAAACCCATGCCCGCCTCGAAGGCTTGGATCGCGCCCCTCCCCAAGGACGGAACGAATATCGTCGCCCCCGTTCCGGCGCTCAAGTTTGCCGGAGTGATCGAGCAGTCCGTGTGGCTGCCCAACGAGACGATCGCCCAGGCGTGGATACAGTATGTCCAGGACACCGGCGTGACCGATGTCACCCCGCCGCCGGCACCTACTAACCTCCGGGTCCAAGGCAACGAATTGACCTGGGAAGCGGAAGCCGACCTCGAAAGCGGCCTCGCCCATTTCATCATCGAGCGCGACGGTCAATTCCTCGCCAACCTGCCCGAGCAAGACAAGAACCCCTTTGGCCGTCCGATCTTCCAGAACCTCCAATACAGCGACACCCCCTCTCAACCCTTGGTGCAGATGCGCTTTACAGACGCCAAAGCGGAAGCGGGCAGGAAATATAAGTATCACGTGATTGCGGTGAACACGGTCGGGCTGAAATCAAAGTAGCTGCCCCCTTTCCGAATACTATCCAACGATCGGAGCCATTGTTGTAGTTTGACCCATTTTTTGGACACGTCCTCCTTGCGGATGATGCCGCCGGGGCGCCTCGTCTTCAGCCCCACGAACGGCTGGCCCGCATCCACCCGCTGATGAATCACCTCCGCCGCCGTCTGCCCGTGCGCCGCCCAGTGCATCTTGTTCGGCACGGTGGCAAAGAACTTCTGCGACACCTCCGTGTCCGGCGAATAGTCCACGCTCGTCGCATAAATATCGAGCACCTTCTGGTAAAAGCGCCGCTCCGAGGCACGGATGTCGCGGATGCGTTCCAGTTGCTCGTCAAAGTAATCCTTCTGCCCCTGGCCCGGCGGATTCTTGAGCCGCTCGTCGTCCATGGTGAAGCCCTTCACCAAATACTCGTTCAAGCGCCCGATCGCCCACTGGCGGAACTGCGTGCCACGATGGCTGCGCACGCGAAAGCCGACCGCCAGGATGGCCTCCAAGCGGTAGTGCCGGAGACTTCGCGAGACCTCCCGGCTGCCTTCAACCCGAACTTGTAAGTAATCCTTACAAGTTGCCGCCTCCGCCAACTCGCCCTCGGCAAAGATCGCCTTGAGGTGCAGGGTCACATTCTGCGGTGTGGTCTGGAAAAGCACCGCAATCTGGGCCTGCGTCAGCCACAGCGTTTCGTTTTCAAACCGGCACTGCACACGGGTGCGGCCATCCTCCGTCTGGTAGAGGATGATTTCGGATTGCGGCAAAGGCTCGTCTCTCATGGGTCATTTCATTTTCTGCATTCATTCTTACGCCCGGCCCTCCGTTTTGACGAGGACGAAGCAGACAGGAATGTCTGCTCCACACTGCCATTTCTTGGCCACCGGATTCACCACGCCTTGGAGCTTCTCGACCCTGCGCTTGGCACCGAACCACTCGTTGGCAAACGCCTCCAAATCCGCCGCTGGGAGCAAGGATGAAGGATGAAAAAGGCCGGACAAGTTGCCCCGCTTCATCATTCATACTTCAAACTTCATACTTTTCCTCCGTGCCCCACTTCATCCTTCATCCTTCATCCTTTTCCCCATGTCCCCCGTCGCGGCCTCGGGGAAGCCGTTCATCTTGGCTTCAGTGTATTCCTGGCCGTCCTTGGCGTCCTTCACCACGTCGGAGAAAGCCACCAGCGCCTTGGTGGGGCTGCCCATCGCGTTCAAAGAGGCATCCAACGCCTGCTTGTAGCGCACCGCATGGAGGTGGGAGGGAGCATCAAATGCAATGTATCCGTGTTAGCAACCCCGTCTATGAAGGGGTAAAGGTACCGGGGTAATCTGGCAGGGAATGTCAGGATTTCTGCGCGGCTTTCCAGGCGGTGGGCG
>JAYTXL010000429.1:0-4489 GCA_043742955.1 Verrucomicrobiota bacterium | reverse complement strand
CTATGCCGTTTGCGTTTTGCTTTCATCGTCTGCTTTCTCCCCAGCAGACCCGCGAAAGTCCATCTTAACTCGTGGTCCAATTTTAGGGGTCCACCTCAGCCATCCGCGAGAAGGCGGATGTGTTCCTACTCGCTGGGGATTTGTTTGACCGCCCCCAGGTGGAACCTCCCCATTTGCGCCAAGCTCAGGAGGTTCTTCGACGGCTCAAGAGCGCGGGCATCCCGGTGATCGCCATCGAGGGGAATCACGATAAGCAATTCGTGAATACCGACGCTCCCACCTGGGTGAGATTTTTGGCGGACGACGACCTCTTGATGCTGCTTCGCCCCGAGTTTCATGCCGAGGGCGTTCGGCTGAACGAATGGAACACGGAGTCACGCACCGGCGCGTGGGTGGAAATCGATGGCGTGCGCTTCGTGGGCGCCGGCTATCTTGGCGCAGCAACCCCGAACAAGGTCCGGCAGATCATTGATCAAATGCCGACTGGAAAAACCCAAGTGCTGCTCCTGCATGCGGGTCCAGAATATTTTGTGGGCGAAGGTGGTGGATTCAGCAAGGAAGACCTCCAGATGCTTCAAGACAAGGTGTGCTAGCCTCCAGTCCTCATGCCTTGGCTCGTTGCGTCAAAATGACGACGTTGGCGGGCCGGGCCGGCATCACGGCGAACCACTTCTCGGCCTCAGCCTTGGTGGCAAGTCCCTTGTAATGAGCATGCACCACCGAAGGCGAATTGCCGGCTTGCGCGGCAGTCAAGTTTTCATTGGAATACAACGCGAAATGATACGTGCAATAACCATGGCGCAAACCATTTCTCCGAACCGGAATCTTGATGGATTCCCGCAGGCTGTTCATCGTAGCGTGGAAGGTATCCCGGGCTTTGACAAAGATCGGGCCGGACAATTCGCGATACGGTTCTATCCAGGCCGCCAGGGCTGGGACGAGTTCCACGAGCCGGCGGGCGCGTGTCTTTGACTTGGATGCGGTGACCTCCACATGCCCTGGCACTCGCCACACGTCCGCCCAAGTCAAGCGCATCGTTTCTTGCAAGCGCAGGCCCGCCAGCCCACCTAACGCGATAAATGGCAGAAGTTCCTTGAAGGCCGAGTTTTCGCTCGCGCAATGCAACATCGCCTGCAACTCCTGCGGGCGATAATAATCGATGTCCTCGGTATCCGCGATTTCAGTGACCATCGCGTCGGATTCGAATAGGCGGTGGGCCTTGGAGAGGTAGTCCCGCTTCATGCACCAGTTCAGGAACATCTTGATCGCGCCCCGCAGGTGGTTGCGGGTTTTGGGCGAATGCTTCTTATGTGCTTCCAAGTAACGGTTCAGATGGTCCTTGGTCAGGTCGCAGACGCAGGCCCCCTTGAACGTCTTGGCAAACGTTCGCAACCACAAGCTGACCATGTAATGATAGTTTTTGGACAATTGAGCGCGCTTCCCGGGCTTGGCCTCCGTAAGGGGTCGGCGGAGCTCCAGGAATTCTTCGACGGCGTCCTTGATCTCCACCCCCTTCACCACGGCAACGTTCGTCAGGTAGCCATCAATCGCTTCTGCCACGGAACGCCCATTCAGCTTGCCCAAGGCATCGGCGAGCTCCGACACCGCACCGAGTAGCGAGAGGCGATGCCCGGTGGGGGTGCGGACACTTCGCAACCGTTCAAACGCCGCGATAGCGTCGCGGGCTTGAGCCGGGCTGAGGGCGGCCACAGGTGAACCTATCGCGAGATCCTTAACCAAGGTGTCCGCCTCTTTACAGGCCTCGGAATACAAGGCAAAGGTCTTCATGCGGCGCTTGCCGTCCACGCGATAGGCAACCCGGTAAAACGGGTATGCCGGTTTCTTGCCGTAGATGGTGACCTCAGCCTTGCGATGCCGGATGATTTTCGGGAATCTCACTTTGGCCCCGGATTCTGGAGGAATCTGTGCGGGATTTGTGTCATAGACACAATAATATCGATTTTCCTGAGCAAAATTGGCTGTCCGACATGGATTCGAACCATGACAAAGGCCTCCAAAGGGCCTTGTGCTACCATTACACCATCGGACAACGCGGAGAGAAGCTAGCTTTCCGGCGCGGCCAGTGCAAAGAGAAATTTCAGCGAATCAGAAGGCGGGGGCTCGACACCCGTGCACCGTCCGGCCAGATGAAATCAAAGAGGCACGACCGCGAGCCAGCTGCGGTCGCCAAATTTACCCTTAAACTTTTCCGCCATCTGCTCAGCGGCAGACCGTCCACGAATCAGCGCAAAAGTGGTTGAACCACTCCCGGACATGAGCGTCGCAGCTGCGCCTTGATCTCGAAAAAATTCCTGATACAGGGTCAGCAGCGGATATTTCCGGAGGGCCGGCGCCTCGAGGGAATTATAGAAGGCCGTCCCCGCCGCCGCGAGGTCATCGCCTTGCAGAATGCTGACCAGTTGCTGCGCCCGGCCGGGTTGACCATTCAAGGCGGTGGGATAATTGGCGAGCTGCTGGTAAGCCCAGGCCGTGGAAATGCCGAAGCCAGGATGGACGAGCACAATAAAGGTATCGCGCAAGGCCGGAAAAAAAGCCAGCGGCTGGATGTGTTCCCCCCGCCCCACAGCCAGGGCGGGCTGGGTTTGCAAAAAGAAGGGGATATCCGAACCGAGCGCGGCGGCGATGAGTTCCAGTTGCGCGCGGGACAAGGGCTGGTCGAATAATTCATTGAGGCCGAGCAGCGTGATCGCGGCATTGCCGCTGCCCCCGCCGAGGCCGGCGGCCAGCGGGATGGTCTTGGCCAGATGAATGCGCACGCCATCCGTGATTTTGGACGCCTGAAAAAAAGCCGCGGCCGCGCGGTAAACCAGATTGCCGGCATCGACGGGCAAAGTGGGTTGGTCGCAGGTGAGTTGGATGCCGGCCGCCGGCCGGGCGAAAGTCAGGTGATCGTAAATCTCCACCGGCTGCATCACCGTTTCCAGCTCGTGAAAACCGTCCGCCCGCCGACCGAGGATGTTCAGCAGGAGATTTACTTTACAGGGGGAATTTCGTTCGAGGGTCATCCAACAAAAAGGCGCCAACACCGGAATGTTGGCGCCAAAAAATCGGGCCGGATTAATGATCGAAAATATGAAAACGGCTGCCGGGTATGAACGGAGCAATGTCGCCGCCGCTGAAGCCAACGGAGGTGTCGGTGGCAAAAATTGAGTCAGCCAAAATCCCAGGGGCGTAGTTCTGCGGATACACCGGATTTGCCGTCATGAAGTTGAGCGAAAAGGTCTGGTCATTGCGCAACGGTCCACCCACGTAATAGTCAGGCACCCCCCGGTTCTTCGGAACATACCAAGCATCGTAAGTGGGCGTCGGGATGGGGAAGGTCACGACCTCGGTGACCCCGATCAACGTCCGCATGAAGGTACGATTCACGCCTTGAATAAAACCGGCCGAATAAGCCACGTCCGCCCCTTCCCAGATCGCCGTCTGTTCCAGGGAACGACGCAGATCACCCATGCGAAAGATTTCGGACATGTTGTTAAAACCCCGGCCCAGCTTGTGAGACGGCCCCGAGCAGCCCGTACCCACCAGCACCAGACCACACAACGTCGCCGATAGAAAAGTGGCAATGCGCATAAGTGTTAAATTCGGTTCCAAGCCTAACGTGGCCGGCTCGATTGTAAAGCGATTTTCTCCGCCCGATTTTGGGCGGGGCGCAGCTCGGTTTATTGCAGGTGCCGTTCCCGGCCAAACTGAAAGGTTGCCAGCCATTAGCCAGGGGTGGAACGTAGCGATTGATAACAGAGGAATTGCACCCTGAAAGCGGTGCCGACGATGGGTGAAATCGGGGAGCATCGCTCGGTGGCGCGGGCTTCTGGCACCCCGCCAAGGTGCATCAAAGTGGTGTGTTGACCGGGGGTGTCGCTTGCGCACTCGCTTCATCCCCGGCTAAGGACTCGCCAGCCTCCAGCTTGCCCAATTCCGGGATTAGCCCCTGCCAGAAACCAAGCCGTGCCCCTGGGACCCTTTCAGGATCAAGCGAAAGATTGCCGAAACCACGGCCAGCCATATTTGTAGGCCAACCAGAGCAAAACCACACCCAGGATCAGCGCCACCACCACGCTGGCCGCGCGTCGGCGAGCGAAATTGCGATCAGACTGCTCCCAATACCAAGCGATCCAGATCGTGATTTCGTAGAGGAATTGCAAGGGAATAAACATCATCACCTGGGTCAAGACTTCCGGTGTGGTCAGTAGTGCGCCAAGGATCAGGTTGATGAGCACCATATAGCGGCGGAAGCCGGCGAGTTTCGCGTAATCAAGCAGCCCAATCTTGACCAACGCCAGCAGAATCACTGGCATCTCAAATCCCAACCCCATGCCCAGCATGAACTTAGTAACGAAACTGAAATAATCATCCGCATGCCAGAACTGCATATCGACCCCCATCCATTTCGAATACTGCTCCGCTGCCTTCAATGCGATGGGCAAAATCCCAAAGTAACACATGCAAACACCCGAGATGAACAGAA
>JAYTXL010000428.1:0-3014 GCA_043742955.1 Verrucomicrobiota bacterium | reverse complement strand
CGCACCCGTCACGTCTTTGCGCCGCACGGCATCCCGCAACGTTTCGCCGCCCACACAGTTTTCGGCCAGCGTGGCCGGCTTGACCGGATGCAGCACCTCCTCTTTCCGTCCCCCTTTTTCCTGGATGCGGCTGGTGTTTCGGTAAAGCACCTTGAACACCGGCAACGGTTGCAATTCCTTGGGCAGTTCTTGCGCCATGCGATAAGCCGGCGACAGCGCCATCATCGTATGAAAGCCGATGTAATCCTCGCCCCCGAACGTGCGCGCGTTGGCCAGCGCGGCCGCAGTGATCAGCCGACGCAGATCGACACCCGACTTCAGTTGGCCAACGAGGGCGGGCAATAATTTATTCGCCGGCGTTTCCTGCATCAAACAAACGAGCGGTTCGAGCGAGCCAAACGAAAGGGCTTCGGCGGTTTCTTCCGCGAGTGCGGGGGTCAGGCCCAGATCACTGGCGACGCTGTAGCCCACGCTGGCGACCAGCATGCCGCGGCCGACATCTGCCAGAAATTCACGACGGTTATTTTTCGCGCTCATAGTACATTAGGGGTTGGAGTGTGCGGTAACCAATCCTTAAGCCAGCCTGACGCAGCCGTCAACCGTTACTCATGGTTATTTTTCAAGCAAACGGCGGCGGCGCATGCTCAGAGCGCCGGGCCGGGCGGGTATAACTCGGCGAGCAGCACCTCGAACATCTTTATTTGCTCCCGTTCGTTTTCCACGGCGGGCAGGAAGAGGGAGAGGATTTCATGACCGCGTCGGCGCGGACCGGTCCAGAGCATGGCCAGACGTTGGTAGCGATCCCCAAACGATTGGGTCACGCCGGGAAATGTTTCCGGCTGACCGCCAAACCAATTGCCATAGAGAACGGCCTGCTCGACCCCTTCCAAACGAAACCGAAAGAGGGCGAAATCAAATGCGGAGCCGTTGTGCCGGAGTGTTACCGGAATGGCATTGCCCTGTTGCCGCCAGCCGGCACTGGGCAGGCAGACATCTGGAGTATGACTGAACGCCATGCTCGGGGCGCTCGCTTCCGGCTTCCAGAAAAAGTGATTCAAGTGGGCCGTCATGCCGGTCGGGCTGCGTAACACCAGTGACTGGCCTTCGCTGAATCCGAGCAACCTCCGCTCGGGTCGGGTCAAGGGATCCGCCGTGGCGCTCCACCCGGCCGGGAGACGATTGATGTCCATCTGCCATAACGGGGTTCGCTGAACGCGGAGGCCCTCACCGGGAACAAAAGCGAACCAACTCCAAACCAGCAGGGGCGAGACGACCAGGCATCCGAACGCCAGCCAACCTTCCCGGCCAGCTAGCACCAGCCAATGGCGAGACGCGGCCGGGGCGAGCGGTGGCGCGGTCCCGCCTGCCCGGCGCGCCAACCACCAGGCGCACGCGAACAGCGCGAGGAAGGTCGCCGCCGTGGCGCTCGTGCCAATGGTCTGATGGTATTGATCCAAAGCCGCTTCACCACGACCATGCACCAAGCGGGTAAGCGCGTAGACACGAGCCAGGTTGGCCACCGCGGCAATGAGACCTCCCGCGAAAATCAGGCCGAGTCGTGCCGGCAGCTTGAACCGGTAGAATTCCCCCAGAAACAGCGCGGCCACCCAACTGGCTTGCAACGATTGCACGCCACTGCAGGCCGTATCCACGCTCACCCAGCCCCGACTCAGCTCGATGACATTGACGTGCTGCATCGCCGCGATCCCGGTAAGATTCAGCAGGTGCACGGTCAGGCCGGTCACTCCGTGCATCAATTTGACCGTGGCAAAAGCCTCGAACGTCGAAGGCCACGGGAGGGCGAGCCAGGTGAACGCCAGCGGAAATGCGAGTTGCCGGATCAAAGCCCCCCCCCCGCAGCGCTCGAGCCAAAGCAAGGTGAGCAAGGTTACCCCCGACATCATGGCCCAGCCTGCGAGCCGCCACGTGGAGTCTTGCTGGCGAATCAATTCACCGAAGATAAAGAGGATGAACGCCACCGGAATGAGTGTGGTTAGCCCCCTCGCGCGCGGGGTGACGACGGCGTCATTCGCGAGGGCATGGCCCTGAAGGCGGAGCCAGCCGAGACCCATTGCCAGGAAGGGCACCGCATAGCCGTATTGATATTGCTCGTTGAGCCGCCATTCAACCGCGAGGTGCCGCCAAGTCCACCACCAAGCGAGGGTCAGCGCCACGATCCACGCCAGACCATTGCCCGTGACTCGGCGCGGCGGGGTCATGGGAGTTTGCGCAGGGCCTCCCGGACGAACAACTGTTCCTCCGGCAGGATCTGCGGCGATTGGTCGGCGCGCTCAAGATACTTACGGGCCTTGGCCGGGTCCGGACTGGTCGCCAGCAGCAATCCATAATACGCGGCCACGGCGGGATCCTGGAGTTGTTCTTCCGGCAGCGTGTGAAGCAGCTTTAAACCATCCGCCGAACGCTTTTGCTCATGCAGCGAAAAGGCGTAAGTCGTCAGGAAGGCAAGGGTGTTCGTCGAGGTCTGGTAATTTTCCAATGCCAGCTGGTGCGCGGAAGGATAGATTTGCTGATGCAACAGCAGTGAAAACAACGCCAGGTTGTTTTTGGCGACCAAGTCGGAGCGATTGAGCTGGTAGATGCGAGTGGTGACGCGCAGGAGCTGGCGCGTGTCGCGTTTAACTTTGTTCAGGCGGTAAAGCGCTTGCAGCGCGACGTGGCGTTCCGACTTGCCGTTGGCGAGGGTCCACCAAACCTCCTCGGCCTGGGCCGTCCACCCCCAGCCTTCGACCATCCGGGCCAGCATGGCGCTCTGCCGCGGACGGTCGCGGGCGGATTCCACGGCGCGCTGCCACAGGAGCCGCGATTCGCGCGAGGCATTGTGCTTGTCCAGGGCGAGGGCGTGGTTGGCCAGGCGGAGGCAATCGAATTCGCGCCAGTTGGCCTCGGCGACCAATGTCTTCAGCCCGGCCCAATTCGTGAGCTGACGATAGGATTCAGCCATGGCAATGGGAATGGGCCGACGCAGGCGCGCCTCGGGGGTGAGTCGCTCGCGC
>JAYTXL010000427.1:0-3784 GCA_043742955.1 Verrucomicrobiota bacterium | reverse complement strand
TTAAGAACTGACCCCTTTAAGAACTGACCCCTTTACTTTATGATCACAAATAACGAACTAATCTATGGTCTGACCCCTTCGCACAAGCCGTCGCAGAGCTGAAAAAGGCGTTCGGCAGCCATCTCCCCCTGAACCAAGCCGGATCATCCGGGCCAGCACAAGCAAGCAAAGCCCGGCGAGCGACCTTTTCGACTGGCCAATCACTGCAATTTGAAACACTCGCTTTATTCAGCGCTTCCCTAACAGAGCGCAGACCGTGGCAGGGAATCGGGTGGGAACAAGCTCGCGGAAATTGGTTCGCAGAGTCGCCGGCCCTTTTGCGGCTTGCGTTCGGCCTCCTTTTTGTCGAGAGTTTGCCCGTCACCGGTTTTCCTGGCTCGTTGGCCGAAGCCACTGATTCCAGTGATTGGTTTCCACACAACTCGATTAGGCTACATGAGCAATGAAAATAAAATTCGTTTCGGTGGGCGCTGCCCTCGCTGTCTCGTGGTTGTCCGGCTCGCTGTTCGCGGGCCAGTATCTTCAAGATTTTAACGCCGTCTCCTTCGGGGCCACCAACTTTGGCGACGGCTCGGTGTTCGCGAGCTCCAATCTAGGTGGTTCGGCTGGGGTCTTCGGCGTGAACAAGGAGTTGCAGCTCTCCATCCGCACAGGACTAAACACGCGCTCAAGTTTTCTCCTTCCAGATCTCAACACCAACCAGCCGGACTATGCATTTTCAGCGCAATGGGATTCGCTCGTGCAAGGGTATTTTCAGGCTGGCCTTGGCGGTGAAGGGTTCTCCCTCAACTTCGGGCAGTTGGCGGCGTTGAATCTCATTGGCAGTAATTTCAACCAGGAGGATGGCTATGGCACGGGCATAAGTGTTGGCGTGCGCACCCAGAACACCAATGCGCCAGGTTATTACCTGCGCGTCAACGGCGTGGTGGTGACAAACGTGGCCAATGTGCCGGTCAACCAGTGGGGCGACAACATCGTCAGCAACCACCTGTTTCAAGTGGACTGGAACGCTTCGCGCGGTCTGACGCTCCGCGTGGACGGCGCGGTCATCTTCAGCAATGCCCCGACGTCTGGTTTCACGCCGCAGTCCGGCGACCGTTTGGCTTGGGGCAACCGCACCAGCAGTCATGCCGAGTTCTTTCGCCTGGATAACATCGTCGTGAACACCGGTTCGCGGTTGGGGGTGGGTGCGCCGGTGCTGACCAATGCCGCTATCGGGCCGAATTTTTTTACCGCCAGCGTGGACCCGCGCGGGTTGGACACGACGGTGGTCATGGAGGTGGGCACCAACACCGCTTACGGCACCAGTGTCACGAACTTCATTGCTGCGAACACAAACGGACTGGTGGCGATCATCAACTACGTGTCGCGGCTCGTCGAGCAGCCCACGGTGCTGCATGCGCGCATCCGCGTGACCAATGTCGCCGGCACCGCCGTCAGTCAAGATTTGACCTTCACCACGCCCGGCTTCGAGTTGCGCGCCAGCAAACGGTTGGGCAACCTCAGTCTGTCCCCTTTGACCGATGCCGTGGTCTGGCTGGATGCCGACGATGACGGTGCCTTGGATCTCGTCGCCATCGGCGCCAATTTGGATCAGCATCAGCCGGATGCGTCCATTTGGTTCAACCCGAAATCCTCCGGCATCACCAACTGGCCTTTCAAGAGCTATACCCCAGCTGGCGGATTATTGGCCTTCATTGCCGCCGGGGATCTCGACAATGACAATGTGCCGGATTGGGTTTGGGGTGGCGGGGATGCCGGGTATCAATCTTTGTATAGTTTTACCCATACCTACGTGACTTACGGCGGCAATAATTTGCGCGGGTTTGGCCTTCCCCAGTATGGGTTTACCATCCGCAATCCTGACGGCTCCCCCGACAACCAGTTTGATACTCCCAGAGGTGTGATCTGCGATTTTGATCACGACGGCAAGCAGGATATGCTCATCACTGGATACAAACCACCGAACCCCGGCCAGCCCGAAGGGACATTTTCACAGATGTATCACAATGTCTTTTCGGGCACCAAGAATGCGACCAGTTTGCAAAACAGCCTGATCTGGGGATTGACTTCCATTCCCCCCATGGGTTTTAACTCGGGTGGCACCTACTATAGCGGATCATTTTCTATTTCCGTCGGCGATTTGGATGGCGACGGTTTCCTCGATGTTTATGCTTATGCCGGTGATTACGGTCATTGGAGTGTTTTTGGCAATAACCATGAATTGGACTTCTTGGAGTTGCAATCCGGCCCGTCCGCTCCGGTTGAGCTGAACAATGTTGACTATCTCGGCGGTGCGTCCAGCGTCTGGGCGGACTTCAACGGCGATGGGCACGCCGACCTGCTGGTCGCTGAAGGCACGTTGTCGGCGAGCCGCAATCGGATTTTCCTTAACGATGGCTTGGGTCACCTGACCAACAGCAACATCGTGCTCCCGGGATGGACGTCTTGCAGCGTCGCCGCCGGGGATATTTTCAACCACGGTCGCAACGACATCGTCATGAGTGGCCGCGACACAAACAGCTCAGATAGTTTCCTGATGGTCTTGCGCAACGAAGGCAACGGGGTCTTCACTCCGCTCGATTTCGGCTTCTTACCCAAATACTGCCGGACTGGTCTGGGCATCGCACTGGCCGACTATGATCAGGACGGACGGCTCGACATCGCTGCCGTCGGCGGCATTGTTGACTATGGAGTTAATAGTCATGGCGATCTGCTCCTCGACGCCACCTCCGTTTACCGCAACGTGCTCGACATTCCCACCAATCATCCGCCCGGCGCGACCGGCGGCTTGAGTACCACGGTCGGCGCGGGCACGGTGACATTCCATTGGAACACCGCCACCGACGACATCACGCCCACAAACCTGCTGACCTACAATCTCCGCGTCGGAACGAACACGCTCGGCACGCAAACCGTCAGCCCGCTGGCGAACGTGACGAACGGCTGGCGCAAAATTGCCGCGCCCGGCAACGTTGGCCATTGCTTCAACACGCTCTACCGCTTCCCGCCCGGCACTTACTATTGGAGCGTGCAAGCCGTGGACGGCGCCTTCGCCGGCGGCGCGTGGGCGACCGAGCAGACCTTCACCATCACCAACCCGGAACGTCCGGTGTTGGACATCGCGCGGGCAACCATCAATCAGCACGCGGTGAAGTGGCCGGCGCGTTTTCCTGATTACACCATGCAGCAAAAGTCTTCGCTCACCAGCACCAACTGGACGGTCGTGACCAATTCACCGGTCGTGAACTACGGCAAGCTCACCGTGAACGTCACCAACGCGCCGGCCGCCAAATTCTTCCGCTTGAGCAAGCCGTAGCCCGGTCGCCATTCCAATCCAAGTTGCTCCACTCCCTCGCGCCGATTCGGAGATCGGTGCGCCTTCACGGATTGTTCGCGCAACGGCTACAGTTCAACTTAAACCGCTCTAAATCAGCGTTTCCCTAGCGTCGCAACAACCCGAAAGAGATTCCGATGAGAACACAACTCCTCCGCTTGTGTCTCTCCCTGCTCTTCTGCATGAACGTCTCCGGCGCACCCGCCAGCGGCACGCGCGAGCAACGCGCCTTCGGCCCCCATCCAGCCGCGTCGCTCGCCCGATGGACAGCGGATGGTGATGTCGTGGCAGGGTGCCATCTGCCGGATGTCGTAAAGGGGTCAGTCCCAGCTATTGTAACATGTATCCGTAAGGCTGTGTGCGTAAATGGCTCTGCTCCGTCCAACCGATACCGGGGTTTTACTTCGCCATGCCACCGGGGTTCCGGTGCCTGACGTTGCGCGGCAA
>JAYTXL010000426.1:0-5148 GCA_043742955.1 Verrucomicrobiota bacterium | reverse complement strand
CCGGCACTTTCCACAGACTGTTCCCGAACGTCGGGTCTAAAATCATCACTGAACTGAGTTCACCTGAGGATTTACCATGCCTTGAAAGAGACAAGCTATCTAACAGACGAGCCGATTATCGACGGTTCCAGCAAAATAGCAACAACCAACGGCAACTATTTTTGGGTGCCACGCCCCTGCCCTCGCCACCACGGATGGGCTGTGATCCGGAACCAAGTGCCTCCGTTATTTACATTTCGCGTTCCGACCGGCACAGTCCCGCTTCCTGCGGAGAAACTGAACATGCCGCAGGTAAGTCAACACACAGTAGAAAGCAACATTATGGGCGACAAATCCCCAAAATCAAACCAGAAGAAAACCTCCCAGAAGCAGGCGATTGTCAGCAGCGCCGAACAGAAGAAAAAAGCGGCGATTGCCGTCAAATCGGCCGCCAAAAAAGGCCGCTAACCACTGGCCGGAATTGTCTCTCCTGCTCCTCCCTGGTCAGGAGAGACATTCCCTTCGCGACGCCTGAGCGGGGACCAGTGCGCAGGCCGGTTTCACCCACGCATTACCATGAAATTGCAACAAGGCCAGGTTTGGAAACAAGGCGACGAATTCATTCGCATTGTCCACCTGAAACGGCTCGAAGTGGAATACAAGTCGATGCTCAGCCCCACCACCCGGGACGGCACGCACCTCCGCATCGGCAAAAGGGAATTTTGTCGCCTCCTCAAGGGGGCTGTCCTGCTGCCGCCCGCCCCAGCCAAAACCTCAGGCCAGGCTGCTCCCGATGCCTGAGAACCAGCCTTGCAACGCGCTGACTTTAATCACTACGCCACGCTCGGCCTCGACCGCCAGTGCACCGCCGCGCAGATCCGGGCCGCGTATCGAGTGCTTGCGAAGACGCATCATCCGGATCTCAATCCCGGCTCGCCGGAAGCCGTGACACGCACCCAGGAACTAAACGCCGCGTACGATATCCTGAGTGACCCGGCGCACCGCCTTGCCTACGACCGTGAACTGGACGCCCGGAGCAATGCAGCACCCCCGCACCGCGCCACAAAATCCGAGCGGAATCTTTCGCAGGATGTTCCCCTGCCCCTGGAAGCATTCCTGCGCGGCACCACTCTGGAGGTGCGCGTGAATGACCCCGCTCATCCAGGAGGCCCGGAGCTATATCCACTGGTCGTGCCCGCCGATACGGCCCCCGGCACGCGTATCCGGCTGCCCCGCTCCGGGCCCTGGACCGGCGGCTTCGTGCAACTCCGCCTTCGGGCGCTGCCCAGTTTCCGTTTCAAAGTTCGCGGCTCGGATTTGCGCTGTGATTTGAAAATCAAACTGGAGCGAGCCGCCCAGGGCGGGCTGGAACGAATTCAAGGCGTTACCGGTTCGATGCTCGGAGTGCCCATCCCCCGTGGCGTGGGACGCAACGAAATCGTGCGGCTGCCCGGTGAAGGACTGCCGAAGCCTCGCGGTGGACGCGGCGACCTGCTCGTGCGCATCACCTATCGCCCCGAAATCCGCATCGTCCGCCCGTCCGCCCGCTAATTTACGTTGAATCTCCCGGCCAAAAAACTTGGCGTTTGGCAGGGAGGGCGTTACTATTTTTCCATCATGTCTGAGATATTGGAAACTCTGCGAGGTCGTCCAGAACGGCGCTTCACTGCCGGCCAAGTCGTCCTTCAGCAAGGCGGCCAGACGGACTGCCTCTATTTCCTCATCGAGGGGGCGGTTGAGGTTTTGAAAGATGAAGTGCCGGTGGCCATCACCTCGCAACCGGGGGTCGTGTTTGGTGAAATGGCGGCCCTGCTTGGCGGCCACCATACCGCCACCGTGCGCGCCGTGAAGCCGTGCGCATTTTACATTGTCGAAAGCCCGCGCGAGTTTCTTCGGGCGTCGCCGCCGATGTGTCTCCACGTGTGCGAGCTGCTGGCGCGGCGGCTGGATTCGCTCAACAACTATCTCGTGGACGTGAAGCGCCAGTTTGCCGGGCACGACCACCTCGGCATGGTGGATGAAGTACTGGAATCGCTCCTGCACCGCCAGCCGCGCGAGCGCATCCGTCCCAAGGAATCAACGATCCGCCACGGTGAGCTGCCGGACTGACTGGCCTTCGATCGAAATCCATTCCGCCGACATCGCCTCGAGGTCGAGCGCAATGTAAGTCGGGCACGAGCCGAGCTGCCGGCCCGGATTAAACACCCACGTTTTGCCGATGCGGTCAACCCAGGAACCTTTGGCGTAGAAAGGAGAATTGTGGATGTGCCCGCTGAGCACCATATCGGGTTCGAAACGCTTGATCCAATCAAGCAAAGCCTCGTCTCCGCCATAGGTCTTGCCCGTCCAGCAGACCGGCGAACCGGCCGGCGGTGCGTGATGAATCCAAATCCACCGGCCCTGGACTTTTTGCGCCTCGCGCGCCAGCTGCGCTTCCAATTCAGCGCGCGACACCGGACCGTCCCACCACGGGCAAATTGTCACCCGCGCACCCGGCAAATCCATGCTGTCGCCGTCCACAAACAAACCCTCCGCCTTGGCTTCACGAAGCCATTGCGCCACCGATTCGTCCGCCGCGCTGCGGCTGTCGCCGTCGTGATTGCCGGAACTGACCAACAGCCTCGTCTGCTGCCGGATCAGCCGGAGATATTTTTCCACCACGACGATCTGCACCTCGAAATCCAGGCTCGACGACAGGTCCAGCAAGTCGCCGCCAATGACGATGGGATCGAACTTGGCCGCGTTGGCGACCAACCAGTCGAACTGCTTCAACGCGTAATGCAGATCGGACACGAACAGCATCTTCATACGAAAGAAGCGGATTCTTCATCAACCCTTCCGACTCGTCCACGCTTAATCTTGGGATTCTCCAGTCCCACATCCCGCAGCGGGACGGAGGGGGAAGGATGAAGGATGAAAAAAGGCCGGACAAGTAGTCGCTGTGGAAAATCTCGAACTCCGTGTCCTTCACACCCACTCCGCGCAGAGCAGTTCCGCCTGCGCGAGCACGGTCTTCACCGCCTCGTCCTGCAAATCGGGCGGGTAGCCGTATTTGTTCAGGATGCGTTTCACCATCACACGGATTTTCGCGCGGGCACCCTCGCGCAAGGTCCAATCAATGGTCACGCTCTTGCGGACTTGGGTGATGAGTTCGGCGGCGATGAGTTTGAGTTTGTCGTCGCCCATGGCTTTCACGGCGCTCTCGTTCACGGCGAGGGCGTCGTAGAAGGCGACTTCGTCATCGGTCAGGCCGAGGTCTTCGCCGCGCTTGGTGGCGGCGTCCATTTCCTTGGCCAGATTGATCAGTTCCTCGATGACCTCCATCGTGGAAATCGCACGGTTGTGGTAGGCGTTGAGGGTCTTCTTGAGCTTTTCGGAGAACTGCTGGCTCTGCACGAGGTTCTTCTTCGAGCGCACCTTCAGCTCGTCCTTGAGTAGTTTTTCCAGCAGTTCCGCGGCGACGTTCTTGTGCTTGAGGCCGCGCACTTCGGCGAGGAACTGAGGACTGAGGATGCCGATGTCGGGCTTCTTCAATCCGGCGGCGGTGAAGACATCAATGATCTCGCCCTCGGTCGTGATGGCCCTGGAAACGAGCTGGCGGATCGCGGCGTCGATCTGCTCGGGCGACTTGCGGTTCACGCCGGACTTTTTGTTGAGCGCGGCTTGCAGGGCTTGGAAAAAGGAAACGTCGTCGCGGATCGCAGTCGCCTCATCGGTGGCGGAGCACAGGGCGAAGGCTTGCGAGAGTTCCGACACCACCTGCACCCAGCGCTTCTTGCCGTCTGCAAGTTCCAGGATGTGTTCCTGTCCGGCGGGGATGAGTTGCAGGCGCTCGGTCGGCGTGCCGGTCGTCCACTTGTCCCACCTGAAACCGTGCAGCCACATGTCGCGCACGATGACGATGCGGAAGGGCGCGGGTCAGATAAGCCCTGCGGTCTTTAGTTCTGCGATGCTCTCCCGCAAGAAACGTTTTGCGGTTGGTAGGAACTTGAAGCTGATGCGCTTTGTCGGCTTGCCGGTTCTTTTGATCAATGGGTGCGACGCCATGCTCTCATAGCGGCGATCATGAACCTCTTTGGCCAGCTCGTAGGTCTTTGGATACTTCACCGCAAATCTGCCAGTGGGGGCGTTGAGGACACTGCCAATTCCTCCGAGGGTGTAATTCCCAATGGCCGGGTCCGCTTTGTAAACCGCTTCAATCAAGAGGTCGTCAAATACGTCGAGCAAGTTGACAAATCCGGTGATGTTCACACCCGATGCCGCGACTGTCTCAATTACTTGCAGCTCGGCTTGGGAATAGCGGGCACCGAATAGTTTCTTCCAGTTTGATGCCGAAATCTTTCCATCGAGCTTGGCGAAGGCGTTGTTGATGCCGCAATGAGCAGCGGTCGATCGCTGAATCATCCCGAGTTCCCGCATCAAAATCTCCGCTGGTTTTTTCCAAGCCTTCCGCTTGCCCGGTGGAACGTAGGCGGCCTCGAATCCCTTCCACCCTGCCGCTAATGCAGGGTCACCTCCGTCGTCCTTTACGCCATCATCGACAATCTTTCGGATCGTTGTCGCCCCAAGCGACGAGGGCACGGCAGCCTCGATCAAAGCGGCGCGGGTCCACCAGGATGGAGCGGTGCGGCAAGCATAGGCGACTTGCGTCGCGGAGAGGTCGCCAGTGCGCATGAGGAAACGCCCAATGGCAACTTGCAGGTCGGCGGACATGGCACGCGGCGTCCACAGTTTCTTGAGCATCTTGGCGAGCTTTCGGTCCTGGGCTGTGTCGAGCCTACCATCCGCAGCGGAGATGAATTCGGCACGGACGGACGCATAAAGAGTGCTGGCCTTAATGACTTCGACCAGTTTCTCGCCAGCAATGCGGGGCAACTTGGCGTAGCGTTTCAAATAGTTGCAGACGCTGCGGTAAATCTCGGGGTGATGCTCCAAGATGCGCCACAGCCAGGCCGTCAGCGACTGGTTTTCACGCCCGCCACGCTCAACTCCCCGCTCAGCAGCTTCGGCAGCAGCGTGTCGCGCAGGGTGGCGAGGGTGCGGGATTGGGTGCGGTTGGCTTCGGCTTGTTCAAAGAGCGGCGCGCAGGTGCGGTGGAAGGCTTCGAGAATCTTCGGCTCGTTCGGCACGGCGACTTTCATGGCTCCGATGATTTCGGGGCGCACGGCG
>JAYTXL010000425.1:0-3615 GCA_043742955.1 Verrucomicrobiota bacterium | reverse complement strand
TTCATCCCAGTCAACGGAACCAGAATCGGGCATTCTTGTCTACTAAAACCTTTCCACCCGTATCCCCAATCACTTCCACTGCTAAACAAAGGAACCTTGTGAGCGCTACTACGACCAGTTGTTTGTCGCTGGACTTCTCATGCTCGTCGGGGGCATGATCAATGGGATCAACGTGAAGCGCAAGGTCACCGATACAGACGGTCCAGTGAGCCAGCCATCTCACCCGGAAAAAGACACTGATGTCATCGGGAGCTGGGGGTTGGTCATTGGCATTGCAGCAATGTTCCGACCGCTGGTTCACTCCGTATCCAGAGCAAGTCAACCAATGCCAGCCAAGACCTCGTGCAAATCCGGTTTCACGAGATGGGAAATCGTGATCGTGATGGTCATCATCGTTGCGCTGGTCGCGCTGGCGATTCCCAACCTCGTGAAGCCTCGTCGCAGCCTGAACAGCTGCACGGATCGAAATCTCCCGCAGATTGAGGCTGCCAAGAAGCAATGGGCCGTCGAACACAAGCAACCGCCCACGGCGGTTCCGGTGGAGTCCGACATCTTCGGTCCCGCGCGATATATTCGCGCTTTGCCCCTCTGTCCCATTGGCGGCAGCTACGCCCTGAACGCAGTCAGTGCCAAGCCGACGTGCTCCAAGAGCGCTGCGCCTGATTTCCACACGTTCTAATTGTCACAGCTGGAGCCTGGCCGCGTTTGACGGGACGTGTTTGGCCTGCGATGACATTCAACCGTCCGGGAGGCAGTTCATCGACCAACATGGCACTGACGAACTCAAGAAACGGTTGGAGTCCATGCCCGCCACTTCGCCAAGTCCGTGGAACCAGATTCGTGGCCACCGCCCGAAACGAACATGCACCCAGTCCCGAGGCACGGCACCTCGCGAGAGACCAGGAACGCAACGCGCAAAAGCTGATCCAGGCCGAACAACGTCTCAGTGTTTTTTGCAGAAAGTCAGGCCGTAAAGTCCCAGGCCGTCACCTGAATACCGCTTGTCACTCCCCGCGCCGCCCCTTAATTTGCGCACCGCGTGCATAAGATTGCTTTGGAACTCGGCCCCTTGACGATCTACTGGTACGGGGTGCTGGTGGCCGTGGGTTTTATCGCCGGACTCTGGACGGCGAGCCGGCGGAGTTCCGTGTAAACGGGCGACATCCCCGGTCAAAACGCAGCCTGCAGGCACCCTTGGAGGGGTGCCAGCGGATCGCACAATACGGAGCGCTACCGCCGCCGGATTCACCCACGGCTGGCACCGTTTAGAGGGTGCAATTCCGCAGACCGCTGATCCGGGGGTATCGCGGCGCTCCACCCCCGGCTAATGGCTGGCAACCTTCCAGGTTGGTTGGCCCGGAACGTCACCTGTAAGAAATTGAGATGCGCGCATTGAGAAATGGGCCGCTGCTCGGGTTTACTTCAGCGGGCGCAGCTTGATGTTTTTATACCAGCACGGGCTGCCGTGATCCTGCAGGCCGATGTATCCCAGGTGCGGATGATCCTGGTAGGCGACGTCAAATTTGTGCGGGGTGCCGTCGGGACGTTTGTTCGGTTCGGTGAATTTAGAAAGGTCGACGGAATTGACCTTCTCGCCGTTCAACACGATTTCGAGGACCGAGCCGTGCGAGGCAACCTCGATATGATTCCACTCGCCGATGGGACGCATCGCGTTGCGGGTGGGTTTAGAGAGATCGTAGAGCGCGCCGGTGTCCACGTAGCCAGCGTTCAGGGTGTCATCGATGGCGATTTCGAGGCCATTGAAACCGACGTCTTTTCCGGGCCGCAGCGTAAGCGTGCCGGTGCGCACGAAGATGCCGCTGTTGCAGTGCGGCGAGATTTTGAAGTCCATCTGGAGATCAAAGTTCTCCCATTGCTGCGTGTGGACCAGCATGTAATGCCCGGCGCGATGCGGGTTGAGGCAGTTCTCCTCGACTGGTGTGCGCGGCGCGGTGCGGTCGCTGTTCATCCAGCCATTCAGGGTTTTGCCGTCGAACAACAACTGCCAGCCGTCCTGGCGCTCAGCTTCCGTGAGCGTGTTGTCGGGCACGGGCGTGAGCGTCTTCACGCGGATGTTGCGGTAGCGGACGAACTGCTGCGTGAAATCGCCGCCACCGTGGACCTGGAGCGCGATGCCGCCCGCGTCGGGATGCCGTTTCGTGGTTTCCTGCCAGTCGCAAAACTTCACGCCATTTGCCCAGGTGGTGATGTGCGGCGGATTGCCGACGATGCGGGCGCGCAATTCGTTCCATTGCCCGTGCCGCCAGAACTTCGGCCAATCGTCGGGCCGCACGGGAAGCGAAGGGGCGAACGGCCCGATGATCTCCTTGATCTGGTTGGGTGAATCAAGAAATTTGAAACTGTAAATGTCCGGCTTGCCGTCGATGCCCTCGCCATACACGCCCATGAGATTTCCGTTGACGTGGTAATCGATCATGGCCTGCCACGCCTTGCCATCCTCGGTGCTGCGGAGAAACAGGCCGCTGTCGGGGCCGAAGTCGTTGTTCATTTCGAGCGCGACCTCGAAATCACCAAACTGCTCGTCGGTGATGATGATGCCGCCGTTGCCGGGAATGTCCTGCGAACCGACCACGGCTCCGTTTTCGACCACCCACCGGCCGCCCGATTGATGTTTGCTGGCGCCGCTATGTCCGGTCTTCGCGCTGACATGCCAGCCGTTCAGGTTCTTGCCCGCGAAGATCGAACGCCAGCCCTCGGCTTTTTCCTTCGGCGTCAGCTCATTTTCTGCGGCGGGGAGCGTCATGGTCACGGCCAGCAGGAAGGCGAGAGAAACGGTTTTCATCCGACCACCACCCTTTCCTGTTGCGCGTCCCACAGGAATGTTTTGTTTTGACGATACGATTCCACGGCCATTTTGATCGTGACCATGGTGGCCGCGCCGAGTTCCGCGTTGCAATGCAGCGTGCCGTTGCCGCGCAGGACATCGATGAAATTGCCTTCCAGGTCACGTCGCGCGACAACCGGGATGCGGAGTTCCTCCTTGCCGTCGTTCTTCGCCTTGAACTCCTCGGCGTAGGGGCCGTTGAATTTCAGATAAGGTTCGCCGCCCAATTCCATCGTGCCGAGTTTTCCGTAAACGCGATCGGGAAAACCGGCGTCGTTCGTGAGCGTGCTGATCAGGAACATCGACCATTCGCTGGGATAACTGGCCGTCAGCATGAACGTGTCCGGGATGTCGCGACCGTCCTTCTCGATGTAGAGGCCGCCGTTGGCATTGACGCGATGAGGGTATTCGCCGTTGGGTCCGGCGATGGCGATGAGCAGCGGCGCGAGTTTGTGGTAGAGCAGGTCGGTCGCCACGCCGCCGTTGTAGGGCCAGTATTTGCGGAAGCGGAAAAAGTGCTCTGGATTCCACGCGATTTTCGGTGCGAGCCCCCATTTGTGGCCCAACCACATGTCCCAATCGATGTAATCCTCGCCGCCCTTGCCGGGGCCCGCCGTGGGGTCGATCTTCTGATGTTCGTTGAACAGGCAGATGCGCGCGTTGCGGTTGTAGGCGCCGTGCGCCCAAGTGACCTTGCCGATGCGTCCGGCTTTGATGGCGGCCTGCGCCTGCCAATAGGAGTCGCTGGCGGTGCCGTTGGGACCGACCTG
>JAYTXL010000424.1:0-5542 GCA_043742955.1 Verrucomicrobiota bacterium | reverse complement strand
GCACAAAGTCAAATATTCAATTTCGAAAACTCACCAAACACCTGTAAACATTGGTTGGGCGCGTGGCGGAATTGGCAGACGCGCAGGACTTAGGATCCTAAAAACAGGCCTTTATCGCGGTTTTTCTTCGTTTTATCCCTTAACACGATTTCGCCATTTCACCCTTTATTATCAGTCGTTTTAGGCTGTTTTATGCGGGTCTATCGGTGCGTGGGATTTCGGATATGGAAGTGGCACAAAAAGTGGCACAGGACCGCTTTCACAAGTTGCTGACTATCAAATAGACGATCTGGGACGAAAGTCCTGTGAAGGGCGCGCGCGGTGGGTGGGGTGCGTGAAATATTGGCTTGCCCCGCCTTACACATCCTCGGCGTTCTTTTGCAGCAACCCCTCGTCGCCCTCCCGATGGCGGGCTGCTCGACGAGCTGACCCTTTGCCCCGCAATGCCAAAAACCATTCATCTGCCCTGGAGGGCCAGTATTCCTTGACGGTTGCCAGTTCATTTTCGGAGCCGCATTCATCCACAAACACCCCCTGCAATTTACTGAACGAAGCGGCTTCCTCATAACGCTGACCCTCCTCCAAGACATTGCGCCAGAACGACGGCCAATTCCTCATCGCAGGGACGAGTAGTCTCAGCATGTCAAAGACGTGGGTCAATTCGTGGGCGACCACAAACTGGAGACGCTTGGTCATTGCGTCAACTTCTCCTGGAGGGAAACGCTCGGCGTTGATGATGATCTCCCCGACAAAGGCTGCTGGCCCGGGCGCCTCGTGGGTTACTCGCTGCGGCCACATCACTTGAGCGGCGTTTGGATGTGCTCCATCAACCCCTGCTCCAACTCCCGTTCGCGCGCGTCCGCCGAGAGCGTGAGGAAGTCGAACGTATAAGGGTCTTTCAACACTTGCTGCGCAAGGTCCGACTGCGGCGGCGGCAACGTGCTTGCAAAGTTCGTCAGCGCCTTGCCCATCCGTTTGTGCGCCTGCGTCTCGATCTGCACCGTCAGCACCGCGCGACTCCAGCCGTGTTGGAGCGCCGCCTTCGCATACCAAAGCCGCTCCGCTGGCTTCTTGAGTTTGGTCAGCAGCAATCGGTTGTGTCCCCACGGCAAGTCAGCCACGGTGTTCGGCGGCGCACCCGCCGGGAAAACTCTCACACCTGCGAGAGAATCTGGCGGCCCGGAATCTCTCACCGCCATGAGAGAATCAGCCGCGCTCCCGGACCACGCCAGAAAGAAGCTCCGCATGAACCACACGTTCTGCGACGAGAATCCGGCCATGCCGGGAAACTCCGTTTGCAAATCCGCTGCCAACCGTTCCACCACCTGTTTGCCATAGCCCTTCGATTCCTGCGCCCGGGCAATCGCCGACCCGATTTCCCAATACAACTGGTTCAACTCCCGGGCAACGGATGTCGCCGCGCGAAGCTGCGCCGTGCGGATGCGCGCCTTCAACTCCGCCAACAACGGACCGTAGCCCGTCGGCACGGCTGCGGGTGCCTTCACTGGTTTGCGGGTGCGTGTGCTCATGCGGGATGTTTTCTACTCAAATAAGAACTCGTTGGAAATGCACGGGTTACGCCTGCCATCCTCCAGCCACTCAAATAAGGCGACAGGACCGAACGGTCGCGGGTCAATTCATCAATGGCCACAGCAATCGCCTCGGCCGGCAACATTTCAGCCTTCAGCATTGAGCCTTTCCCCTTCTGGCGGGCTGCTCGACGAGCTGATCCTCAGTGTAGGCGTGGGGCATGGCTGAAAATTCAATACCTAGTTTATTACCTAGTTTACGAGTTGATACCTAGTTTCCGGTTTTCTCCCATTTCGCGCCCCGGCCTGTGCCCAGGGATTTGATTTTCTCTTCCTTTTGCAGCCGCGCCAGAAGCTGGCGAATCAAATCCACGCCGACGCCGGGACATTCGGACTGCAAGTCCGCCACGCGGAACGTGCTGACCTGCCGATCAATTGCCGCCAGCACCGCCTCGGTCTTTTCGCCGCGCGGCGATTTGAGCTGGCCGACGCGTTGTTCAAATTCCTTGCACGCCTGCATCAGGATGAAGAGCAGGAAATTCATCGTAGGCCACGCGTCATGTTTGCCCGCGTGCCAGCGCGCGGAGCTTTGTTCCAGAACTTCGTAGTAACGCTCCTTGTTCTGCTCGATGAGACGTTCGAGGCTGATGTAACGCCCGGCTTCGATGCCGCAATGGTAGCACGCCAGCAAAAACAAAAGCCGTGAGGCGCGGCCATTGCCGTCGCGGAACGGATGAATGCACAGGAAGTCCAGGTTGAGCGCGGCGGCAAGCATGAGCGGATGAACCCATTTCTCGCGCACTCCGCGTTGCCATAGCTCGATCATCTCACCCATCGCCTTCGGTGTCTGCTTGGCCGGAACAGTTTTGAAACGCACCCGGCTGCGGCCATCGGCGTATTTCTGGATGATGTCCACGTCCTTCTCCTTGTAAGCGCCGGCATCCCAGATTTCCCCGCGGCAAAGTTTATGCAGCCGCTTAATCGTGGCTTCGGTGATGGGCAGCTTCGCCCCCTGCTCGTGAATCAGGCGCAATGCGTCGCGATAGCCACGCACTTCCTCCTCGTCGCGGTCGCGGAGCGCAGGCTTGCCAAACATGAGCGTGGCCACGCGGGACTTGTCCACTTCGACTCCTTCGATGCGATTAGACGAAACGGCGCTTTCGACGAGGGCGTGTTCGCGCAGCACCTTGAGTTTCTGGGGCGACTGGCGGGTGAACAATTCCTGTTTGCCGCGCGCCTCGGCGAGGTCGATCAAATACCACGTCGTCCGTGTGGGCAACGTGGCCGGTTCGGCGGCGAGTTGGCGGAGCGTCATCATGGTTTCAGTTCAATTCGTTTTCATACTCCTCTCCCCTTGGGAGAGGTCGGGTGAGGGAGCGCAGCTTGCCCTGACAGCAGACGCGGCAGCAGCAGGTCACGCGTCCGGCGGAGGTTTTGAATTTGGCGTTGAAGCGTGAGTGCCTGTTCGGCCATCGGCGCGGCGGCGTCCTCAAACTGGCGGACCAGTTTGGCGGGCGGTTGCAGGAACTCGATGGTCTTGAACACTCCGCGACTGATTTCTTTGAAGGTTGCGCCCGACGCCATCCGCACGAACTGTGGCACGTTTTCAGTGAGCCAGTGGAAAAGGAAGTAGAGTGGGACGCGGTCGTTGGGCAGGCAAGTGATGAAGCCTTGGTTGGTACAAGCTTCGTGCGTGTTGATGGCAATTGCACCGATGGTGGCGCGACTCGTGAGCATCACGCTGCGCGACGGGAACAGACGCGCGGAGCTTTCGCGCAAACCACGCTCGGTGATGTGGTCGCTGGAATCGTCCATGAACATCGTGCCTGCGCCAGTGAGGTTACTCGGGGAAAACCACTGGATTGTTCCGCCGTCCCAATACTCTGACTCCTTGCGCGACGGCGTGCCACCGCCCGAAATCTCGAACGATTCTGCGACCGTCTTCACCTCCCAGCCTTTGGGGATGTCGCCGAGGGGGGAGGTAACGAACTGCGTTCGACCCTCACCCTTGCCTCTCCCAGCGGGCGAGGAGTTCCCATCGTGGCCGGGCCTGCCCGACGAAGCCTTGGCGAAGTCGGGGAAGCGGAAGTGGACGAACCACTCGCGGTAGAGGGCGCGGGCCATCGCTTCCAAAATCCGGATGCGCCGCTGACTGTTCTCCATCAGCTTGTCATAGGCCGACAGGATGCCCGCAATCCGCCGTTGCACCGGCAGCGGGGGAAGCGGGACTTCAAAAGACTGAATGTGGCCCTTCGTGATTGCTCGTCGGCTTCCGCCCGTGTTGAACGATTCGATGTAACGCTTCGTGACGGGATGCGTAAGGTAGGCGAGCAGGTAACCCGGAGCGCAGACACTTGGGTCAACGCGAACAATGGAAACGTGCTGGTTGACGCACGCTGGCAGAATGTCATTGGGAACGATACATGCGCGGGCAAAAGTTACTCCGTCGCCCGTGATGTTCAGCAGGATGTCGTCAGGACGAACTTCTGCATTTCGCAGTTCCTGTGAGTGCTCCTCCGAGATGAAGGCTATTTCGTCGCGGTGGAATTGCCGGTCAAAGACGTACTGACTGCGTATGAGCGCGTGAGAGACACGCGAGTTCAAATACACCGACTGGCCGCCGCGAGGGGTTGCGCCGCTTCCCACTTTGGTCGCGAATGTTTCCAAGCGCCTCACCTTCCATCCAGCGGGCGCGTCCAACATTATTGACGACTTTTCGTGAGCAGAAGAAGCCATCGTCACGCCTCCAGAATCTCCGCCATACGCTGCGCGCCCTCACCTCGGTCCTCTCCCAGCGGGAGAGGAAGTGAGCCGACGATGGTTTGTTCGAGGGCGCGCGCCTTCCCCAAGCACCAAAGGTGCGCCCCCATACCAGCCTGGGGCAACGCCCCAGGAAAGGATGCCCAAACAAACCCGAGGGCTGAAGGCCCGTCCCATCCTCGGGGCGCGACCCCATGCGACGAATCAAATCCCCCGGTGATGGGCCGGGCCGATGGCCCTTGTTCCATCTGGTGGACGTGAACCTGGGGCGTTGCCCCAGGCTGGTATGAAACCGCGCCGTTGGCGCTGCGAACTTTTAAGGAATCCTTAAGAGCCTGTCTGAAAATTCCGCGTGGTGCTGCGGCGAGAGATTTTGGATTTGGCCAAGGCGGCGAGGGAGGAGCATCCCCGCAGCGGGCTGCAACGCCCGAGCCAACGCTGGCCAGAGCCGAAAGACCCGCCGCCCCGAGGGTTTCGGCGGAAAAGGCCGTCTGGCTTCGTTGCTCCTCGGTCGAAGACCCATAAAGGGTATTCTCCCTCGTCGCGCCTCGCCATCCAACCTTTTCCCCCAAAACAGCACCGCGCGGAATTTTCAGACAGGCTCTAAGGGTTGGAATTGAAACTGGCGGCGTCATGTTCACTCTCCCGATTCCAAAGCATCCGGGTTTTTGAGGGATTTCTTTTCTTCCGATGAGGTAGCAGGCGTAGCGGGTGAGCATCAGGTCGGGGATTTCCTTCTCGGCGCTCTTGGGCATCTGGATCGTTTTGTTGACGTCAACAAAATGATCCCGGATGGAGTGACCCGAAACTTCGCAGGCGGTTTTCGCTTTCGCGATGACGGCAACATAATTTCGCCATTCATCGTAGCCGAGAAGGTGCTGGAGGTCGCGAGCGAGCCAGTATTCGATGCCGCTCTCGGTCTGCTGGGCGTGGGCCTCAAAGGTGGTGGTAAGAGTCTGGATGATTTCAGTTTTCATGCTTCCAGAATCTCCGCCACGTTGCCGGCGATGGTTTTTTCCAGCCTGCGCGCGTCAACATTGAGCGTTTCGAGTTCCTCGTTCAGCGTTTCGAGTTGTTCCTTGAAATCCTCGTCGCTCACGGCTTCGCCCGCCGCCACGCCAACGTAGCGACCAGGATTGAGCGACCAGCTTTGTGCTTCAATTTCTTTCAGCGTGGCGGCTTTGCAGAGTCCGGCAACGTCCCGGTATTTCAGGTAGGGCGCGTCACTCCGTGCGCGCCGCTTGGGTTCTTCG
>JAYTXL010000423.1:0-6764 GCA_043742955.1 Verrucomicrobiota bacterium | reverse complement strand
CGAGGTCACCGGCGTGCTGCAAACGCCTAAAGGGCCGGCCGCGGAGGGATTGTTCGATTACCGCACGTACCTGCGCTGGCAGGGCATTTACCACCAACTACAAACCAAAGGCACCAACGACTGGCAACTCGTCATCGACCCCGCCCGGCCAGTGTCGCCACCGTGGGTCGACCAATTCTCGGCGTGGGCAAAAATCACCTTGGCCCGCGGCCTGCCGGTGGAGGACGAATCGCTGCGACTGATCTGGGCCATGGCTCTCGGCTGGCAAACGGCGCTCACCAACGAGGTCTCCGAGCCGTTCATGCGCACGGGTACGATGCATATTTTCGCGATCAGCGGGCTCCACATTGCCCTGATCGCGGGCATCCTGGTCAGCGTGCTGCGCGTGTTTCGTGCGCCGCGCGGTGCCTGCGGCGCACTCGTCATTCCGCTGATCTGGTTTTACACGGGGGCCACCGGCTGGCAATCCTCGGCCATCCGCTCGACGATTATGATGACCATCATCATCGCCGGCTGGTCGCTGCGACGCCCCAGCAATCTGCTCAATTCATTGGCGGTGTCGGGCTTTTGCATCCTGCTCTGGCAGCCGGAACAACTGTTTCAAGCCGGTTTCCAACTCTCATTTTTCGTCGTGCTCAGCATCGCGCTGCTGCTGCCGCCGTTCGAGGAACTCCGGCTGCGGCTTTTAAAAACCGACCCGTTCCTGCCGGATGACCTGCGCCCACGTTGGCGACGCTGGCTCGACCGGCCGGTGCGCTTTCTCACCACCAGCTTCGCCACGTCGCTGGCCGCCTGGCTCGGCTCGCTGCCGTTGATCGCCTACTATTTTCACCTCATCACCCCGGTCAGTCTGCTGGCGAATCTCATAATTGTTCCCTTGAGCAGCCTCGCGTTGATGTGTCACCTCGGCAGCCTCGTCTGCGGAAGCTGGCTGCCGTGGGCCACCGAGCTTTTCAACCACAGCGGCTGGTTCTGGATGGCAAGCATGATCCGCCTTTCGGATTGGTTCGTGGCCTTGCCCACCGCTTATTGGTATGTCCGCGCACCGACATTTTTGGAGTTCATCCTCTATTACCCGCTGGTTTTTCTGGCGGTCACCGGGCGCATGTTCACCCCGCGCTGGCGGATTGGGTGCGGCCTCGGCCTCGGCGTGCTGGCCTTGGTTTGGATCTCCAACGGGCGGCAGGAACGCACCGGGCTGCGACTGACGGTTTTGAACGGAGCCAGCTCGGTGTATGTGGATGCGCCCGGCAACGCGCAGGATCTGCTGATCAATTGCGGCAACGAATCCGGCGCCGGCCTGATTGTGAAACCGTTCCTGCGCGCGCAAGGCGTCAATCGGTTGCCGCATCTGTTGCTCGCCCATGGTGACCTGCGCCACGCCGGCGGCCTCGAAGTGATCGCGGAACAATTTTCCCCCGGTCAAATCACCACCAGCGTCACACCATCGCGTTCCGCCAGCTTCCGGACCATTACCGGCAAGATCGAGTCGGCGCCGCAACGCTGGCGGTCGGTGCAGCGCGACGACACCCTGGCGGATTGGACCGTGCTGCATCCTGCCGCCACGGATCGTTTCGCCCAGGGCGATGACAACGTCGTGGTGCTCCGCCGTGAATTTGCGGGCACGCGGATTCTGCTGCTGTCCGATTTGGGCAAACTGGGCCAGCGCGCGTTGTTGGAACGGGAAATGGATTTGCGGGCCGACATTGTGATCACCGGTCTGCCCACGCAGGGCGAACCGCTGAACGACGCGCTGCTGGATGCCATCCAGCCGCGCGTCATCGTTGTTCAGGACAGTGAATATCCCGCGAGCCGCCGCGCGAGCCGCGCCTTGCGCGAACGGCTGGCGCAACGCCAGGTGCCGGTGTTCTACACAACTACTTCGGGATCGTTGACGGTGCGCATTGATCCGGGCGGCTGGAAGCTGAGCACCACGGATGGGCCTCAGGAAGACATTCCGTCGAACCTCATGAAATAGGCCTCCGAAATCTGGGCTTGCCCTCTTTTTGGACCGATTGATCTTGCTCCCCCGGTGGAAAATTCAGGATGAGCCAGGATCAACACACCCGAATTCAGTCCAGCACAGACCAGCTCAACGGTCGCCCTCACCCCGGCCCTCTCCCCCAAGGAGAGGGGGAAACGCTCGCTGCTGCTTTCAACTGTCGCGCGACTGGATTTATCACGCGGTCACTCGCAAAATAAGAAACGGACTATGGCGATTCCTTCTCCCCGGGGAGAAGGTTTGGATGAGGGCGAGCCAACATTCACGCTTCCGACGCGGCACCGATCGCTCGCCGGATCGGAACCACCGGGCTCACCCTGCTTCCCGAACCCCTCCCCTTCGTGTCCATTCGTGGTTTGCTGCACCCGGACACCCGGTAGTCCCACCGGTTTTTCAAAATCACTTTACCGACAAATCGAAACACGCCATCTCCATGGAATTTCGCACGAGCAATTTGCCGTCGGCAAGGGCGGGATGATTCCACGTCTTGCCTTTGATGCCGGGCACGCGCGCCAGTTCCTCATACTTTTCAGGCGAGGCTTTTACGAGCGCGATGTCGCCGTCACCGCACAGGATCACCAGATGTCCGCTCGCCAGCAGCAACTGGCCATAGCCGTACCGCCCATCTTTCCACTTCCGTTCGCCGCTGGCCACGTCGAGGCAGACCAGGATGTCTTCGTCGAGGCCATACAGGTGGCCCTCGTGCACGACGGAACTGGTGAATTTGTTCTTCAACTGCTTGTTGCGCCACAGCTCGGCGGCCTTGAGGACGGTGCCGCTCTTCGCCAACTGTAACTCGACGCACCCCGCACCGTAGCCGCCGGAAAGAAATACTCTGTCCTCACCGGTCAAGACGGGTTGGGCAATTTGATTACCGTATTGAACCGTCCAGGGGAATTCCCAGAGCAACGCGCCATCTTCGGGCGCCAGCGCCAGCGCGCGACTCGCCGCGACGAGCAGGAGCTGCGGCCGCCCCGCCAACGTCACGAGCATGGGCGAGACGTAGGCTTGTTTATCCGGCTGCGATTTCCAGACCGGTTCGCCCGTGGCTTTGTGGTAGGCGAAAACACCGTGCCCCTGGCCGCCATTGATCTCGCCCATGGTGATGATGACCTTGTCCCCCGCGACCAGCGGCGACGCCGCCATGCCGAATTGCAGCACGGTCGTGCCACTGTCCGCGAGGGTGTCGTGTTTCCAAAGGAGCTTGCCGCTGGCCGCGTCGAGGCAATGCAATTGCCCCTGCGCGCCGATCGCGAAAATGCGACCTTCATCCCACGTCGGAGTGGAACGCGGGCCAATGCCGCCCATGTCGAACTGGTCGTTGAACTGTCCGGCGTAAGCGAAGGTCCACAGTTCACGGCCGGTGGCGAGGTCGTATGCCACCACCACCTCCTGTTCGCGCCGCTGCTCGATGGTAAACGCGCGCCCCTCCGCCACGGCAAACGACCCATAGCCGCCGCCACAAGGCTGGCGCCACACGCTGCGCAGACCATCCTTGGGCCAGTTCGTGAGAATCGCCTGCTGGCTGTAAAGGCCGTCACGATTCGGACCCCGGAAGCCGCTCCAATAGCTCGATCCGCTGGACGGGGCTACGACCGGGGCATTTTTCTGCGCCCGCCGGTTGGCGTCGAGGGCGTCGAAGTCTGGTTTGGTGCGACGATGAACCAGCCGGGGACCGAAGCCGCCACTCCACTCAACTTCGGCGAGGTGAAGTTTCACGAGCAGCACGCAGATCAGAAAAACGTAGAGGAGCGAAATGGACACCAGGCCCAGGGTGCCGAGACATTTGCGCCAGATCGCTTGCGGCGAATGCCAGATTATTACCAGCCCGAGCGGCGGCCACAGCAATGTGGTGAGCAGGCGCCGACGGCGCTCGCCCGGTGTTTCAGTCGGCATTTGCATGGACGGACTGTCCCTCACTTGGCAGACGTCCGCAACCTCGGATCGGCCAGATCGAGCCGATACATGATCTGGTTGTAATTGTAACGCGGGGTGGCGACCGGGTTTCCGGAAAACTCCTCGGTATAGGTTCCCTCCAAGAAAATGTAACGCCCGCCCCCTTGCGCGAAAAACGGATGCTGTGCCGGATTGTAAAAAGTATATTTGTCGTGCGTCACAATTTTTCGCGCCCCGCTCCACGGGCCGGTGAGCGATTCGGCCTCGGCATACCAAATCTCGCCCAAATAGGAACTGCCGCCCGACTGACCCGCGATCATCACCCACCGCTGCCGATACTCGTTCCAACTCAGCGTGGCGGTGTGCATTTCCACCGGCTGCCCCGTGGTGGCATCCGTGACCTGATAACGGGCGTCGGCGTGCTTCAGTTTGCCGGCGCGGACCATTTCCCGCTCCGCTTGCTGACCCAGGGGCGCGCCGTCCGCACGCCATTCCCATTGGGCTGGGCCACTGGCGGTCACCGCCACAGTCAACGCCTCGTAGCTCGCCTGGTTGGTGAGGCTGCGCCAGTCCGCCTTCACCCTCACGGTGGCAAACGGCGCGGGAAAATAAAAGTGATCACCGCGCGCATCCCGGAAGCGCACCGGATGCGAGGACGGACGTCGCCACTGCTCCTTCAAATCGAACTCCACCAGCGGGTCGAACCTTTGCGTCTCGTCGTTGAAGACCACCAGGCCGTGCTCCCGCATTTCACCCAGGCTCTTCATCCGCATGTAATGCGCTACGAGTCGTTCACGGCCCGTCGGATCCGCCAGGGTCAGGAGGCCATGGATCCAGATCATCCCCTTCCCCGCCAGCGACACCATCGGCCGGCTGAAGCCCTCCCCGTCGGTGAAGTATTTCAGATCCACCCCCACCTGGGGATCCAAGCCACCGCGGTCCGGGAGCGCGGAGGTTGCCCCGGCGGTGCCGAAATGTCCGAGCGGATACTTGGGCCGCAGGGTATCGCCCCAGAACCAGTAAATCTGGCCCCGATAAGGCACCGCCATCACACTGTCCTGGCCCGCGACCTGCGCGTTGAGCAGCGGTTCCGCAAGGGGTGCGCGCCCGCCCAGCAAAACGGTGTCGCGATAGATCCCTTCGCCGGTCACGCGATAAAGCCGCTCCGCAATGTTTAGCCGCTTGATTTTTAGCTCCACACTGCCGCCGCTTTTCACCGCGAGGGTCTTACCCGCATAGCCGAAGCCGTCTTTCGCGAATTCATACCCGTGGCTGCGAACATGGAAAAACACCTCGCGATTCATCAACCCCGGTTCGAGAAACGCCACCACGCCCGCGCTGTCGGTGTAAAAGCGCAGATGATTCACCGTCGCCAACTCGACCAGCGGCACCCCCCGCCCCGTCTGGTCATCCACAACTTTGATCTGAAAATAGGGGCTGTCCGCCGCGCCGGCGCAGACCGCCAGGAGCAGAGCGCCCCCCCGTCCGGCGCCAATGGCAAACCGCAGGGCCATTTTCATGAACCGGACTATTTCGAGACTTTGACTCATCGGAGCTTTTTGTTCACGAACGCTGGCAGCGCGGACAATAGAACGTGCTGCGCGCCGCCTGCACCAGGCGCCGGATCGCCGCGCCGCAAACCACACACGGCTGCCCGGACCGGTCATACACCCGCAGCCGTTCCTCATAAAAACCCGGCACGCCGGCGGCCTGCCCGTAATAAAACAAACCGTCGCGTTGACCTTTCCCTGACCAATCCAGCGGCAGGGTGCTGCCGCCGGCGATGGCTTCGGCGAGCACCTCACGCACGGCCTGCCACAGGCGCGCGGCCTGCGCCGCCGTGATTCTTCGGGCCGGGCGCTTGGGCGAAATCCCAGCCCGAAACAACGCCTCGCTGGCATATATATTGCCCACACCCGCCACCAGGGATTGATCAAGCAATTTGACTTTGACGGGTTGCGCCGAGCGACGCAACCCGGCCCGCAAGTGTTCCCCGGAAAATTCCGGGCCCAAAGGTTCCGGGCCGAGCTGCGCCAGCGCGCCGGGGTCAAGGGTCAGGCGCCCGAAGTAGCGCGGGTCCTCATAAATAAAATCTTGCGCGCCCAGGTGAAAAATAACAGCGGCGTGCTTGGGCAGGGTCACACCCGCCGGCTGCAAATACATCCGCCCCGTCATCCCGAGATGCCCCAGCAGAGTGATCGGGATTTTGCTCCGGGGCGAACGCAGCCCGAATAGTAAATATTTCCCGCGCCGCGACAAGCCGGTGAACTTGGCGCCGGTCAGGTCGCGGATGAATTGCCGTTCGGAGGTGGGCCGCAGCACCCGGGCCCGCCGCACCTCGATCCGGCGGATGGTCCGGCCCGGAAGCAAGGGCGCCAGATGGCGAACGAGCACTTCCACTTCCGGCAATTCAGGCATGGCCGGATTGGAACAACAAAGCCGCGCCGAGACAAAGCAATTTGTGTTGGCGCAGCGCGGATCGCCTCCCCAGACCGCGGGTGTATGCCAAGCCCCAGCCGCCGCGCGTGGAAAACCCCAGGGGCGTCAGGCAAATTTTAACCACGCCTCCTGGCCGAACGCTGCGGCTGGTCTGCGACCCAGCCACGCTCCCTGGAGCATTGCCCGAATTACGCCCCGACCGGCGCAGCTTTTCCTTGAATTGCCCGGTGCTTCGCGGCAGGCTCTGGCTCCGTAATCCAACAACTGCAAGCGCCATTTTTTATGAAGCCTGAAACCCGCCAATTCGCTGTCACCCACGCCGATAAATCCACTGCGATGAACCGTCGCCGCTTCCTCGCGAGCGCGGCCACCGCCGTTACCGCAGCGGCCCTCGCGCCGGTGTCGCGCGCCGCCGACCGCGATTGGA